>CADDYT010000083.1 GCA_902810755.1 Chloroflexota bacterium
AGGGCCATTCCCTGGCGGCTGGCCTGTGACCGGGCTGGTAGCTGGGCGCTCTCGCACCTGCTTACGCGGACACATATTCTACTGGCCCTACTTTTGCAGGGGACATACCCTCCAAATGTATCTACTGGCGCTGCGCTTGCTTATGCTATGTATTCTCTTATAAAAGTTGTGTGAAGCTGGCGGGAGGATACTGATATGCCTGATAGCGTTTTTGAACTGGCTCATCAACTGGAGCGCGCGGGGAAGCCGTTTGTGCTGGCGACGGTGGTGTGGCGCGAGCAGCCTACCTCGGCTCATGTGGGGGCGCGGGCTATTGTGCAGCCGGATGGGAGCATTAGCGGCTGGGTTGGCGGCAGTTGCACGCAGCCGGTGGTGGTGCGCGAGGCGCTGCGTGTGCTGCGTGAGGGGGGCGACCCGTTTTTGCTGCGACTCGGCTCTCCGGAGGTGGGCGCGCTGCGGCGCGATGTGCGCGTGTTTCCCATGACCTGCACCAGTGGAGGAGCGTTAGATATCTATATGGAACCCCATCTGCCTCAACCCCGCCTGCTGTTGATCGGCGATTCGCCCGTGCTGGCTGCGCTGAACACGCTGGCCAGCGCGCTCGACTTTACGGTGATTGCCCTGTCGCAGGCTGATATAAGCCAGGTCGCGCCCGACGAGCGGACCTATATTCTGGTTGCCTCGCATGGAGAATATGACGAGGATGCGCTGGAACAGGCGTTGCGCAGCCCGGCCTGCTATGTGGGCATGGTGGCCAGCCATCGCCGCGCCGGGGCGGTGCGCGAGTATTTGCGCGGCTCCGGGCTGGATGAAGCGCAGATTGCGCGCCTCAAGGCTCCGGCAGGGTTGGACATTGGCGCGACCACCCCGCAGGAGATTGCCGCCAGCATCCTGGCCGAACTTGTGCAGGTGCGGCGGCGTGGCACGCTACCCCCACTTCCTTCGATGGAGCCGGGTGAGCGGGGAGCGCAGGCTCGGTCAGGCACAGACGAGGGCGAGCAGGAAATTCGTGCTACAATATTACCCGAAACCGCGCTTGATCCGGTCTGTGGTATGATAGTAGAGATAGCAACTGCGCGGCATCGCAGCACGTATGAGGGACGTGAATTCTATTTCTGCTGCCCCGCCTGTAAGCGGTTGTTTGAACGCAATCCACAGGAATATCTTGTAGAGCAACAGGAAAGGTAATGCTGTATGAATTTCTCAGGAAGTCAAACGATTAACGCGCCCGTCGAAAAAGTGTGGAACTTCCTCATGGACGTGAATAACGTGGCCTCGTGCGCGCCCGGCTTCCAGAGTATGGAAGAACTGGGCGAGGAACACTGGAAGGCGGTGGTCTCGGTCGGCATCGGCGCGGTGAAGGCGAAATTCACGATGGATGTTACGCGGCCAGAGAAGGAGGCGCCAAAGTTTATGGTCATCAAAGCGCGCGGCAAGGCGCCCGGCAGTAACGTTGACATGACCGGCGATATGGACCTGACCGCGCTGGATGACAACCAGACGCGCATGGACTGGAACGCCCACGTGACCGTCAGCGGCACGATTGCCAGCGTGGGGGCCCGCCTCATGCAGGGAACGGTGGAAAAACTCACCGGCCAGTTCTTCGACTGCCTCAAGCAAAAGTTGCAAGCGTCTGATACGGCAGCCGCCAACGGCTAGGAGGCCAGCTCCGCCCCTACCAATGACGCAGTCAGTGGGCATTGGTTCGTCGTTGGTAGGGACGAAGCTTGCCCCGCCCTGGCCTCCTACCCATACAAACGTGTTCCTCATCTCATGGCATGCGTGAGGGACTTTTACGCTATAAAGTGTAGCATAGTTCGAAAGGCGGTGTCGTGCAATGGAAACAGCAGTTGAACGCTGGCAGGCGTTGCTGGATGCGCGGGCGCGACAGATGGATTCGGCCTACGCCCGTTTAGGCCGTACCAGCGCCGATTTCTGGGATCGGCGCGCTCGCGGCTACCACCGCTCAACGAAGCAAACTGCCCTGGCCGACCCGTTTTTCCGGCGCGTGAGCGGCGAGGTCACGCCGCAGATGAGCGTGCTGGACGTGGGCGCGGGAACGGGTCGTTTTGCTCTGGCCCTTGCCCCCCTCGTGCGACATGTGACCGCCGTCGAGCCAAATGCTTCCATGCTGAGCTTCCTGCGGCAGGACGCGCAGGAGGCCGGTTTCACCAACATCTCTTTCGTGCAAGCCACCTGGCAGGAGGCGCCGGACGATCTGCACGCCGACGTGGTCATTTGTAGCCACGTCCTCTATCCCATTCGCGATATCGAAGCCTTTCTGACAAAGCTGCTCAAGGCGACCGACCGCGCCTGCTACCTCTACCATCGTGCCACCTCTATTGACGCCCTGACCGCGCCTATCTGGCGGCACTTCCACGGCGACGACCGCCAGGAGCCACCGGCCTACATTCACGTGCTGGATGTCCTGTTTGAAATGGGCATCTATGCTGATGTGGAGATCGTCAGAATCCCACCCAGCCTGCGCTACCCTTCCCTCGATGTTGCCGTTCAGGAATTGCAGGAGCAGTTGATCCTGCCCCCGGATGAACAGACGGGCCGGGAGTTGCGCGCGCTGCTGCAAGACTGGCTCATAGAACGCGATGGCCTGCTCGTGCCGCCAGGCGGGGATATGGTTGCCGCAATTATCAAAATTTCCCTGTAGCACTGAAACCACAGCCGATAGCGGCACCGCCATCTCTATAGCACAGCTCACCCTGGCGAGGGCAGGGGCGACCCCAGAGGCGTTCACTTCAGGCCGTGCGAAGGCCAGGCAGGCCAGCCGCCAGGGGTGGCCCTACTATAGACGATAGCTCCACAGGCGACACGAACGCCGCGTCTCTCGTAGGGCCACCCCTGGCGGCTGGCCTGCGGCGGCCTTCAGTTAACGCCTATGGGGGCGACCCTTGCCTTGCGCTCGCCCTGGAGTTCTCAGACAAGAAGGCGGATGCTTCCCGGTTGATGGTGGAAGCATCTGCCTTTTCCGTTTTTCTCAAGAAGCTCTGCCGCTGCCTTTCCCCTTGACCTTTGCCGGTTTAATGGTTTGCTCCTGGGCAAAGAAGCGGCAGGATTCAGGCCTTTTAGTAACCGCCCGTTTACGATTGAACCGCCTTATCCAGATTGG
Source organism: Chloroflexota bacterium (assembly GCA_902810755.1). The sequence continues at coordinate 3,125 of CADDYT010000083.1, forward strand.
CAAAGAGGTTGTTGAGCGTGTTGTTGGTGATACCCCTGCCAAGCGGGTTGTCGGCGATCTTGATGGGGCCTTCGAGATCAGCGGTAGCATCGTAGTTCAGTACCGCGCCGTCTGGCTCATCACTGATGCGAATCTGGCTGCTGGCGTTGACGGAGCCGCCGGTCCCCTGCCGCTTCACCTCAAGCACCAGGTAGTTGGGGGCCTGGATCTGCGCGATTTTGATGACGATGCCGTAGGGGCCTCTCAGACCCGGCAGCGGCGTGGTGATATTGGCTCTGATACGGTTATTGTCGAGCAGTTCAACCGAGTTGCAACCGGGGATGCACGATTGCAGAATGCTGGGATTGAGAATAGCATTGAACACCTGCTGGCTGGATGCTTTGAATTTGTGACTTCCGGTAAGTTTCATCGAACCCTTCCTCAAGAAAATAATTTTTGACGCTCTGTCATGTCTACCCGGATGGGTAGCAGGATCGGAACGGCTTCTTTTGCTGTCCCAGGATGGTATTGTAGCGGTTGGCGGTGCCTCTGGCAAGAGAATAGCCCTGCTGCAACCATATATTCCTATCGTTTCAGCGGGCGGGAGCGATAAACTCTTTCACCCGGATGGGCTATAGATTCCGGGAATATTCGCGAAGTATGCTATACTGTTTTTCGATATTTCACCGTATGTCACGGGTATACAGAGGAGATGGGCTTTTTTATCGGTGACGTGGCAGGCAACGGCTGTCTGGTGGAGGCTGGAAGAAGGGAGGAAAGAACGAAGTCTTGTAGTAAGAAAGAGATGTATATGCAAGGAAGGGGGACGTGATGGCCTGGTTTGATGAACTTGATGAACAAACGCAGCGTCAGTGGCGTTCTCGGCTTGAGAAAGGCCGCATCGAACTGTCGGCTTCGGTGGAGCAGACGCTGGCAGAGGGTGCAGCGGAAGAGGAGTGGTTGGATGAAGATGATGAGGAGGAAGGAGGAGGACAGGTGGGAGATGGGCAGAGAGGTGAGGGGCGCAGAGCAACGGCGCTGATTCCACCTCGTTTGAGTCTGCAAACAAAACCGATGTATACGGTGGCGTCTCAGGTTTCAGGTGCGGTTCCCGCTGCCGATCAGTTCCGGGCACCTGCCGTACAGACAGGTGACACGCAGCAACGCCTGCCTGCTCAGGAGAAACAGCAGGGCGGCGTGTTTTCTCGCCTGGCCCAGCGCGTTACCATGTCCCTGGCCGCGATTACCCTGCCATTTCAGAGTCATACCACCGCTGCGTCGTCGGCACAGTCGCCCGCGCCGCCCGCCGCGCAGGAGACCTGTATTCCCATGCCGGGTTTGCTTGCCAGCCCAAATCTGAGCATGCAAACGGTGACGACGGTGCGTGTCGAACATTCTGAGACCACAACAACGACGACAATTATTGATGCCTCGGCCATGCATCATCCGCTCCCCGCGCCTGCGCTGCCGCCGGTCCCTCAACTTCCCTGCAATGCCACTGCGACGGTGCAGGAAGAGGGCAAAGCGCGCCCGGCAGGATATCCTACAAAAGTGCATCTGGAGGCCGCGCCGAAGGGTACATCGTTGCATGGGGTTGCCGGTCAGAACGAGAACAGGCAAAGGGGAGCAGGAAGCTATCCACCACATGATAGCACAGAGCCGCTCGCGTTGAGCAATACGTTTTCCGTTCCCAGGAGTGAGCCGACGCTTGAATTACCCGTTGTTGATGAACGGCAAACTGCCCCGGCGGAGGCCGCGCCGGGCAGTGAAGCGATATATGAAAAGACGACGAGCGGACGTCTGCCGTCGGTACGCGCGCCGGAGAGCGGCGCGGCCTTAGCGAGCTGGCAACCAATCTTCGGTTCCGGCTGCTTTGATGCCGGTCAGGGTGATGTCGCGATTGCCTGTTCGCAGATTACTGCTGCGAGCGTGGTAACGGTTATGCTGGCCTCTGATCCTGGCCCGGTGGTGGTGCAATATATCTCACTGCAGCCCGGTACAGGCTTTACCGTCCATCTCAGTGCGCCGACGAAGGTGAAAACCTCGTTCAATTATGCGGTGTTGCAGCCGGAAGAGGAAGCCTAAAGCTCCCCTTCCGCTTCCTGGCGCAGCCGTTTGAAGAACGTTTCCATAAAAGCGTAGCGTTCCTGTGCCAGTTCGCGTCCGCTGCGGGTCATCATGCGCCTGGCCAGATTGCTGAACAGCAACTGGAACTCAATGTAGGGCGAATAATCGGGGTCGCGCCGTAATGTACGCACGAGCAGCGGATTGATCGGCTCCTCAATGCCGTCCGGCACCGGGGAGTAAACCTTTTGATTGTAACGGCCCGTGATGCAGTAGAGGCGACCGATACCGATGGCGCCCAGCGAATCGAGCTTATCGGCGTCGTAGAGGATCCGCCCTTCCAGCGATTGTGGGATAGCGCCGCCCGTCAGGCGGTGGTCGCGGATAGCCTGTTGTACGGCGGGAATGGCCTGTTGCGGGAATCGGGTGTCTGTCAGCAGTTCCGCTGCCATGTCCGCGCCGATCAGGGCGTGATCGCCGCCAGAGCGAAATTCGCGTTGTTGGCCGATATCATGAAAGGCGACCGCTGCCCAGATAGTTGGCAGGTCGCCGCCTTCACGCGCCTGAATGGTATCCGCGAGCGCCATGACGCGCTCAAGATGGTCATAATCGTGGGCGGCATCCTCGCTGCCCTCGCGTGCCATTGTCTCTTTTGCCAGCTTCAGCAGCCAGCCTCGTAGTTCATTCACTGTTTTCCAGGTCTCTTTCTAACGCGGGAAGTGTAAAGATGAAATTGCTCCCTTCACCGGGGATGCCACTGCTCTCTACACGAATCGAACCACCATGCAAGCGAAGGAGTTCTGCGACGAGATAGAGACCGAGGCCGACGCCTCTGACTTTGCTGCCCTGAGTATTGGAGGCCCGGTAGAAGCGTTCAAAGAGATGGGCCTGTGCATCTTTAGGAACGCCCATACCCTTATCCTCAACGCATACCTCAATGAGGCGTTTGCTCTGTGCGGGCAGCCCCTGCCCCGCCGTTGTCATGTCTTCACTAAGAAGACGCTGGCGCAGCCGAACGGTAACAGGGCCGCCGAGTGGGCTGTATTTAATGGCGTTTTGTACCAGGTTTCCCATGACCTGTAACAGGCGCGAACTATCGCCCTTGACGAGGTAATCATTCGGGCAAGGCTCGATAACGCAACTGACCTGGTGGTTGGGCGAGGTTGCGCTATAGTTTGTGACGACCTGCTGTGCGATCTCCACCAGATCAACTTCCTCCGTCTTGAGCGTGAGCTGGCCGCGATTGATCTGTGTCACCTCCAGGAAGGCATTGACGATATCGGTCAGCAGATGCGTTTGTTTCTCGATGGTCGAGAGACTATCGATCACGTCATCGTTTTTGCTGAGATCGCCGCTGCTGCGGCGCAGGGTGCGCAGGAGCATCTGGCAGTGGGCCAGGATGACGGTGAGTGGGGTGCGGAATTCGTGGGCGGTGATGGACATAAATTCGTCTTTGAGGGCGTTGGCCTCGCGCATTGCCGCCTCATTGGCGCGCGCGCTGGTTGCCTCTTCCTGCAAATATGCCTGCTCGATGGCGAGGCCCGCCAGTTCTGAAATGCCTTCGACCATCGCCATATCCCAGAGACTGAAATAGTTTTGCTGTGGGTTGGACGAGCGGTCAAGCAGCATCAGGCCCAGCAGGCGCTCGTTATGGGTGATGGGCGCGGCCAGAATCATTGGCTGCTGCGATGGGGGGTTGGCGAGCGAGCCGGTGGTGCGGCGGAATTGTTGGGCAGGCAGTAACAGGGCATGGCCCTGAATTAATTGCTCCTTAAATTCCTGAAACTCATCGATGGTGGGCGAGAGCCAGCGATTTTGCTCGTTGAGCCATTGCTGTTCGTTATCGCTGACAAAGCCGGTCGAGAGCAAAGGGGTGAAGATTTGCCGCGCGTTGTCATAGAGATAGACCACGCCCCGTTCGCAGGCCAGCGCGCTCAGCGTGAGTTGCAGCACGCGGCGCTGGATATCGTAGATGTCGGTGAGGCCAGAGACGGCTTCTGCCACCTTGAGCATGGTTTCCAGGGCATGCTGGATGTGTTCTTCGGCTTCAACCTGCTCGGTAATGTCGCGGAAGGCGCTGACCACCCCGACCTGCTGCTTCTGCTCATCGAACATGGGCGTAACATTGACCTCAACGACGCGCCGCGCTCCATCTACGCGATAGGTCAGGAAGCGTTCGCGGCGAATGCGCTCGCCACGCAACGCCCGGCTCACAGGAAAATCCTCGTCCTGAATGGGCTGCCCGTCGAGCGTCATGCTGGGGAAACGATGCAGGAAGGCGTGTAATTGTTCGCTGGCGCCGACCGGCACGCCCAGGAAGCGCGAAGCCGCTTTGTTGCCTATGACGACTTCATGATCCTGGGTAATCACGGTAATGCCCTCTGTCAGCGATTGCAAGACGGCATCCAGCGTGTTGGCGCGCTCCATCGCCAGTGCGGCTGCTTCGTGGGCGTCTTCCAGCAGGCGTTGCTTTTCAACGGCGAGCGCGCATTGCGCCGCGATATCCTGGGCGAAGGCGAACTGGCCGTGCGAGAGTTGGCGGGGTTCGTGGAGATAATTGGCGATGGCAAAGCCCAGGCAGTAGGGCTGCCTGCGTTTCTCTTGCGCTGTTGTCTCTCCTCTGTTGCGCATGGCCCCTGCCATCAGCGGAATGACCATCATATGGGTCAGACCCAGCGCCTTATACCAGGCCTGTTCGCGTCCCGTCGTTTGCTCGATATCAGTCAGCAGCGGCAGGCCGCTGCGCGTGGCCTGCTGGCAGTGGGTGAGTTCGGAAAGCGTGATACCCGCAGGCGCCTCCTCTTCCCTGGCTTTCAATTGTTTGCTGCCCACCACTACCGGCGTGTCGCCTTCCAGCAGTACGATGAGGCCGCCGCTGGCATCCAGGACGTGTATCAGGGAATCCAGAGCAATAGCCAGCACATCGGCCAGGTCTTCGCCCGCATTGACGGCTGTTGCCACCTGGTTAATGGCCTGAAGCCGCTTGATGAGCTGTTCTGCTCGCCTGCGTTCCATCTGTGCCTGCTGGTAGAGGCGGCCATTGCCGATGGCGATCGCAGCTTGCTGGGCGATGGCACGCGCCATTTGCACCTGCTCCGGCGAAAAGGCGCGGCTTTTGCCCGGGTCGTCGAGTGTCATCATGCCTACCACCTGCCCCTCGCGTACCAGTGCGAGCAGCAGAACGGAGCGAACCAGAAAGGTATCGGCGACGAAGCGCATACTGGGTTCGCTGCGCAGGTCTGGCACGAAGAGTGTCTTTTCCTCAGTGAGGCGGCGGATGACGGCATCGTCACCGGGCAGCGTACTGCGGTACCAGATATGGGCTGCCGCTTTGATATCCTGGCTGTCCAGATGGGGCGAGGAGAGATAGTAGGCGGCAGGGACGAAGGCGGCGCGGTGTTCTTCATAGAGCCAGACAGCACAGCGTTCTACCTCACACGCCTCCGTTGTGCGCCTGACCAGCACGTTCAAAATATGCTCAATGTCGAGAGAGGAGGCCAGTAACTCACCAAGCTCGCGCAGGATTTCGCTCTCTCGCAGGGCAGCCAGGAGCCGCAGGCGTTCCTGGTCGCTGGCGTTTGAGGGATGTTCACCGGTCATGCACGCAACCTCTCGTATCATTTGAGCGAACCAATGTTCTTTCTGAAAAAAAGGATAATAAGCCTGTCACTTTCTGATGGTATTGGGTGCTATCCGTCTTGCTGACGTGAGGATATATATTGCATCAAAGTGTAGCAGAAGAGTCTTGTGGAAGTCAAGACAAAAGACGCTCAGTTTATCCACAGAATATCTTTTCTTTTTAACCGCATGTGCCTGTATGCTCAGCGGTCACTTTGCGTAATATGTTATTTTTGTCGGCCTCTCTCTATGCTGCCGGTTTGCGCGTCTTATTTTTTCGGCTCGAACGCGCCAGCTCCACGACAAAAGCGAGGGCGGTTCCTGCCACTGCTTCAAGTACCGGCCCCACTTTCGAGACCAGGGAAGAGGACGGCTGGCCATGCTTCTGTACCCGTTCCACCGCTTTTTTAGCTTCCTGCACCGCGTGTTCATCCTCCCTCCGAGCGGATGACGCGGAATGTATTGTTTGTGCGGGGGCCTGCTCGCTTTGTCCGTGCTGTTGTCCCTGTTCCGTCTGCGCCTCCTGTCCTAAGCGGCTGGTCTGCTGTACGGGATTGAGGGTGTAGCCGCTGCCCGGATTAATGGGCTTGTGGGAGAGAGCAGCCGTTTTTTCCTTTTTCTCCTGATTTTCTGGCGCATGGCTTGTCCAGTCGTGAACCATCGTCACCAGGTCCGCAGGAGTGGCGACGACTTTGGCGGCAAAGAAGGCGTTGATCTCGGCTCCCAGCAGGAGGATGACAGCAAAGTAGTAAAAGAATGCCAGCAGAATGACGGCAAAGCCAACCTGGCCGACGTAGCCCGTCATAAAATGTGTCGTGTAGAATGGGAAGAGTGTCAAGAACAGGGTAAGCAGGGCGGCGGCTATCAGCGCGCCGAGCCAGCTATCACCAAAGCTAATGTTCTTGTTTGGAACCACGATATAGATGGCCAGGAACAGGATAAACGAGACGATCAAGCCGCTGAGAATGCCGCCGATAAAGACGATAGGGCCACTGGAAGCCAGCGAAGCCAACGGGGTGTACTTCAGCAGCGAGAAGACCAGCGCCGGCCCGCTTGAGGCTACAATCATTACAGGGACAAGGATCACAAATAACAGTAACATACCGATGGCCATGATATTCTGCTGGAGGGGGCCGCGCGGCTTCACGTGGTAAATGAGGTCAAAACATCCCTCCATCAACGTAAACAGGCGCGAGCCGCCAAAGATGGCGACCAGCAGGGCAATAATGCCCAGCGGCCCCGAGACATTCGCCAGTTGATGGCTGATGGTTTTGACAAAATCTCTATTCGATAAGATTGAAGAGGGAAAGACGTTTTGCAGCGCGCCGGTAATGCTATCCATTGTGCCGGGACTCAAATGTCCCAGGATAAAGCCTAGAATGGCGAGAATAGCTACGGCGATAGGAAAGATGGCTGTGAGCAGGTTATACGCGAGTGCTGCCGACAGATTCATCACCCAGTCGTTGTTGAATTTCGTGAAAAATGCGATGAGTGGCTGAGCCTTTTTCTCAACATGCTGCACATCTTTCTGAGCAGCCTGTACGACCCCTGGCTGTCGCTTCGCGTCGGCGGCTGTCTGTGTGTCATGTGTTCTGGTTGCCATCGTTACACCTCTTCCCACTATTACAATAGATATTCAGAGCCAACCTCGTCCTCTTTTTCAATCACGGCTCATACCCGTTTCCCGTTTCACCTTGACTCGCTATGGGCTATAATAGGGGGGGAGCAATCGATGCTCCCGTTTGTGAGAGATCAAGAGTATGCCGCGCCAGAACGGGTAGAAGACTGATATGGGTTCGTCATCACAGAAATCGTTTGCCTCATTACTCTGGGACATTCTGCGCCTGGGGGCGCGCGCGCTCTGGCAGAGCCGGGCCAACCCGGCCCGTGCCGCGCTCGAACGGCAGCAGGCGCTCAATGTGCTTGGCTTGCCGCCGAACGCGACGCGGCAACAGATCAAACGTCGCTACCGTGTTCTGGCAAAGAAGCATCATCCTGATCGCGGTGGGGATCGCCAGCAGATGATGCGCATTATCGCCGCCTACGAATTACTGATGAAAGATCAGCCGAAGGCATGAAGCGACAGGCTTTTATTAGATCGGGTCAGGGAAGCTCCGCGCCGCACTGGTTGCAGAAGCGTTTGCCGGGCCGGGCGGGCGCGCCACACTGATCACAGAAGCGCGTGGCGATGGCGGGCGCCGGTGCCGGGGCCGCCGGTGGTGGAGCGAGCGGCGGCTGTTGCGGTTGTTGGACAGGCGCAACAGGCTGGACGGGCGCGGCAGAACCCGGCGCCGGTCGCACTCCCGGTGCCGATGGCTGCACCGAGGCCGGGGGCACATATGTGGATGGCATAGCTGGCCCTCCCTGTGCGCTGGCTGGCGATGTGTATGATCCCTGCGGCTGTTGCACCGGCGGCTGCTGGCCGGGCTGAGAAGGCGCGACCCCTGCCTGGTTCTGTCCCTGTGGCTGGACAGCAAAAGGATTGGGCTGGCTGGTGCCTGCTTCCTGCACGGCCTGGATGGTGCTATGCACCGTTTTGGCCGCTTTGAGCGCCATGCCTCCAATTGTACCGGCGATCTTCAGCCCTTTCGCGATATCATCCATGTCCTTTTTCATGCGGTGTGTGGGTGGAATCATGGTCGAATCAGAAACCTTGTTGAAGAAGTTCTGGCCAATCTGGATACCCTCCCCATTCCATGAAACCTGCCCTTGTTCCTGCGAGCCGTCATCGAAGCGAAACGAGATGGCATTGCCCTGAAGAATATAGTTGCCTTCGCGCCTCGTCTCAGGGGCGGCTGCGGAGACCTGCTGCCCGCTGATCAGCGATTGCGCCGCGTTGGAGAGGCGGCTGCGATCCTGCGTGATCAGCAAAAAGCGCCCGTTGGGGTAAATGGTCAGGCGGTCGAGACGGGAAGTGAAGTAATCGAGTCCAATCCCTGATTGATGCGCAAACTCATACTGGCCTGTAATCGGTTTCATCCAGAACACTCCTTCCCGCTCCGTGCAACTGCTCGTGCGCCGCTCTCTCTTATTATACTCTGTACAGATATGTACGTGCGAACCGGCAAGATGTTGTAGCCTCACAGACAGACCGCCCCGCAGGGGTGGCCGCAGAAGCGTTAGCTGAAGCCAGCGCCAGCGCCCGGCAGGCCACCCCTGGCGGCTGGCCTGCCGGGCGCTGGCACTGGCTTAAGTGAACGCCTATGGGGGTGGCCCTACTCTATACGAACGTGTCGTAGGGCTTGTGGAGCCGCCGCGTAGAGGAGGGCCACCCCTGGCGGGTGGCCTGCGTCGCGCTCGCACGGGCTTAAGTTAACGCCTATGAGGGTACCCCTTGCGGGTACTCTGCGGGCAAGTGCATCACTCTACCATTTCCCCTTCAGGCGTTAGCGTGGGGGCATGGCCGCCGGAAGCGAGATTGGCGAGGTAGCGAGCGTGGTCGAGTTCGCGTTCCCCGGCTTCCGTCTCCCCTATTTTGAGCAGGTGGCGACCGAGCAGGTCATGAGCGCGAATGCGTGCCGCGAGCCGGTCGGTGGGGGCCAGCGCCTTGATGGCATCGCGGAAGGCTTGCTGAGCCTGCGGATTATGCTTGTCCATGGCCTCAAGGATGCGACCAAGCGTCATTGCCGCCTCTGCCTGCCGGATTCGATAGCTCATCTGCCCGGCTGCCTGCGCCTGTTTGATATAGCGCAGCGCCTCATCATAATGCTTCTCTTCTAGCTCTATACAGGCAAGCGAACAGGCGACGACGGAGACGAGATTGGCCCACTCTTTGCGTTCTCGCTCGCTCGCTACCGCGTTTTCAGCAGGCTCATCAAGTCTGTTTTGCCACTTATCGAGTACGGCGCGTAACTGTTCGCGGGCCTCCGTCAGGTTGCCCTGCGCTTTCTTGATAAGGCCGATCTGGCAGAGAAGCAGGGCCTCACGCTGTTTCTGCCCCACTGAACGATAGAGAATACTGGCATTGCTGGCATGTTCGAGGGCGATGTGCAACTGTCTTGCCTGCTCAACCGGGCAGATAGCGCCGTTTCGGGGCCGGTTGGCAAGCTCGCTGGCAATCAGTGAGATGCCCCAGTGCGTCTCTGCCACGTAGACCAGGGATGTCGTCGAATCCATCATTTCCAGCGCGACCTGATATTCTTCAAGGGCCTCATCAAGCTGCCCCAGCTCGCGGTAGGTCGCGGCAAGGCGCAGGTGCAGGATCATCTCTTCCAGCCGTTGCTCCTCTGGCACGGTTTCCGGTTTCTCGGCAACAGCGACCAGGAAATCTTTCTGCGCCGGGACAAAGCGGCGCAGGTCAAAGTAGCATTGGCCGCGTAGAGAGGCAAGACGCCAGCGCAGGGTCGGGGGAATGTGGGCAAAGGAAAGCGACTCCAGGAGTTTGAGGGCGTGTGTGCAGTCTCTGTGTTCGCGGGCCTCATTCACCTCTTCCATGATCTCCTCATAGCGCCGGTACTGCTGTACTTCGCTTTCTGCTTCACGTTGCTGGCGGGCTAGCTGTTCCAGCTCCATGAACGGCAGCTTGAGCTTCTCTGAAAGATAGAGAAGGCTGTCATGCGAAGGTTCTACACGGTTTCTCTCAATCTGAGAGATGAGACTCGTGCTGTAGCGGTCACCGGCAACCTGCGCCAGTGAGAAGCGCAGGTTTTCACGCGCCGCTCGTATGCGTCCGCCGAGCGTGTCGGGGGGAACGGGCTTCGATGGACGTGGCATACGTTCTTCCATCCTTTCTTTCTTCGTGATGTTGCGTAGCCGTCTCGATTTGAAAATCGGGCCGTATAAGTTATTGAAAACGCTACAGGATAGGCACAATTTCTTTCATTTTATCACGAATTGCAATATCCAGTGTGCATGATAATCAGATTGATTAAGACGAATTTCCTATGCAAGACGTGAACAAGATATTTCAAGCTCCGTATACCGATACGGATTGATAAATGATTCGTATAGCACTATGTTACACAAGTATACGCAAAAAAACATGAAAAAACAAGAGTGGGAACAAAAATCCCACGAGAAAGGTTTTTAAGAGAGCAGGTCCAATCTTTGCTCTTCCATATTTTCAAAACGGATAAGGATGTACAACAGTAGTGTTTTGGAAAAAGAATAGGAAAAATACCTCTTTTGTTCCGCTGCTCTTCCCGGCAGGCAAAAGTCTTTCCTGTAGCCATTACCGGATTGCAAAAGAGCGTTTGGAACAAAAAGATAGAACTTTTGGTCGAAAAAGTATTGACTTTCCGCGCTACAGGCTGTATGCTGAATAGCAAGGAAGAATTTTTAGAGAGGAAATACGTATCGATGGCGCGCACTCCAAAATTATCCCCTGTATTACAAGAGACATTTGACGATTCGGCGCAGGAGCAACTGACGTTGTTTACGCCAGAGAAAACTGAAGAATATCGAGGAGCGGCTGCCGTGAAGACGGGGACGAAAGAGGGCAGGCCGCGCGCAAAAAAGCAGAGCGTATATTCTGCTGCTGATATACAGGTACTGGAAGGTATTGCTGCAATACGACATCGCCCTGGCATGTATATCGGGTCCACTTCGACTTCTGGTTTGCTTCACCTGATCTGGGAGGCGTTGGACAATGCGGTTGACGAAGCGGTTGCCGGCTATGGAAAGCACATCTGGCTGCGCATTGAGCCGGACGGCTGGGTCACAGTACGAGACGAGGCGCGTGGCATGCCGTTTGATCCCATGCTCTATCAGGGCGACTACTTGCCTGCCGCGACCGTTATTCTCACCGTACCGCATTCGGGCGGCAAGTTCGCCGAAGGCGCGTACAAGACTGCCGGTGGCCTGCACGGCGTGGGGGCGACGATCATCAACGCGCTCTCGGAAAAACTGGAACTGACCATCTGGAAGGATGGGCAGCAGTTCAGCCAGACGTTCAGTCGTGGGGTTGCCATGCCGCACACGATTACGCCGTGCGATTCCGCGCTGCACGGCACGCAGTTGCGCTGGCTCTACGACCGTTCGATTTTCGATGCTGATGCCTGGTACTCGCTGGATGCCGTCATCAGCCGCCTCAAGGCTTCCGCCTATCTCAATCGCGGCGTCAGCTTCCACCTTGAAGCTTACGACGAAGATAGCAGCGCGCCGATCAAGCGCGATTTTTACTCGCGTGAGGGCCTGCCCGATTATGTGCGCGACCTGGCGACGAGTACCAGCGCGCCCCTGTTCAAGCACGTGATCGGCATTGCGAAAGAGAAGGATGGCGTGCAGGTCGAAGTGGCCTTGCAGCCGACTACCGGCTATAAGATCACCATGTACAGCTTTGCCAACGCCGTGCGCACCCGTGACGGCGGGGTGCATGAGACCGGTTTCAAGGCCGCGCTGACGAAAGTTATCAATGACTACGCGCTCAAATTCGGCATTATCAAAAGCCGCGAGAAGGACGGCTTCAAGCCCGAGGTGATCCAGCAGGGGTTGAACGTGGCCATCTCGGTGAAACTGACCAGTCCGCAGTTTCAGGGGCAGACCAAAGACCGGCTGAATAACGCTCCGGTCGAAGGCATTGTGCGTTCGGTGGTTGACGAGGGACTGAAGGAGTGGTTTGAGAGCTATCCAGGGCCGGGCAAAGAGTGGCTGAAGAAAATCTTGCAGATGCAGAAGGCGCGCAACGAGGCCCAACTGGTTGAGGAACTGGCGCGCGCAGGCAATAAAAAGAACGGCGAATTGATCGATACCTCACTGTCGAAAAAATTCCTGCGCTGCAATACCGGCGACCCATCGCGGGCGGAACTGTTCATCGTCGAGGGTGACAGCGCCGGTGGGAGCGCCGGTCAGGGACGATTCTCCGAGTTTCAGGCAGTTCTCAAGCTCAAAGGCAAGCCACTCAACGTGGCAAAGGCCGACCTGAAACGCATCGTGGAAAACGAAGAGATACGCACGATTATCAACGTGCTTGGTACGGGAACGCGCGATAGCTTCGATATCGGTCGCCTGAAGTTCCATCGCATCATCATCGCCACCGATGCCGACGTGGACGGGCTGCACATCCAGTGTCTCCTGCTGACCCTCTTCCACCAGGAGTTCAGCGACCTGATCGAGCGCGGCCACGTCTATATTGCCTGCCCGCCGCTCTACTCGGTCAAATACAAAGGCAAGGTTGTCTGGCTGCTCGATGACGAGGCGCGGCAGCAATTCATCGCCTCGCACGCCGACGCGCAGGGACTGGAATTCAAACGCTTCAAAGGGCTGGGTGAGATGAACCCGAAAGAACTGCGCGACACCACCTTTGATCCCGCCCGTCGCGTCCTCAAGCGCGTGACGATGGAAGATGGGGTGCTGGCGGCAAAGCTGGTCACACAGTTGATGGAAGACGAGAACGCGGAAGCGCGCCGCAGCTTCCTGGCCGAGCATGCGCGCAAGATCAAAGAACTGGATGTATAACGTATGGCAAGAAATAGCGAGACAATAACGACACAACTGAATAACAACAATAACAGTGGCATTCGCGAAGAAGATTTTTCCGTCATCATGGCGCATGCCTTCGCCACCTATGGCCTCTCCGTTGTCACCGATCGCGCGCTGCCGGATGCCCGCGACGGTCTGAAGCCGGTGCAGCGCCGTATCCTGGCCGGGATGCGCGAGGCCCGCTATCTCTCAAGTCGCCCGACGGTCAAAAGCGCCGAGGTGGTCGGCCTCATCCTGGGCAACTATCACCCGCACGGCGATACCTCGGTCTATGACGCTGCCGTGCGTATGGCCCAGCCCTTTACCATGCGCTATCCACTGATCGAGGGACAGGGCAACATGGGCAGTGAGGACGGAGACGCCCCTGCCGCCTATCGCTACACCGAGATGCGGCTCTCGCCGCTGGCCGAGGCGATGATGGCCGATATGGAGAGCGAAACCGTCTCCCTGCACCCAACCTACAAGCAAGACCCGAAGGTGCTGGAGCCGGACTACCTGCCCGGACGCATCCCTCCCATCGTCAACCCGTCCAGCGGCATCGCTGTCGGCCTTTCGACCAACATCCCGCCGCACAATCTGGGCGAAGTCATGCGCGCCTGTATCGCCCTGCTGGACAATCCGAAGATGAGCGTCGAACAACTCATGACCTACATCCCTGGCCCCGATTTCAGTCAGGGCGGGCGTATCATCGGTAGTGAGGGTATCAAGGACTACTTTACAACGGGCAAGGGGCGTATCATCGTGCGCGCCGAGGTGCGCCTGGAGGAGACGCCGCGCAGCCGCTCGCTGATTGTCACGCAGATTCCGCCCATTGGTCGCGACAAGGTCAAGGCTTCTATCGTCAAGGCCATCAATGCGCGCAAGCTCGAAGGGTTGATGCCCGACCTGCGCGACGAAAGCGATACAGAGAAGGGAATGCGCATCGTGCTGGAGCTGCGCAAGGATGCCGATGCCGCTCAGGTGCTTTCGCAACTGTTCAGTGAGACTGATTTACAGGTCGCGCTCTCCTTCCAGATGGTCTTTCTCTTCGGCGAACCCATGCAGGCCGCGCGCCAGCCGCGCCAGACAGGTATGCTCGACCTGCTCAACTACTGGAACGCGCACCAGATCGACGTGCTGACGCGCCGCTCGCAATTTGAGCTGCGCAAAGCTCGCGAGCGCCTGCACATCGTCGAGGGCCTCATCATCGGCGCAGCTCATGCAGACCGCATCGTCAAAATCTTCCAGCAGGCCGAGGATCGTTCCGCCGCACGCAAGCAGATCGAAACGCTCTACAAGCTCACGCCCATCCAGTCCGAGGTCATTGCTTCCATGACGCTGGCCCAGGTCACAAAGCTGGACGCCAGTAAATATGCAAAAGAGAAGGAGGAGCTACTCTCGCGTATCAGCGAACTGGAGCGGCTGCTGGGTGATCGCAAGGCGCTGATTGCCCTGCTCAAAAAAGAGATGCAGCAGCTTATCAAACAATTCGGCGACGAGCGTCGCACCACCATCGACGTCGACGGGCATGCCCACGCGCCCATCGAGACGGTGGAGAGCCTGCACGAACGCGAGCCGCTGGTGGTCGTCCTCACCCGTTCCGGCGCGCTCAAAGCCCTGCCGCCCGAAACCTACGCGCCAAAGGGCAAGAACGGCGATGCTACTTACACGGTAGCGCGCGGCGATGAACAACTGAAACAGATCATCGCCACCACCTCGCAGGATTACGTTCTCTGTGTCAGCAGCACGGGCCGCGTCTTCCAGATTGCCGCGCACGACATCCCGGCGGGAACGCGCTCAACAAAAGGCGAACCGGCGCGCAAACTGCTCGCGCTCGCTCCTGGCGAAGAGATCGTGACTATCCTGCCCGTGGAATCGCACGACGAGAATCGCTACCTCGCCATTTTCAGCAAGCTGGGCAAGATCAAGAAATCGCCGCTCAGCGAATACAAGACGGTGCATCTGGACGGCCTGCAGGACATGAAGCTGGCCGATGGCGACAGCGTTGTGGCCGCGTTGCTCACCAACGGCCTCGGCGAATACTTCGTCACTGCCAGCAACGCGCAGACGCTGCGCTTCAGCGACGAATCCGTGCGCCCGCAGGGCCGTGTCGGGCAGGGCATGGCCGCCATCTCCCTCGGCCAGCACGCCCATGTCGTCAGCGTCTCCTACCTGAACGCTGCACCAGCCACGCCTGAAGCAGAGGCAGAGAGTGAGGTAGCATCCAGCCAGGAAGACCGATTCAGCCTGCTCGTCATCACCGAAAGCGGCCTTGTCAAGAGAGTGCCGCTTGTTCAGTATCCGGCGAAGGGGCGCGCTACCGCAGGCGTCGTTACCACCGAACTCACCGGCAGCGACTGCGTTTTGCTCACCGCCATCATCACCGAAGAAGACGTCCTCCTCTTCATCGCCAGCGGTGAAGGCCCCGAACAGGCCAGCGTCGTAAAAGCCCGCGACATCAAAGCTCTCCCCCGCGCCCGCAAAGGCGTGCCACTGCTCAAGGGGCATATTCTGGGCGTGGTGAAGCTGTAGGGTTTCCCAAAAGTTCTCCATCCTTGCGAGGGAAACCAGATGTCGTAGGGGCGATGCCTGGTACGCTCCCGTCTCAAGGCGTTTCACAGCTACCAGACGGGAGCGTACCAGGCATCGCCCTACGGCAATCCCCCTCACGGATGGAGAACTTTTCCAAACCAGAAACGGTACCCGAACAAGGCCTGTTTTTAGCCAGGTTCGTGTGCTTATCAAGCGAATAATTCCGTTCTCGCGTTGGCATCTTTCGCCCCCATTATACTCCTGTTCATTCGCAGTGGTGTCCGCCAGGACATGGCCCTTTTTTTACAAGCCCTTTGACGCTCAATTTGAGGAAGCGGTATGATATCAGATACTATATGGCAACGGGGGTGGTGGGGAAGGTCAGGAAATTGTTGTTGCATAGGAGAGGCCAGAGAAACATGCCAGAATTCACGTGGACAAATTTCTACAACATCACGAAGCATCATCCGCACTGGGAGTTGCTGGAGCGGGCTGCGGCCCTGTTTGGCCAGCCGGGCCGCGCGCTTGACCTGGGGGCCGGGGCAGGACGCGATACCCGCTTTTTGCTGGCGCGCGGCTGGTCGGTGACGGCTGTGGATCGCGAGGCTGAGGCAGTGGCCCTCCTGGCACAACTGCCGGACGAACGCCTGCGGGTTGTGCAGAGTTCCTTCGAGGATTTTGATTACGGGCATGAGGTCTATGACCTTGTCAGCGCCCAGTTCGCTCTGCCCTTTAATCCACGAACAAGCTTCGATGATGTGGTTGCGCGCATAAAGGACTCGCTCAAACCTGGCGGCATCTTTACCGGCCAGTTCTTTGGCATCCATGACCAGTGGAATACGCCGGATACCTCTATGACCTTTCTCACGCGAGGACAGGTGGATGAGCTAATGAGCGATATGCAGGTGATCGAATTGAGGGAAGAGGAGCATATGGGCAAGACGGCTAATGGCGAAGCGAAATACTGGCACGTCTTCCACATTATTGCGAAGAAAGCAGCGGCTTAATCTCCTTCCAATCTTTCTTACCTGTTATTATACTTTTTCTCATCCATTATTAACCGAATTTCTGCTTCTTTTCAGTTTGCTTGTCCGTGTTAGCGATTGACGTGCTTGACCCTATGAAGGGAAACTGGTACCAGAGGTGCGTAATGTTGGCGCTGGCCGGGCTGTGCTGGCCGGACGAGTTGAGCTTGAAGGAGAGTGCAATGCTGTCATTACTTGGTGTATTAGCCGTTGTTGGTCTTTTGATGGCTCTAGGATTGAAAATCTGCATGTACCTGTATGGTGCCGGGGCGCTGGGTCACCATGCTATCAGTCGTTCCAGGCGCGGACGGACTCTGCCGATTAACCCGGAGACCGAGGAGGCAATTGCTGAGGCAGAATACGTGACGAGTATGATACGCAGCCTGGAACGATAAGTATGCTTACCCTGGTTTGTCTCTAACGGATGCGGCTCAGCCAGTCACGAATGATGTTGCCATGTTCCTGGTAGTGGCCGTAGGTATTGCCAACGATAAAGGGCCAGACGGGGCTGCCGTCTGTACTCCAGGGAAGAGGCGCATTCAACGCCTCCTCGCTGAGGGCTTGCACCGCTACATAGGCGCGCCGGTAGGAGGCGCGGAACGCGGACAGAACTTCGGCGAGGGGGCGATGTTTGTTCTGCTGATAGAGTTGCTCGTTCTGCTCGTCCTCTGAGGTGAGACCCGGCAGGAATTCGGGAGGCTCTTTGCCTGCCAGCAACCCCTCAAGATGGCTGATCAGGTAGTCCTGCCAGGCCGTCAGATGGGCAATGTTGTCCTTCACTGACCAGGAACCGTTGACTTCTGGCATCAGCATCTGCGCTTCGCTCAAAGAGACCAGCAGTGCCTCGAACTGATTGTATCCCTCTTGCATGTTGTTGAGCAATGTATCCTTTGCTATTGTCTCTGCCATGAGAAGTATCTCCTTTTTTCTGTCTACGATGAAGCTGCCTACCTTTTCCAGTGTACACCTGAAAGCGGTTAAGGCACGTCCTGATTTGCTCGATAGGAGCGAAATTGCGCTGAAGGCTCAACATTTAGGATATGAACATTTATGATATGATAGAGTGTCTTTGCGGTACTGTCTGAGTTGGCTTCGTCTGCCTCCCTCTCGTTGCAGAAACATGGATTACTGCATGATGATAAGAGCAGACGCGCCGGTACGCCTTCATTCGTGAAAGAAATAGTTCACCTGTGCAATGTTTTGTGACGCGGAAGCGTCTACCATAAGAGATGGAGGTGTTATGGCCGGATATATTCTACTGGAAGGCGGCCTGGAATTTGGCGGCATGATGGCCGAACCCGACCGCGTGGCGATGAAACTGGCTGGCGATGAGGACGGGGTTATCAGCATCATCCCGACGGCTGCTGCGCCGGATAAGAATGATCAGAACGCGGGCCGCAATGGCGTGCTATGGTTTCGCAGCCTGGGGGCGCGCCACGTGGAGTCGCTGCCCATCATCGACAGGCAGACGGCCAATGATCCTGATATCGCGGCGAAGCTGCGCCAGTCGAACCTGATCTACCTGCTCGGCGGCTTCCCCGGCTATCTGGCCGAGACATTGAAGGATACGTTATGCTGGCAGGCGGCGCTTGAGGCTTACGAGGTCGGGGCTGTGCTGGGCGGCAGCAGCGCCGGGGCGATGGTGCTGTGCCAGTATTACTATGACCCGCAGCAGTCGCAGGTTGCCGAGGGGCTGAACCTGCTGCCCAATACCTGCATGCTGCCCCATTTTAACAACTTCGGCAAAGGCTGGGCAAAGCTGCTCTCAACCAAACTGCCAACCGTCGTCCTGATAGGCATCGATGAGCAGACCGGCATGATCGATGATGCGCATGGCGGCTCGAAAGTCGGCTGGCGCGTCTACGGGGCTGGTTCCGTGACGCTCTATCATAACGGCCAGCCAACGGAGTACAAAGCAGGCGAGAGCTTCAAGGATAATTTTATTCAGGATGTATAGTTTTTCAATCCCGGACGGGAGATCGGTAAAGAGCCTTGTCCTGCCGCTTTCACCCTGGGAAGGGTCTATCATCAAAACCAGAAAAGATCAAGTGCAAAGGTAGTAGATTGCAACAGGCGGTGGATGTGTCATACTCAATATGGTTCATCCACTGCTTGTTGTTTCCATGTCGGGCAAATACCAGGAGGATCTATGGCAGAACTGACGGCTGAGATGATCGTTGATCTGGCTACGCCGAGGCAGCCAGATATTTCACCTGATGGGCGCACAGTGGTCTACGCGCTCGTGCCGGATAGCAAGAAGGAAGAACATGGGACGAGCGCGCTCTGGCTTGTGCCGGTCGATGGCTCGCGCCCGGCCCGGCAGTTTACGGCTGGCAGCGCCGAAGATCACAGCCCGCGCTGGTCGCCAGATGGCAGCCAGATTGCCTTCCTCTCCGATCGCGCTACGCGCGGCACCGCCCAGCTGTACATTATTGCCGCCGATGGAGGCGAGGCGCGGGCGCTGACGAACGTGAAGAACAAGAAGGCGGTCGAGCAGTTCGCCTGGTCGCCGCATGGCGGCCAGATTGCCTTCACCGGCGCCGATGAGCCGACGGAGGAGGATGAGCGGCGGGAGAAGGAGCGCGACGATGCCGATGTCTACGGCGAACGCTGGCCCCACGCCCGCCTGCGCCTGCTCTCCCTGGCGAGCGGCGAGGTCAGCACCATCGTCTCCGGCGATTTCCACGTCGACAGTTTTGCCTGGTCTCCCGATGGCACCGAACTGGCCTATATTGTGCGTAAAGCTCCCAGTCTTGAGTACATGGCGCGGGATGTCTCTCTCTGGCGCGTGCCTGTCGCCGGTGGTGAGCCGCGTCAGGTCTGCCGTCTTTCCGCCTCGATGAATGCGCTTACCTGGTCAAAGGATGGGCAGACGCTGCTCTTTGGCGCGTCGGTCTCGCTCAAAAGCCAGTCTTCGCAGACGGTCTATGCCGTTTCGGCGCGGGGAGACGAGCCGCGCAGGCTGGCGCAGTACGATGACGGCTGTATCTTCAGCGTCACGCGCTCTCCCCACGCCCAAAAAGCGGCGGTAATTGTCTGTGAAGGTTTAGAGAGCCGTATCTGCTGGCTGGACACGGAAACAGGCGCGCTGGCTCCGCTCTCGGCTACAGAGCCTGAAGACCGGACGAGCGATATGTTTGACTGGACGATGCGCGCTCTCGATGATGGCACAACCGTCCTGGCTGCCGTGCGCGAGTCCGCTGCTCAGCCGGGAGAAATCTGGGCCGGGCAGGCGGCAGCCGGTGAGGTTGTGAAGCTGCATCAACTCACACAGCATCAAAGCGCGCTGAGCGGTTTGACCTTCGGGCCACAGGAGGCGTTCACCTGGACAGCGCCCGATGGCTGGCAGATGGATGGCATCCTTGTGCGCCCGCCCGACGCGCCGACAGATCGCCCGCTGCCTACGATTGTGCTGGTGCATGGTGGCCCCTATGGGCGCTGGGGGCATGGCTTCCATCTCAGCTGGGCCGACTGGGCGCAGTGGCTGGCGCTGGTCGGCTATGCCGTTCTCATGCCCAACCCGCGCGGCGGCTACGGACACGGCGAACGCTTCGCGGGCGCGGCTCGCGGCGACGTGGGCGGTGCCGATTATGCCGATGTAATGTCGGCGCTGGATACGGCCATTGAACGCGGTATCGCTGACCCTGAGCGCCTGGGTATTGGCGGTTGGAGCCAGGGCGGTTTCATGACTGCCTGGGCCGTCACGCAAACAGGACGTTTCAAAGCTGCCATCATGGGCGCAGGCGTCAGCGACTGGGGCATGATGGCCATGACCAGCGATATCCCCGATTTCGAGCGCGAACTGGGCGGCAGCGTCCCCTGGGACGGCCTGGAATACCAGAATCACCTGCGACTCAGCCCGATCTCCTTTGCCCGCGAGACGAAAACGCCCGTACTGATCCTGCACGGCGAGAAAGATGCGCGGGTGCCGCTTACCCAGGCCATCGGCTTTCATCGCGCTTTGCGCGAATACGGAGTTCCCACCGAACTGGTCGTCTATCCCCGTGAGGGGCATCCCATTCGCGAACGCATGCACCAGCTCGACCTGCTACGCCGCGTCCGCTCCTGGTACGACCGCTGGCTGCGCAGCTAATGCTGGATTGTACCGAAGTAATGCGGCCATGACCCCCGTAGGCGCCGATTGATCGCGCGACTACGAAATTTATCAGAAAGTGTCAAAAATACACTTGCTTTTTCGCGCTTTTCTGGGTATACTTTCTGGTAAAGGCTGTTAGTGTATGTTAGACACCAAGAGGTGGGGTACTTTCTACAGCTTTTCTTTTTTATCGGCTCAGTAAGTGTAAAAATTACACTTAGTCGGATGGCTCGTTTCCTTGAGGAGGAACAGAGGCTTCCGGTATGCTGGTTTACTGGCACGCCGGGGGTCGGAGACAAAGGAGAATTGCGATGGGCAAGATTCGTTCGTTTGAAAATCCGGTAGAGGCAGGAAGTGGATCGGGCGGCGAGTATCGCGGGCAGGTGTTAGCGGTTGAGCCGCATGGTATCGAGCAGGTCTCGGCCAGCGAGCGACATGGCAGTCCTCGTACATTGTTTACGCTCTGGCTCTCGGCCAACATGGGTTTGCCTGTCTGGCTGGTCGGGGCGCTGGCGGTCGTCTTCGGGCTTGGTTTTGCCGATGGCGTAGCCGCTATTGTCGTCGGCAATATCATCGGTTGCGCGCTGCTGGCCATCACAGCCAGTATGGGGCCGAAGATTGGCATGCCGCAGCTTTCGTTTACGCGCCACAGTTTCGGTGTGCGCGGCGCGTATCTGCCCGCCCTCCTGAACTGGGTCAGCGCCAGCGGGTGGTACGCAGTGAATAGTATTGTTGGGGCGCTGGCCATTGAGCGGTTGACGACGTTGCCGTTCTGGGTTTCATTGCTCATTTTGACGGCGGCGCAGATGCTGCTCGGCATCTACGGCTATAACCTTATCCACCGTTTCGAGGCGATCAGCGCGGCTCTGCTGGCGATCATCTTTCTGTTGATGTCGGTCATCGGCCTGCCGCAGGCGCACTTTGGCCTGGCCTCGAAACTTCCGCTTGCCGACCATGTTGGCCTCTTTGTGCTGATGACCACCGCCGTTGCCTCTTACGTCTTTAGCTGGTCGCCCTACGCCTCGGACTACGCGCGTTACCTTCCGGCGCAGACGCCGGTCTGGCGCGTGTTCATTGCCGTGTTTCTCGGCTCCTTCATCGGCTGTGTCTGGTTGCAGGTGCTTGGAGCTGCCGTCGCCACCATTGGCCTCAACCTTGCCCCGATTGATCTGGTCGTCAAGGTGATGGGTCCCATCTGGATACCGGCGTTGATCGCCGTCATTCTCGGCACGATTGCCGCCAACGCCCTCAACATCTACACGGGCGCGCTCTCGCTGCTCACGCTGGACGTGCCGATCAAACGCTGGGTCTCGGTCATCGCCGTTGGTATCCTCGGCGGCGCGCTGGCCCTCTATGGTTCAAGCGGGCTTTCTGCCAAATATGAAAACTTCCTGCTGCTGATCTCCTACTGGATCGGCCCCTGGCTGGCCGTTGTCCTCGTTGACTTCTTCCTGCATCCCGGTCGCGCGACACGCTCAGAGCAGGCGTGGCGCGCCGCGTTCAGCAAGGCAGTTGAGTGGCCCGGCCTCGTCGCCTTCCTCGTTGGCCTAGCCGTTTCTGTGCCGTTCATGAATTCCGCCCTCTACGTTGGCCCGATGGCAAACCTGCTGCACGGCGCTGATATCGCCTACTATGTTGGCATACTGGTAGCCGGTGTTCTCTACTACGTGCTGCGTAGTGTTGTGAAGCCGCGTGCAGAGGCGGAGGAAGCGTAAGCAAGGGGAATATCCCACATCTCAGGCCAGCCGCCAGGGGTGGCCCCATAGGCGGTAACGGAAGGCCGTGCGAAGGCCAGGCAGGCCAGCCGCCAGGGGTGGCCCCATAGGCGGTAACGGAAGGCCGTGCGAAGGCCAGGCAGGCCAGCCGCCAGGGGTGGCCCTACTATAGACGATGGCTCCCCAGGGGGCACGAACGCCGCGTCTCTCGTAGGGCCACCCCTGGCGGCTGGCCTGCGGCGG
>CADDYT010000084.1 GCA_902810755.1 Chloroflexota bacterium
GAACGCCGCTGGTCGGCGGCGCGGGTGGCCGACGACGCGCCGCTGGCCGGACGCGGTTGACCTGCGACGCGCGGCTGGTCAGCGGCGCACGGCTGGTTTGCGGTCGATGTGGCCGACGGGGCGCGGCTGGCCTGCGACCGATATGGCGGCGCACGACTGCCCTGCCAGGTGGGCGCGTGGCAACTCATTTATGACTATATGAAGGAGCAACCAGTATGAAGTTTTCGACCAGGGCCATTCATGCGGGGCAGGAACCGGACCCATCGACGGGCGCGGTGATGACCCCCATCTTTCAAACCGCGACCTATGCTCAGAGCGGACTGGGCGAACATAAAGGCTTTGAATATTCACGCACGCAGAACCCGACGCGCAGCGCGCTTGAAGCATGCATCGCTTCGCTGGAAGAGGGGCAGTACGGGCTGGCTTTTGCCTCTGGCATGGCGGCGGAAAGCGCCATCCTCAGCCTGCTCAGCGCGGGCGACCACCTGGTGGCCTGCGACGATCTCTATGGCGGCAGTTACCGCATCTTCGAGCGCGTGATGCGCCGCTACGAGGTGGAAACGAGCTATGTACCGGCAGGCAACGCGGCGGCCTACGAACGCGCTATCCAGGCGAATACAAAGATGATCTGGCTGGAAACGCCGACCAATCCCCTGCTGAATGTGACCGATATCGCCGCCGTTGCCGATATCGCCCATCGCCACCATCTGCTGCTCGTGGTTGACAACACCTTTGCCAGCCCCTACTTCCAGCAGCCGTTGAAGCTGGGGGCCGATATCGTGGTGCATAGCACGACCAAATATATCAATGGACATAGCGATGTCATCGGCGGCGCGCTCGTCACCGACAACGAAGAAGTCTATCAGGCTATCAAATTCTACCAGAACGCGGCCGGGGCGGTTCCCGCGCCTTTCGATGCCTGGTTGACGCTACGCGGTATCAAGACGCTGGCCGTGCGCATGCGCCAGCACGAGGAGAACGCCCTGGCCGTCGCGCGCTTCCTGAGCGAACACCCGCGCGTCGAGAAGGTCTACTATCCCGGCCTGCCCGCCCATCCCGGCCATGAACTGGCCAGACGCCAGATGAGCGGCTTCGGCGGCATGGTCTCCTTCCAGTTCAAGGGGAACTACGATGATGTTGATACCGTCGTGCGCCGCTTCAAGCTCTTCACGCTGGCCGAGAGCCTGGGCGGCGTTGAGTCGCTCGTCTGCCATCCCGCCTCGATGACACATGGCTCCATCCCCAGAGAGATTCGCGAGGCGCGCGGCCTGACCGATACGCTGCTGCGCCTCTCCATCGGCATTGAAGATAGCGAAGACCTGCTCGCCGATCTCGAACAGGCCCTGGCCTTTTAACAGAAAGGAAGTGTGGCGTATCCACACTTCCTTTCTGTTACTTTCCCCATACTCAAGCGATGTAATAAAATAGAGATCAGTTCGTTTTTTCCTATAGATAAACCTGTTCTCCCACCTGGGGTGGAAACCTATGATACTATTCTTTTTCTTACAGACTATGTGAACCCGGAAACATAGGAGGCACCAGTTATAATGGCATCTCAACTCATGTCCCGGCGAGCCAGGAAGGGGGCAGGAGCTATAACTATTGCCCTGCTCCTGCTGCTCAGTCTCCTGCTCAGCGCCTGTGGGGGCAATCCACAGATGCAGCAGCAGGCGGTCGCCAACAAGGCAGCCCTTGACCGGCTCATTGTCCATGCACAATCAATCGGCGTACCCGCCTCTCTGCTCTTCCCTGTCCAACAGCAGGAAGCGCAACTCAGCGCCACCAGCGCGCCTATAGGTCTCTTCAGCGATCAATCTACCAATGATTACTATAGCAATCTTGCGCAGCGTTATCAGGCATTAAGCGTTCAGGTACGCGGGCTGGAGTATCAGGCCACGCAGCAACTCGACTACCAGGCATCGCTTGACCTGCAAAGCTTCGAGCAGGCGCTCTCTGTACGGCAGGCGCAGGGCTTTGTCGAGGCCAAAACGTTCGCTAACCAGCTTACACAGGATCAGCAGGCGCTGGCACAGGCGCAATATCCCAGAGATTACCTGAAAATCAGCAACAGCGCAAAGCTCTCGACGCAGGCGTTGCAATTGATGGGGCCAGCATATAACGATCTGTCCACATTTCAGCAAGATATCAAACAATTACAGGCATCGCATCTGGATACCACCGCGCTGAACGAGCAGTACCAGCTCGACCTGCAGCAGTTCCGCACGGCCACGCAGCCGCAGGATTTCTCCAACCTCATCACGCAGTTGAATGCGCAGTTGCAGGAGACGACCGTCTACTCCACGCAGGCCATCCCCTACGTTGGCGAGGCCAAACTCAAGCAGTTCGGAGCCGATATCCAGCAGCTCAAAACCTACGGGCAGCCGACCGCCAGCTTCCAGCAGAAGCTTGCCAGCGATCAGCAGGCGTTGAACGCGGCACAAACCATCAGCGATTACCTGAAAGTCTCCGCGCAGATTGACCGCGATATTGCCTCGCTACAATTCTCGCTCACGGTGGGACAGGCAAATTACCTGCTCAAGCAGTTCCACGCGGCGGTCACGGCCTGGGGCAACACGCACCAGTACCACAACGCTTACGATGGCGGAGTGTATAACCTGGACTACGAATACGACGAGCAGGGCATCGGCTCAGACGCCGATAGCGCCGTGCAGTACGCCCAGTACACGGGAGCCATTTCTGACTACCAGGCAGCCATCGACCTTATCAAGAACGATATGGCAAACTTGCAGGCAATGGAGGCCGACTATAGCGATAAGACCCCCTGGAATCAGCCGCACGCAACCGATATTCAGATGATGAAGCACTACGGCGTCTACGGCCCCAACTCCGGGCAGGTTCTCGTCGTCTCATTAATCGAGCAGGTGCTACGCTACTACAATAACGGCAAGCTCGTGCGCGCCTTCCAGATCGTCTCCGGCCAGTATGATAAACCATCTCCCCCCGGCTTCTGGAGTATCTTCTTGAAGCAGTCGCCGACCATCTTCAAGTCGAGCGAGCCAAAGGGGTCGGCTTTCTGGTATCCCGATACCAACATTAAGTATGCGATGGAGTATCACGAGGGAGGCTACTTCTTCCACGATGCGTGGTGGAGATGCAGCTTTGGCCTGCACGATAACTTCCCGCATGCCGATGCCTGCGGCACCACCGCCTTCAACGGCAACGGCAGTCATGGCTGTATCAATATGAATTCCAGCGATATCGCCTGGCTCTACCCCCAGATTGCCTGGGGCGCAGCCGTCATTCTGTACTAGCACTGGAACAAAAAATTTGACAGGGAGAGTGCCAATCTGTTATAATCCTTGCGCACTCAGTCCAGCCCGACTTTCGGTTGGCCTTTTTTCGATTCGCCCGTTGTACGAGGCAGAAGATTCCGGGGAGGATTTGTACTTACATGCCCAATAACGCATCTGCGGAAAAGCGCATGCGCCAGGAGCGAAAGCGCCGCATGCATAACCGCATGGTAAAATCAATTGTGAAGACACAGATAACCAAAGCGCGCCAGGCCATTGCAGGCCAGGTAGAAGACGCTGAGGCAGCCGTTCGCGCAGCCGTCAGTGAACTTGACCGCGCCGCCAAAAAAGGGGTTATCCACAAGAACAACGCTGCTCGCCGCAAATCGCGCCTGATGAAGCAGCTCAACGCTATAAAGTAGCTGTTCGCGCTCAATGCTCTGCCCGCCGCTTGAACCGACCCGACTTCTCACGGCTGAGCATGAGGCGCCCAGGAGGTTTAGTTAAGGATGGCCGATAAATACACTGCACCGAAGCCAGCAGAGCAGGCGCTACTGGCCGCTGTCGAAAATGCTCAGTTACGGAAAGATATTCCTGATATTCAATCAGGTGATACCGTTCGCCTGCAAGTGAAAGTTGTCGAGGGGAACCGCGAACGCTTACAGCCGTTCGAGGGCGTTGTCATGCGCCTGCGCGGCTCCGGCGTCAATCGCAATTTCACCGTTCGCCGCATCACGCATGGTGTGGGCGTCGAGCGCACCTTCCTCCTCAACTCCCCGCGTATTGAGAAGATTGAAGTGCTGCGTCATGCTCGCGTGCGCCGCAAGCAGCTCTACTACCTGCGCGGCCTGACCGGCAAGGCCGCCCGTCTGAAGGAGTTGCGCCCGATGACGAGCAAGGAAGCCGCCGCTAAAGAGGCCGCTCGCGCCGCTAAAACTGCCGCAGCAGCCGAGACGGCAGCAACTTCAACGCCCGAAACCGGTGAAAACGCCTGATCTCCAGGCTCCAACGCTGATAGAAGAAATGGCCCTGTTCCAGCAGGGCTATTGCTTTGTCGCCGGCGTGGATGAAGCGGGTCGCGGCTGCCTTGCCGGTCCGGTGGTGGCAGCCGCTGTCATCCTTCCTCTCCCACTGGATGGGGAAGGACTGGCGCGCTTTGCCGGTGTACGCGACTCCAAACAACTCACGCCACAAGCCCGCGATTCTCTCTATGATACCATCATGCAGCACGCCGTCGCCGTTGCCGTCGGCACCGGCGCCGTCGAACTGATCGACTCACAAAATATTTTACAGGCCACGAAACACGCCATGTGCGAGGCCATCGCTCGCCTCTCGCCGCCTCCACAGGCGCTCTTGCTGGATGCAGTGCGCCTGCCTACCGTGCCGCTGCCGCAGCGTTCCATCATCAAGGGCGATGCCCTCTGCCTCTCCATCGCCGCCGCCTCCATCATCGCCAAAGTCACCCGCGACCGCCTGATGCTGGCCCTGCACGAGCAATACCCCCTCTATGGCTTCTCCCAACACAAAGGCTACGGCACCGAACAGCATCTCGCCGCCCTCAAACAGCACGGTCCCTGCCCCATTCACCGCAGAAGCTTCTCGCCCGTGCGCGAACAATTCGGTCTCTTTCCCGAAAGCTGAGCAGCCACCCACTCCATCGCAGGCCACTCGCATCCATGCAGGCCACCCACTCCATCGCAGGCCACTCGCATCCATGCAGGCCACTGGCACCCATGCAGGCCACCCGCCAGGGGTGGCCCCAGAAGCGTTCACTTCAGGCCGTGCGAAGGCCAGGCAGGCCAGCCGCCAGGGGTGGCCCTCCTCTAGACGATGGCTCCCCAGGGGGCACGAGCCGCCCGTCTAGAGGAGGGCCACCCCTGGCGGCTGGCCTGCGGCGGTCTAGAGACGCGGCTCCCCAGGCGGCACGACCGCCGCGTCTAGAGGAGGGCCACCCCTGGCGGCTGGCCTGCGGCGCGCTCGCACGGGCTTAAGTTAACGCTTCTGGGGCTATGCTCCCTGCTCCTGTGTGCCGTTCACTGCTTTCTGTTCGATCATCGTCTCAGCCAGCTTCACAAAATCATAGATATAGGGAATCGCTGCCGTTTGCACCGTCCCGCCAATCGCCTCAATCTGTGGCGTCAAAGCCTCCATCTCATGCATTGTCTCGCGCAGCAGAATAAGCTGATCGCGCTGACGAACGGGGGGGAGAGTATTTGTCCTCCATGCCTCGTGTCCCGGCTGCACGGCAGAGAGGCCAACCAGGTACTCCACCTCGCCCACCAGCCCTTGCAACAATTCAAGCAAGCCCACAGTATCCCATGCTTTGCCTCGCGCAATCCCTTTCACGCCAATATTGCCCATCGCCCAGAAAAAGGCGCTCAACTGCGTCGCCTGCTCCGCTCGCTCGGCCTGCGATAGAGAGCCATCACTGCCAACCGCGTCAAGCTGCTCCTGGCGGCTATCCTGTGGAATACCTGCGCGATCAAACAGCAGTACAGCCCTGTGCGGTCTGCTCGCGTCCGCCTGTCGCTGCCAGTACCAGTCAACCTGATGCACACCCGCCTGCCCCGGATAGAGCGCCATCAAATAAGCGCCCCCGGCGGGTGCGTTTCCTGGAGACTCCAGCAAAAGCACGGGTTCTCCCAGTTGAGCCACGTAGCGCCGCCGTTCGGCCACTATCGCATCACACGCCTCATCCTTTACCACCACCCACAGATCAAGATCACTTAATGCATCAGCAGTCTGGCGACCCCGCGAACCAAACAGCCACGCCGCCATCACACGCTCGTCCGCCTGTAACAGCGCCACTGCCCGTGCAAGCAGTTCCTCCTGCTCCACGCGTCGCATTCGCAAAAGATTATCCACTGACATACAAATTTCCTTCCCACTTTGAAACAAGCATTTACCTGCATATTAACAGATAATTACGTTCCCGGAAAGGCTAATCATCATAATGACCTGCTATATCTCCTACTGAGGGCAAACAAAATATGGTTCGTTTGTGTTATACTTTAGACAGAGGGAGTTCTCATATATAGTAGAGGTGGGTGAATTATGGCAGAGTCAATCATCATTTATGGTGCAAAGGGTTGCGTACAAACTGCTGAGGTAAAAAACAGATTGCGACAGCTGGGCGTTCCTTTTCGCTGTATCAATATCAACCACAATACGGCGGCGGAACGCTTCGTCCTCTTTGTCAACCGGGGCCTGCTGATGACGCCAACGCTGGTGATTGATCGTGGGAAGCAAAAAACCATTCTGGCAAGGCCGGACGATGAGGATCTGGAGCGCATTCTGGCAGAACTCGGCTATCTTGTGATGAAGTGAGACGGACTCCATTCACACCTCAGGGCAGGTATGCTATACTTTCGGCAGCGAGAATATGTTCTTGATGCTTGAGAGGTAGTATGCCTGACTATATCTGGGGCCGCAATCCTGTTTTAGAAACGCTGCATTCGCCGCGTCAGATCAAACGCATTTTACTGGCCGAAGGCCAGCGTGAAGCGCCTGCCCTTGCGTCAATTGTGCAGGAGGCGAAACGACGGCACGTTCTGCTGGAGACGGTGCCGCGCGCGCTCCTCGATCAGTTGAGTCGCGGCGCCGTTCACCAGGGCGTACTGGCCGTCGTGGGCGAACGCAAGTATGCCAGCATCGATGAAATTCTGGCAGTAGCCGAAAGCAGGCGTGAGCCACCGTTCCTGCTCATCCTCGATGCCATTCAGGATGTCAATAACCTCGGTTCCCTGCTGCGCACCGCCGAGGCGGCGGGGGTTCACGGCGTCATCATCCCGGAACACCGCGCGGCTGAAGTCAATGCCACCGTCATCAAGACCTCGGCGGGGGCCACCGAACACCTGCTGATCGCTCAGGAAACTAATCTGACGCGCGCCATCGAGGACCTCAAAAAGCGCAATATCTGGGTGGTGGGGCTGGCGGGCGAGGCACAAACGCTTTATACGCAGGCTGACCTGACCGGCCCGCTCGCCCTCGTCGTCGGCAACGAGGGCAAGGGTATCAGTCGGCTGGTGCGCGAACACTGCGACCTGCTCATCAGACTCCCCATGTACGGCCATATCAACTCGCTCAACGCGGCAGTCGCGGGCAGCATCGCGCTCTATGAGGCCCTGCGCCAGCGCGAACAGGGAAAATAACTGGATTACCTGTCCTGTTACCTGTCGCGGGCAGCTACGTCTTTATGCTATAAGAGCTACTTCGGGGGTTTGAACGTGTACAGGATCGCTGGCCGCTGTTGCGCCCTGGCATTGTGTTGTTTACTGGCAACCATCTTGCTGCTTTTCCCAGGCAGTTTCACACTTTTTGCTCGCGCCGCCAGTCCGCAGGTCTCTCTCACCTTTCCCCTCGTCAACGGCGTGGCCACCGGCCACGTTGGCACGCGCGTCACCATCAGCGGCTCTGGCTTTACCACCGGAGCCGCCAGCCTCTACACCACAACGAACGGCAACCCGGCAAAATGCACGGATGCCGCGTCCCCCGCCAGTCTGGGCCTCACGCCTTTCAACACGCATCCAAAGGTCTTTATCGTTGGCAACAACTTCGAGGTGCAGAGTACGTGGCCTTCCAGCGCGCCCGACGCCGGGACGGCCTACTATATCTGTGTCGTCAAGCATGGCGAAAGCACGCTCTCTTCAAACGCCTTCACCGTCGCGCCGCCTGCCACCGTCGCCGTCGCGCCGACGACAGCTGCGCCGGGGGCGCAAGTTACCCTCACCGGCTCCAACTGGCTACCGCCGCAGCTCATCACCGTCTCCATCTTCGCGGACAA
Organism: Chloroflexota bacterium; assembly: GCA_902810755.1. The sequence continues at coordinate 8,035 of CADDYT010000084.1, forward strand.
CAACAGCGGCCAGCCGCTTGTCAGCCAGAGCGTCACGCCCGACGCGAACGGAAATCTCAATGTCTCACTCACCATCCCCGCCAGCGCGCAGCCGGGCAGCTACTCCGTCGCGGCAGTAGCGCAGAACGAGACAACGATGAACGCCAGCGCCTCTGATGCTCTGACCATCGTTACAGCGACCGCTACACCGTCACCCTCTCCCTCCCCATCGCCGTCACCTTCCCCCTCACCTTCCGTGACGGCCTCGCCTGCGGCAACCCTGTCGGCCTCGCCCACCGCCACGCAGGTCAGCAGCGCGAACAGTAATACATCCGGCTCCGATGGGGGGCTATCCAGCACCACTCTTCTCTTCATCCTCATCGGCATCGGCATCCTGCTGATCATCGTCGGCAGCATCCTCTTCATCGTCTACGGGCGTATGCGCTGACCAACGGGATCGCCCGGCAGGCGCCGCTTTAGAACGCCAGCCGTTTGAAGACCTTCTCCGGCAAAAGCTTCACAATCAACATGATAGCGCGCCAGTAGCCGGGCAGATAGACCACCTCTTTGCGCCGCTTGATGGCACGGTAGATGCCCTCGCCAACCACGCGCGGGCTGGCGAAAAGCGGTCCCTTTTTCAGCCCCGCCGTCATCGGCGTATCCACCAGCCCCGGCTTGATGGTCACGACGGAGACGCCTGCTTTGTAGAGGCGACTGCGCAGGCCCTGCACAAAGAGGCTGACGGCGCCCTTCGTCGTGCCATAGACATAGTTGCTGCGCCTCCCGCGATCGCCCGCCACCGAGGTCACGACAGCAATGCAGCCATGTCGCTGCTGCTCAAAATAGTTGCCCAGAATCGTCAGCAGCGAGATGACGCTGGTGCAGTTAGTGGTAAATTCCTTCAACGTCTCCTCGACGCTCTGCTGGCACTGCTGCTGGTTCCCCAGCGTGCCGTGCGAGATTAAGACCGTATCCAGCCCACCCAGCGTCTCAACGGCGCTATCGATCAACTCCCGGTGTCGTTCCAGTTGAGAGAGGTCAAGCAGGCAGGTATCCACGCGCTTTGCGCCGCGCACTTTGAGGTCTTGCGCCACCGCTTCCAGCTTCTCCGCCGTGCGCCCCACCAGAAAAAACTCCGCGCCCTCACTGGCAAAACACTTCGCAGCCTCATGCGCGATAGCTGAGGTCGCGCCCAGTATCAACATCTTCATATGTATCAGTACCATTCCCAGTAGTGGTGACTCGCCGCCAGAAACTGGACGAGAATTGCGGGTCTTTATAGCGGGCAAATTCACGCCAGAGCGGGAAGTATGTCTGGAAGCTCTGTGCCGACATACGAGCATCCTTCGCCGGGTAGACGGCGCCCCCGCTCTGCCGCACAATAGCATCCAGTTCATCCAGCAGGCGCAGCGTCTCCTGTCCGTGATAAGCAAAGTCCAGCGCGAGCGTCAGGCCCGGTCGCGGGAACGAGAGCAGGCCCGGCGACTGCACATCGCCAAACTGCTTCAGCACCGTCAAGAACGATCCCTGCCCGGAACGGCGAATGCGCTCAAGAAGCTCGCGCATAGCCTCGCGCCCATCGGTGAACGGCACCACGCACTGGTACTGCAAGAAGCCGCGTCGCCCGTAGAGCCGGTTCCAGTCCTTAATCGAGTCCAGCGGATAAAAAAACGGGTCATAATGCACGAGCTTGCGTACAGCGTGGCGCAGTTGCGAGCGATAATACAGCGCGTTAAACGTCTTCACTGTCAGCGTATTGAACGCCAGCGAGGGCAGGTCAAACGGCACGCTCAAGGGCAACTGGCCGCGCGGCGTGCCTGATCGCGCTGTCTCCGGCGCGTGGTTGCCGCGCATGAACATACCCCGGCAGACCTCTTTGCCGCCAACCAGGCAATCAACCCAGGAAACGGTGTATTCATAATCCTGGTCGGACTGCTGCGAAAGCTGCATAAACTCCTCAAGCGAAGCAAAACGGATGCGCTCCATGTCAATCAAGGGATTGGCGATGGGCTTGAGGCGGAACTCGGCCCACAGAATTACGCCCGTCAGGCCCAGGCCGCCGATGGTGGCGCGGAAAAGCTCGCGATTCTCGGTCGGCGAGCAAAGCAAGCGTTCGCCGCTGGAGCGCAGCAGTTCAAAACGGGTCACGTGGCAGCCAAACGTTCCTGCCCGGTGATGATTCTTGCCATGAATATCGTTGGCAATCGCCCCGCCGACCGAGACATACTTCGTCCCCGGCGTCACCGGCAAAAACCAGCCGCGCGGCACCATCACCGCTAAGATCTCCGCCAGCGAGACCCCCGCCTCGCAGCGCAGCAACCCCTCGCGCTCGTCAAAGGCCAGCAAGCGCCGCAGGTGGCTCACATCCAGCACCACGCCGCCCTCGTTGAGGCAGCTATCCCCGTAACTGCGCCCATACGCATACGGCAGCACCGGCGCCCCGAAGCTCGCCAGGTCCGGCACCTCGTGCCGCCAGTATACCGGCACCACCCGCGCAGGCTCAACCTGCGGATAGCGCCCCCACGATTGCACATTCTTAGATAATGTCATATGTTACTCATCTTTGCGATAGGTGTAAGGAGTAGTCTCTTCTCTTACTTTCTCCGCCAGAAATGTCTTCATCAAAGACTGATAAGGAACATCCCTCTTGTTCGCCAGCATCTTGAGTTGGGCCAGTAACGATTCTGGCAGGCGAATAGAAACCGATCTGGTTGAGGGCTTGAGGTTAGGAAATGAGGGATTTTTCTCAGCCCTATCCCAATCAATATATTCGGTGGAATCATGCGTTGCCCAGAACGCTCTCTCCTCATCTTCATTGTCAAAATGCGGAATGGATTTATTGTTGTCTTGCATATTTCTGCCTTTCCTGATCCGTCTGCTCGCGGGCTGAAATGACGCGAATCATATTGTTTCTGCTTGTGAAAGCGAGAAATAACGGTCTTCCTGTATCACTTCGTCCGAGAGCATAGTAACGTTTCTCGTATGTAGAATGTATCCTGTCCTCACCGACAATCAGGGGCCTGTTGAAGAACACCTCTTCACACTCTCTGAAGTCAACCCGATGTTTCTCCCAATTCTTCTGCTTACTTCCTTTACCCCAGTCAAAGCCAACGATACTACTAAAGTCAAACACGCTATCCTCCAACGCATTTCATGTATATGATAGTACAATACAGTTGTTCCGCCGTCAAGCCAATTTTTATGCGAACTATACGCACGTGCCTGACCCGTTGCAGTGAGATTATCGCTTGCTCTCCATAATCCCATGTGGTATACTCCCGAACCGTTGGCACTACCAATCATCGTTCACCTTAGCGGAAAGGTTCAGGAGTATGCACGATCCATCACCATCACTACCTGACGCTCGAAGGCGTGCGCCAGCAAATCTCTGAACCCGATCAGGCGCTGTGGATTGTTCCCAGTTTCCGGCAATCGCGAGTGCTGCTGGATAAAGATGGCTCGATGCAAGAGTTGAAACAGATGGTTGAGGAATTCTCCTGGGAACCGCTGCGCAGTGAGGCTATCGGTTTCGCCGGACACATCCTTATGTGCGACGCCGAATTAGTTCACAAACTCTTCAGCAATCTCTGGAAAGGCAACCTCTCCGGCGTCTCCTACGTCGTCACGCGGCTCTTTGATGACGCTACAATAGCGATGATGCTCTATCACGCTGTCTTCATCACCACCGATAGCGTCTACTATGAGGAAGTCGAGCGCGCCGTTGCCCTTGACACGGACTGGACGCACTATCACCGCCTGCTCAGTGGCACGGAAACTGACCCGGAAGATAGCAGTTCTATCAGCAGATCATCCCACGAGTAGTCGCGTACTCCATGCGCTTGCAGAGCCGTGTGGTAGCGGCGCAGGATGTTTCCTTCACGCTGTTCCTCGTGTCGCTATTCAGAAGTCCAGAAGGTTGCGGAGAAATTGACAAGGTCATATGTGGCGATGTCAAAGCTCGCCGATTGCCAGTCCACCAGGTAAGTTGCGCTGCTGGCAGGCCACTCTGGGACAAGGAAGTTAGCGAAATAGGCATCACCATGCGTGAGAGTGAGATTCGTCTTTGTGCGAAAGCGCGGTTCGAGATATCGCAGCCAGTGATAGCGCAGGCCAGCAAACACCTGTTCGTAGAGGACGCGCAGGTCGTCAGGGAACCATGCTGCCTCGGCGGCGATCAGGCTTTCCCAGGAGGTTTTCCGGCGTTGCACATACAGATCAAAGCGGTTCGCGTTACGACACCAGTAGCCAATGTCGAGTTTGCCCGTTTCCAGCAAGGGGTGATCCCACCAGTAAGCGTGCAACTGCGCCAGGGCATCAACGATGGCTTCAATGTCCGCACGGGCAGGCACTGCCTCGACAATGCTGATTTGCTGTTCGCGCGTAATGGGAACATGATGGGTCTCTGACAGGTCCTGCAAAAGCAGATAGGAATTGCCGATCTGCTCGTCATAGGCAGCGGCGTAACAGGGAACAAGCACAGGAGGTGATCGTGCAGAGAGGCGATAAGACTATAGAATTGTACTTCATCCCGACCGGCTTCCTTGCCCCATGCTTGCCGGATGTTCTGTTTGAGTATCAGGCGGGCCGGAATTTCAGGGGCGGCATCAGGCGAATAGCGGAGTAACAGACGACTGGCCCGCGAGTTAAATGCGCCTATCGTTTCTTGCTCAACAGCCTGCACCGCTCCCTGTCGCAGCGTTCCTGACTGGCGCAAGATAGCAGTGAGTCATTGTGGTGTGAGAGGATCAGGAACGGGGATATAAACATTCATATTCGTCTAACTTTCCTCCTGTGATCTATACCAGAAAATCATGCGTACACTCAGCATAACATACGAAAGATATCTTTGCTATGCTATACTGCTTACAGGTTTTCATGAGGAAACGCTATGGCGCGACGGGCAAGTATCTCAAAAACGCCTGCGAGCAGACTATGTTTGAAACATCACGAGCGTAGTTGCGCAACCATCCTATCAGGAGGGAGACATGGCCATGACCAACGATGGTCTGTCGTACTGGCAGGCCGAGACCTCGGATGAACCACTGCTTGAAACGACGATTGGCGACCGCTTAGATCAGCAGGCCGCCAAAACCCCCACGAGAGAAGCGGTTGTCTACACCGGCTATCCCGAATTTGGCGACGCGCTCAACATTCGCTGGAGCTATGCCGAGTACCGGGCGCGCGTCAATGCCGTCGCGAAGGGGCTGATGGCCCTCGGTCTGAACAAGGGCGACCACATCGCAGTATGGGCCGCGAACCTGCCCGAATGGCCGCTGCTCCAGCTTGCCGCCGCCAAAATCGGCCTCGTGCTGGTGACGATCAACCCGGTGCTGCGGGCCGCAGAAGTCGAATACATCCTCAAACAGGGGGATGTACGGGCATTATTCCTGATGGCGCAGATACGCGACCAGAACTGCCTTGCCACCGTGCGCTCCATGACCGCGCCCGGCAACAAAGCCGGTGAAGTGAACGGCGAGGCGGACGGGCGTCTGCCCCTGCTACGCTACGTCTGCCTGCTGGGCCTGCCGCCCGCCGACCTTGAGCAGGAGAGCTGGCGACCCGCGCTCTTCCGCGAAACGGTCGCGGCTGGCGCGGCCATCAGCGATGAGCAACTGGCCGAACGGCAGGCAACGGTCACGCCCGACGACCCGGCGATGATCCTCTATACTTCCGGCACCACCGGCTTCCCCAAAGGGGCCGTGCTGACGCATCGCAACCTGCTCAACCAGGCGTACTTTGTGATGCGCCAGGGCAAATTTGAGGAGGATATTCGCGGCTGCGTGCTGGTGCCATTCTTCCACGTCTTCGGCTGCGTGGGCTACGTGCTGGTCGCCCTCAGTTCCGGCGGCACCATCTATCCCCTGCTCGGCTTCGACCCGCTCAAGGCCATGCAGATCATCAGCAGCGAACGCTGCACCGTCACCGGCGGCGTCCCCACCATGCTCATGGCGATACTGCAACATCCCGATTTTGAGAAATATGACCTCTCATCGCTCAAACAGATCAGTTGCGCGGGCGCGCCCGTCCCCGTCGCGTTGATGGAAGAGGTCAAGCGGCGTATCGGGGCCGATGTCGTCATCGCCTTCGGCCAGACGGAAAACACCGGCGCCATGACCGTCACCCTGCCCGATGACCCCTTCGAGCGCAAGGCGGCAACCGTCGGCAAAGCCCTGCCGCATACCGATATCAAGATCGTCGACCCCGCCACCGGCGCGACCGTTCCCGTTGGCGAGCGCGGCGAAATCTGCTGTCGCGGCCCCATCGTCATGGCCGGCTACTACAATATGCCCGAGCGGACGGCGGAGGCCATCGACAGCGAAGGCTGGCTGCATACCGGCGATCTGGCGACGATGGACGCAAACGGCTACATCAATATCGTGGGCCGCCTCAAAGAGATGGTCATTCGCGGCGGCGAAAACCTCTTCCCGCGCGAGATCGAAGAATTCCTGATTCGCCATCCAAAAGTGACCGATGTGCAGGTTCTCGGCGTCCCCGACAAATTCTTCGGCGAAGAACTGCTGGCCGTCATCATCCCCAGAGCAGGCGAGACGCTGACCGAGGAGGAACTGCGTGAATACTGCAAGGGGCAGATCAGCCGCCAGAAGATTCCGCGCTACTTCCAGTTCGTCGAGTCCTACCCCATGACGGGTAGCGGCAAAGTCCAGAAATTCGTCCTGCGCGAACAGGCCATCAAAGCCCTGGGCCTCGAAGAAGCCACCCAGGTCAAGACGGCGTGATAATAGAAAGATGCGGGATTCGGACGTGTCATGCTGAGTGAAAAGAGCCTTTAGCCCTGAGTGGAGTGAAGGGGAAGCATCTGCGGCAACCTGAGATCAACTGTGGTTCACAAGAGATGCTTCGCTCCACTCAGCATGACATGCCCTGACCTGCTATCCCGGTTTAAGAGTGAGGGTACCCATACTGCATGCACGTGGTGATTTTCGCGGGTGGAACGGTGCGGCCTGGCAGGGCCGTTGAGCAGGCGCTTGCCGACGCCGAAATGATTATTGCAGCCGATAGCGGGGCGGCGACTGCGCTGCAATTCGGCTACACTCCCGCTGTCGTCGTGGGCGATTTCGACTCGCTTGAGGCGCTGCCTTTGCAGCAGTTGCAGACACGGGGGAGCGAGATCATTCGCGTTGCCGCCGAGAAGGACGAGACCGATAGCGAACTGGCCGTGCTGACGGCCATCGAGCGCGGCGCGACGGCCATCACCATCCTCGGCGCGCTGGGCGGCGCGCGCTTCGACCACACGATGGCGAATGTCATGCTGCTGGCCGCGTTCGAGTCGCCCACCATACGCATCGTCGATGACTCATCCACCTGCTGGCTGCTGCGCGGCCCCGGCAGCAGCGAAATCATCGGCCAGCCCGGAGACCTGCTCTCGCTCATCCCGCTCACCGCCGAGGCCAGCGGCATCCACACCACCAACCTCTACTATCCCCTGCGCGGCGAAACCCTGCGCTTTGGCAAACCGCGCGGCGTCAGCAACGTCCTCACCGCCACTCATGCCACCGTCTCCCTGCAAAACGGCCTTCTGCTGGTGATTCACACGGATGCAGACGTGTCATGCTGAGTACCTTATTCTTCCTCAACAATCACACCTCGCGCGAAAGCCCGATATCCAGCCGCAGCAGCCAGCGCCAGAGAGGCAGTGTTCTCGGCAGAGGCACTGTAGAACGCGACAAAGCCCTCACGCGTGACTGCGGCTGCCCATAGCAGAGTCGCAGCGAGCGCATAGCCCTTGCGGCGCGCCTCCGGCAATGTATCGATGCCCAGTTCACACGCCCGGTTAGTGCGACGCGAGCTATGGGCAAGACTGAGCAAACGTCCTTCAACGATAACCCCAACGAGCGGGCGCCGGTCTGGATGGAAGTAATATTCAACTTCCCCAGGCTCGAAGTTGTCCACCAGCGTCCGATCATCCGGGGTAAGTAAGCGCGCAACCTGTTGCGCAGCCTCAATACTTATAGCTGGCGATGCCACCTGCTGAAGAACGACCTCTCGATGGATATGCACTGCGACGGCGGTGGTTGCAGGCACGGTGAGTGCTACTCTTGCACGTGCTAACAGAGCTTCACGCTCAGGCACCGGGACATCGGGTCGCCAGATCGCCACCTGCTCCCCGGCCATCCCGGCAACATACAGTTTCCAGGCTGGCTGCGTTCCCTCACGCAAAAGCTCAATCGTGCCCTGAGTAATGGCAGGAAGTCGCACCCCCCAGACAGCCTCGATATGCAAACGCAGCAACGCTCGCGCTGTTAATTCCATGACAATCCTTTCTGTTTCGTACTCTGTTCCTTGACAGGAAGCCATCTGGTACCCATAATAAGTGACCAGTAAAGTAGCAAGAAAGCGAGTCATCACTATGCGTTCTGACATTGAAGCGGCCAGCAAACGGATAGCTGGCTATGTGAGAGAGACGCCCGTTATACATCTGGAATCCGGATTCCGGGGCGTCGATGCCCGGGTGATAGTGAAGCTGGAGCAGCTTCAACATACCGGCTCCTTCAAGCCGCGCGGGGCCTTTAATCGCATCCTGAGCAATGAGGTGCCGGCGGCAGGCGTAATCGCGGCCTCTGGCGGCAATCATGGTGTGGCAGTGGCCTATGTGGCGCGGCAACTGGGCTATCGGGCAGAGATTTTCGTGCCGGAAGTTTGCCCGACCGTGAAGGTGCAGCGACTGCGCAGCTACGGCGCGGAAGTCACCATCGTCGGAGCCAGCTATGCCGAGGCGCTGCTGGCGAGCCAGGCGCGGGCGGCGGAAACGGGCGCGCTGGTCGTTCATGCCTATGACCAGCCCGAAATTGTGGCCGGGCAGGGAACGCTGGGCCGCGAGTTCGCGCGCCAGGAGCCGGAACTGGATACCGTTTTGCTTGCGGTAGGCGGCGGTGGGCTGATCGCGGGTGTGGCGGCATGGTTCGCGGGCGAGGCGCGCGTCATCGGCGTCGAGCCGGAAAGCGCGCCCACGCTGGCAAGCGCGCTCAAAGCCGGGAAGCCCATCGATGTCGAGGTAGGCGGCGTGGCCGTCGACTCGTTAGGAGCGAGGCGCGCCGGGGGACTGGCGTTCTCGCTGGCGCAGCAATATGTGGAGCGCGTTGTCCCGGTCAGCGACGGCAGTATCCGGGCGGCACAGCGCGCGCTCTGGGACGACCTGCGCATCATAGCGGAGCCAGGTGGGGCAACCGCCATCGCCGCGCTACTCAGCGGAGCATACCGGCCAGCGCCCGCTGAGCGTGTCGGCGTGGTGGTCTGCGGCGGCAATGCCGATCTGAGCCAGCTACTTGAGCGATAATATCTTTCTCGCGATGCCCATCATGCCGGGACGCAGCACGTGTTCGTAGCAGCCGACGAAGCGCACGATTTCGCCGCCCCAGCCGCTTTTGAAGCGGTAGACGCCCGCCATCTCCTCGCGTTCATCGTCGGTGGCGGGAATGCCCCAGAAGTCGTAGCGGCTCGCTCCCTGCGCCTTTGCCCAACGAATGGCTTCCCACTGCAAGAGGTAGTTGGGCATCAAGTTGCGCTGCTCATTGCCCGACGCGCCATAGAGATAGATAGCCTCACGCGCAAACAGGCCGACGAAAATACCGGCCAGCATGCGCCCATCATATTCGGCCAGCAACAGCCGCACCTGCTGGCGCGGGGAGAAAATGCGCCACGCGGAGAGGTAGTAGTCGAGCGTATGAATGCCAAAGGCGTCGCGCTCCCCCGTCGTTTGCAACAGGCGATACCACGCGAATACATCATCTTCCGTTGTCACCACGCGCACGGTCACACCCTTGCGAGCCGCCAGCCGCACATTGTAACGCCACTTCTCCTTCATGCGCGCCAGCAGCGTCTCCTCACAGGGCGTCACATCCAGCAAGATGCTGCGCAGGGGTTGAATGGCCTGTGTCGGGCGCACGGGCAAGGGCGCGAAAGCCTGCCACAACCTATCATCTTCCGCCGTCCTTGTGATGATTCCCGGCTCCAGCAGCAGGGTCAGCGCCCCCGCGCGTCGCAGCCTGTCGCGCAGTTGTGTCAGCAGAGCCGCGCACAGTTCCGGCTGCTTCCAGTCCACCACCGGCCCCTTCGGCACATAGGCCAGAAACCCGGTGCGCAGGGGAAGACCGGGCAGCGTGCGACACAACACCTGCACAGCTCCCACCACACGCTGCCGCTCCTGGTCCCAGAGCGTGAAGCGGCGCGGAAGCCAGCCAGCCTCCCGTTTCAACTCTCCCCAGCCCCAGCTTTGCAACAGATGCCCATTCTCATGCCCACCAACAATATCATCCCACCACTCCCACTGCCCCTGTTCGTTAGCCACAACCCGCAAAATATATCGCTGCGACATTGGTAAACTCCTGAGTAAATCGCTCGCCATACTCCTCAGCACTTATGACACAATATAGTAACCCGGAAAGTCAAGACAGCAAAATCAGGGTCACTAAGGGGCAATCTCCTTTCTCATTTTGCATCGTCAGCCCGGCGTTCTCCCACTCGGCCAATCTGGCGCCGCTCTTTCCTTAAGCAAGCCATCAGTTTTTTCCATCACCTTAAAAGGGGTCAGAGAGGAGAATGCCATCTTTAATGGAAGAAGATGCAGAGCAGCCTCTTTCCGTTAGATGGATAAGAATAAAGTACCATTGACATTTGATGTGATTGAAGATATAGTTATTTCTAGTAGAGGGGAATTATCTGAAACATTCCTGGAATGATGCGATTTTACGCAAGGTTTCTGTCTTTTTGCTCGTCGACGACCCGGGGTTTCTCTTGAGCGTCGTGCTTCGTAGTGCGTCCTTCTCCTGCCTGCCCTGTGCAACAGGAGGCCTGAAATGACTGTGGATGGTGTATGCCAGAGAAAAGAGTCGGCATGAAGAAGCTTGCTCTTCAGCCACCAGTACCAGGGCCACATATTGAGGGCCATAGCGTTGCCCACTGTGATGCCACCTGCACCATCATTCTGGACAACATTCTGCTCGCTTCTTCCCCGACCGATTACCGCCTCACCTTGCTGCTTTTGCAGGCAGTGGCAGAGAAAAGGAAATTTGTTCCCTTTGAGGAACTGATACAGTGTTTTGACAGCCGACAGGGGAATCTACGCCGCCGTCTCTACCAGCATATCTACGAGATCAAGCCCAGGCTCTGGCAATTTGGACTCGATATTATCAGCTTGAGGGAGATGGGCTATGTGCTTGTCCAAACGTGAGCGGTCGCGCTCACAGGATGATGATATTTTTATTGCGCATCGGTGAACAGGAAGATGGGGCTACCGTTAAGGCTGTTGGAGGAGGAGCCGGTGCCACAGGTGCCGTAGCTGGCTCCTTATGGGCCTGGGCCAACGTGTTCTCCTCCTGATCGATATTTGCAAGGGTAACTGGCCGCTAGCTCAAAACGGAGTATCCTTGTTTTGTTGGAGCGAGAAGCAGAGAGTCAGGAATATCTTGTTTTATCAGAGACGGCTTGTACTCCCAACTCTTCTCTTGCGTCATTGCTCCCTTCACCTTTTAGCTTTGAGACTCTACTCTCTTCAGAAGAGGAGCCAGCACATACTGATAGCGTTCAAGTATCTGCTGATCAAAAGATTGAACCAGGCGAAGGGCTTGCATCCCGTTTGTCGTGTTTCCTTCTTTGCTGATGAAATCAATAAGCACCGGCAGGGCATACTCTGCACAGTCCGGCCCGATCTTCTCCAGTACATCAAGCAAGAAGCCTCGATCAAGGTCGCGGTCAGGAGGAAGATCTTCTCTGCTTAACAGATGTGCTAAGGCAGGGCCGCATTGGAGAGCAAACGTTCTCTCTACCTGACAAAGCATGAAGCAGATGCTTTCAATATGCTGATCCCAATACTGGACTCGGTCTCGCTGCCAGAAATCAAGGAGGATATAAGGAACCACTACCTGCGGTCCCATCTCCTCCAGTGTTTTGACAACCTCGTTCCACCCTGGCCAGTTTGGATCACTGATATGGCCCATGAGAAGAGGAATAGCCGCAGCATTGCGTGGGTAGCCTATCGCCCGGATCACCTGTGCCGCTGCCTTCCAGCGGGATTTTGGTAGACTCCCCAGAACTCTCATTGCTTCATCCAATGTTTCCTGGGAATGTTGAGCCAGTTCACGGATCAGCCGTTCTTTTCCCTGTGCATCCATGCTCCGCTATCCATCCTGTCTCTTTGTCTGTACCTTATTGATAACTTTTTTCATTTCTTCCTGAGGATCAAGAGATGCTTCCGGGGGAAGATGAAAGAGGATAATGCCTCCCAGATAGCGTTCCCACTTTCCACCTTGCTTCTCAATAGTTGCTGTCAATGCCTCAAAGATAGGAGACTCTACAACATCTTTACTGAGAATCCATTGCCAGTGATGCCAGGGAGAAGGTGTAACCAGCCGACGGAAGGATAACTCTCCATTCTCCTGAGTTTCAGCTTCAATCACATCCCCAAGAAATAACTCCTGGTCTACCAACAAGGGTGTCCATTCAAGCCGATAGAGATCACCCCCTAAAGGAGTGACAACCAGCGTTTGTTTACTCCCCTCTGCAAATGAAATCCATCGCTCTAATGATAAAGCTCCGCTATCCATCCTGTCTCTTTGTCTGTACCGTATTAATGATCTTTTTCAATTCTTCCTCAGGATCAATAGATGTTCCTAGAGGAAGATGAATAAAGACAATACCACCAAAATAGCGTTCCCATATTCCACCTTGCTTCTCGATGGTCTCCCTGAAAACCTCGAATGCAGCAGATGCGACCACCTTTTCAGGAAGCAACCAACTCCAATGGAGCAGAGGGGATGCTTCCACCACGCGCAGGAAGCGTAACACCCCGTCTACCTGCATCTCTGCCTCAATAATATCTCCCAAATAGATGCCGCCATCGTCTGTCAATGGAGTTGTGCCTAAACGATATAAGTTTCCTTTCAGCGGTTCTAGTGAGAGACGCAGCATCGTTTCGTCATCAAACATGACAAGTCGGGCATCTGGCCTCTCTGGTGAGACCTGCGAGATCGTTATCTGCAGATGCTTTTCAGCCATCATCTCTTCTCCTTCTCAATACCAGATTGCTAGCTGCTTTTTACTCGCCTCCATAGGGACCCAAATCGATTAAACGGTTTATTTCATGACCGGGATTCGCTGATGAACTACCAGCTGCTCGGTAACCTTCAAAATCCAGATACTTAAATCCCATATTTGCTAACTCACGTAGGGCTCTTCTAAGTCCCCCCAACATTTGAAATGGACCTACCTTGTTCGTCAGTTCGTTACCGTCAGCCACTTCAGGATAGATTATACCATGTAGGGATATTGTACCGTCATCCGATATCCCTGTTACCTGCGCATATATGGTAATACGCCCGACTTTCGTATCAAAGGTGCGTTCATAATCATCACCCGGCTGTAAAGGATAATGTGGAGATTCTCCTCCTGTTTGTGGGGGCTGCTCTTCCGATGGGGGTAGACTCCCGGCATCCCCAGGATTGCCGCCCAGACCGAGCGATTCGCCTTCCCCACCCCCCTCAGCAGCGAAGAGCAGGTTCCCCGGCAGATCATCGATCAGTTTGCTCAGGTCGCTCTCTTTGCCGTTGGAGGCGCCTTCCTCCCCCTCACCCACGTCATCGCCTTTCGGGCAGTATGGCACACAGATGTTGACGGGAAAGGTGGGATACGCCCAGCCCAGACTCGGTCCGCTCCTCTCAGGCGAACTGGTCGTGACCAGCACACAAAGGCCGAACAACTCCACACATCCCAGGCTCAGCGGGCCAGGGCGCTGGTACTGCACGGCCTGTCCTGCTCCCTGCGCCGCCGCCTGAACGGTGCAAGGGTGACCGGCTTGAGCCATCTGCGTGCAGGTAGCGGGCTGCCAGTTCTGGGCGCCTTGTTGCAGGGAGGTGACCAGCGAGGAGGAAGTTGAGGAGATCCATTGGGGAACACCCTGCGGTTGCGCATCGGGAGGAGGTGCATACATCTCTCCATTCGGATCAGTATTGGTCTGCGGGTTACTGCCCACATAATTGTAGGGATTCATCCCCGCCAGATTGCCCTGCACGCTATCGGCGGAGAGAAACACTCCCACCAGCGGATCGTAATAGCGCGCCCCATAATAATCCAGTTGGGTGAGCGAGTCGTTGTACTGCCCGGTGTATCCTTTCGTCGTCCCCATCGTTCCCTTGCTGTAGGGGTTGTTGCCATAGGGGCCGTATACCTGGTTGCCCTTGACTGAGGCGCTGTTGGCCGTGCTGCTGATGCTGGAGACGACGCTGCCTAAGGCATCGGTGAACAGGAAGATGGGGCTGCCGGTAAGGCTGTTGGAGGGGATGCCAGTGCCACAGGTGCCGTTGCTGGCTTTCTTCTCCAGAAGCCGCTCTTTTTCACGTTTGTTGATAGCCGACTGTGGCAAGTCCACACTTTATACAGAGGAAGGCGTAGAAGATACCTTCGATGTAGTTGATGTGGTAAGGCTCATATTGCCCGACAAAAGTCATGGTTTGCTGACAACCTGGGCAATGCGGATATTCAGGATGTTGAACCCACAGAGGGCAACCACCCAGGTGTGACCCATGACTGATATAAGGGGTTCGCCGTGCTGCTCCAAGTACCAGCTGGCGCTGAGGCAAGGAATCCACACTGATATCCTCTTCATCAAAGAATCTGAGGTGAGCTGGACAATCACCATTGAGCGAACTCCAACGGGCGGCCCCATTCTCATCCACATCCGTAAAGATATATTCTCCTTGAAGGGTGCAATTCATACACATGGCGATACGCAACTTTTTTCCTGAGAGATTGAGAAAAGACATACGCGAATGCTGTAAATCAATTTCAAAGAGTGTCAGTAATGGCCTTTCACACCACCCACAAGCTCCTTCATGTGAAGCAATGATCTCGACCGGCCTCATCTGTGCTTCTGCTGGAGCGGTCTCGGTAGAGACGAGATCATAATTGACTGGAAAGTAGAGATTTCTACGCTTCCCCTGTCGGCTGAGTTCCCACCCTCCATAGATCGCATAGTGATCAAGCGGATAAATAAGTTTTGTGTGCCAGGCAGGAGGATGATCTCGCCAGGTTTGAAAGCAGGCTTGAACGACTTCATCACCGATCCATGCCAGGGCGCTAAGTAGGTCTTCTCGCGAATAGTATACAGAGGTACCAGATTCCAGCAGAGCAATGATCTGATCACGAGTAGCAGCATCTGCCTCTCGAAATATCTGATTTTGAGCAAAAGCGAGATCACGTTCAAGCAAAAGATGTGTCAGCCCTTTCAGCGAGCCAGGAACAACATCTGCCAGATTGGTGAGAACCTCTTGAGGAAGAAAATCATCTACCTCAGGCCTGGCATCGTATCGCTCAATCGCCGCAAGCGCAATTTCGCGCCCCTGCTGCGCACTTAGAGAGTAATACGCTTCAGGGTTGCTCACTACCGACACAACAGCTTTTGCCTCATTAAAGGCTTTCAGTTCAGGAAGCGCCAGTTCCTGTTCACGAGTTTCCACCAGACTAGCCATCTGCCGTAATCTCTTTTCCAGCTCAGGGAGCGTGTACGAGACACGAATAGCTTGAAGAAGATGCTCCATGAAGATATTCCTTCTCTTAAAGGAGAAATTTCTCCTCAATCTTTATTCTAAAACGTCCTCTTAGAGGAAGAGATCATCAATGCAGCTCCCTCCCCCTGTTGCATAAATCAACTGCCTGAGAGTGGCTGCAAGCTCCTCTAAAGGTTGCCGGGCCGCAAGGCCGGGGATGTTACTCGGAAGGCCGGCTTGAAGCGAATCTAGCAACGAATACACCCCCTGCGTATAATTAGGTTGAGATCCACTATGCCAGGGTCTACCAACAGATTTAGAATCTCCTGGATTCTTAGGCAAAGCTTCTCCATTCCATGCCTCATTAAACCAATCATCATTTGCTGCATTAACAGCCTTAACCACCAGATCGTGAGGCTTCTGCCCAAAAGCTGTTTCACATGGGAGAAGGTGTTGAGCCTGATATTCCACACCTCCATTAAGCCCTGGTATCCTCCTTCTTAAACGTTGACTACTACATTCATTGTGGACCACCCACTGCCCATGACCCACCACAAAGGTGTGATCCTGGGCCACCTCTAGATTATACATTACCCTGGTAGCATGCACTGCCTTCCAACTTGTGACCACCCCAGAACGGCCATCGGCACCCAGGAGATGCATACCCGGCTGCAGTTTGCCTGCCGGTACAAAGCCTTGCTCCTTCGTGAAGAAAGGATGCTCGCTCGTCGTGTGAACGACTTCGCTCTGGCGCACGACTTTGTGGCTCTGTGCTGTTGCTGTGACGGTGGTGATGGTTAAATCAATCAGGTCGCTGTCGGTATGTTTCCAGACGTGCAGCACCGGTTGCAGTTCCATCTTGTGCGTCTTGGGATTGTAGGCCAGCACTTTGTCGCCGACGTGCAGCTTGCCGATTGGCTCTTTGCCCTGTGCTGTTGTCACCTCGGTGGAAGGGGTAAAGCTACAGGGGGCAGGAGCCGCAGGAGGAGCGGGTGGGCCAACTGGCGGTTGCTGCCCTCCGCCGTGAGGCTGTGTCGGCGGGGCAACGGGATGCTCGTAGGGAGCGAAGGTCAGAGAATTGAGGGCAGGAGGAGGGGTGATATTGGTCAGATTGTAGTAGGTCTGAAAAGCGGCATTGGCCGCCGGGCTGAAGTCGCCTGCCAGGTAGACGGCCTGCCACTGCCCGCTTTTGACGCTTAGATCCCCGCTCACAGGATCATAGCTGTAGGTGGTATTGCCAGCAGTGACGGGGGAACCCATTGGCCCCTCCAGTTCCTTCGTCAGCGCCTTGAGGGAGGCCTGGGTAGCTGCTTCTTCCGTTTCGATCTCCAGGGTCGTCAGCCCCATTCCCCCGGCCCCCTCCACCGAGGGGATGACAAAGGAGCCACTCGGGTCGGTGTTGGTCTCTGGATTAGCAGCCACATAGCCATAGGGATCCATGCCTTGCAGATTGCCCTGCACGCTATCGGCCGAGAGAAACACTCCCACCAATGGATCATAATAGCGCGCCCCATAGTAGTCCAGATGGGTGAGCGAGTCGTTATACTGCCCGGTGTAGCCTTTCGTCGTCCCCATCGTTCCCTTGCTGTAGGGATTGTTGCCATAGGGGCCGTAGACCTGGTTGCCCTTGACCGAGGCGCTGTTAGCGGTGTTGGTAATGCTGGAGACGACACTGCCGAGGGCATCGGTGAACAGGAAGATGGGGCTGCCATTGTTGAGGCCGATGAGCTGACCGGCCAGATAGTAGTAATATTTGTTGTTGAGGTTGTTGCCCCCTCTGTCGTAGATATGGTCTTCCAGGCTAAAGGCAGTGAGGGTGTATTTCGTGTTGCTATTGCCAGTACCGGTCTGTGAGCGGCGCAAGACGCGCTGGCCGGAAGCATCGTACAGGTACCACTCTTCGTTGGTGGTGGTGTTGCTGTCATTCCAGCGTACAAGGTGATCCTGCCCGTCGTAGGAGAAGGTGGCCGTCGTGCCGCCACTGCCGGTCGCCGTGCGCGTGGTCATGTTGCCCCAGCTATCGTAGCTGGCGCCATAGGTCTGCGTCTGGCCGCTCGTCGTTGAGCAGGTGGTGCCGCTGGGATAGAGG
>CADDYT010000085.1 GCA_902810755.1 Chloroflexota bacterium
CCATCACCGACCCAGAGTTGGTAGAGGGTATCGGTGACCAGGCCTGCCGGTCCCTGTGTCTCGATGCTCCCATGGTAGCCCGTAAATCCTGGGATGCGTCCGAGGAAGGCGTTGGTTCTGGCATCGAAGATATCCACGCTGGCGTTACTGGCGTCGGCCAGGTAGTAGCGTTGGCTATCCTCATCCACCCAGCTGATATCGAAGGCCCACTTTGGCACATGAGGTGGAATACCCGGTCCGGTGATAGTCGCAATGCGCCGGTAGCCACCCGATGATGCGGAGGCATAGGCGCTGACCAGCAGGCCCACCGAAGCCGAGAGCAGGGTGAGCATGAGCAATAAGGCTGTCACCCACAAACGTTTCCCTTTCATCATTGCCTTCCTTTTCTTCTGAAGGTTTTGACTTTCAGATAAATAATCTGCCGTAACCCAGCTTGCCGAGCTATTCCACCAACCGCTACAGATGAGCGAGAGGCAGTCCGGGTTTCTGAACCGCAGTAGAGCTGCAACAAGGGAGCCACCTTCGTCCTGAACCGTCTGAGCGAATCAGGAGAGCGATACTCTCCTCTCCCCTGCTTGCACCAGCTTTCGATCAAGGATCAGTGCGGACAAGAACAAATGTACCATAGAGTCAACTAAAAATTCCTCACTTAATGACCGATTTGGCGGGTGAAAAGAGCACATTTTCGAGATACCAGCAACCGGCCTTTGCAATGAGAAGGTTTACTGTCTCGGTACCAGGTATCCCGCTTGAGAGCAGTGCTTTCCTGCTTGTGCAGATGAGTGAAGGAGTTGCGTAAGAGGCGCTGCCTTCCAGGTTTTCCTTAAGCTGTTCTCGCCTGCATCACATCTTCCTTCCTGCCAGCTTCCCGTTTTCCTTCCGCTCTGGTCAGATAGACTGATTCCTGAATAAGTGCGTATCGAGACATGCATGTGTGAGTAGAGCAGTGCTTGCATCACACTAATGCAAGTAACCAGAGAAGAAAGGCTAATGTTTGATGGATACAGCAAACGAACTTGAAAAAGGTCGGAAGGATGACTTCGAAGATCTGCAGGATTCCCACCCGCAGCAGGAGGCACATGTGACGAATTCGGGAGCAGAGCAAGTGTATGAGGATCGCTTCTACGACATCGTAGATGATGAGCCAACAGATGGAAGTGCGCCTTTTGCAGCCCCATTCCAACTCTCAGGAGCAATGCCAGCCCTGTCAGCGCACACTCAGAAAACAGCAAGTCCCTCTGATGCCGCGTCGGCTCGAGCAGCAAGCCCGTCTCGGTTACGTCGGTTTCCCCTGCGTCGGGTTGTGCTCCTCTCGACCTTCATTGTGATCGTGCTGGCCGTTCTCACAATGACGGTTTTTGCACAGGCGATACCCTCTCTCAGAGGTGGCAGGACAATCACCACATCGGCTACAACGACGACAGGAAACCAGAATGCCAGTACGCATAAACCTACTACAAAAGCGCAAGTCAGTCCGACCCCGACGATGATTACGGCACAAGGATCGCCAACGCTGGACTGGGTACCACAAACGTTACCTGCTGGATGGACTGCTGCCGGTCTTTCAGCCACAGGTGCCCTCGATGCCGAGCGCACGGCCTGGACCTTCACTGACCGCGAGATGAGTCTGGACTTTCGCAGTGTGGGAACGCGAGCGTCGCATGCTGGCACCTTTACGGCGGCGGCCTTTCTACTGACTCCTGCCGCCAAAATCCGTTTTGAGCAAAACGACCTGCGCGCCGCCAATAATGTTCTCTTCGATTCGGTTCAGCAGCGTCAATTGATTCAGGTGGTGATAAACGCAGAACCGCTCTTAGTCAAATTCCAGATACAGGGACAGCAACAGTTCGCCTGGGTAGATGTCTCTTTCCAATTGTGGCGGTCTCAGCTCGACCAGCAACATCTGGGCCAGAGGATAGAGGGCCAAGAGATCGATCCGACAACGAAACAGCCCAGAGTTCATCATATGGTCGTTCTGCTGCTGCGTGTTCAACCTGGAACGCAAGGAATCAATCCACCGATGGGAGGGACTGGTTGGCTTGTGAGTACCTACGCCTTAGATCCGGGAAATGCTGTTCCCGATATTGTTCACCCTGCCTGATATCCTCTTTGCTGAATCTCAGGAGTGCTAAATAATATGTTGCTTAATGTATCAATTTCCGATAGTGGCAGTAATGAATTTCAATCTACTTCACCTCGACCATGTTTCAAGAAGTAGGTTGGAAATGAGAGCAAGATATGCGGTTGGGCTAAAACCATAAGAGATAGCCCAACCGCATATCTTGCTTACTGCCTTCAATGAGTCATTTCTATAAAATATAGAAGACAGACAAAGTCTTCGTGGCTGCCAGGAATATAATACCTTCCTTCACACTTTCCTTAATAAATGATATTAATCCGCATATAGATCTCTACACGATAGTTTGAATCATGAAGATACGCCATTTTTTGGCTGGCCCATCTGTTATGCTACCTGGGTCAGGAAACGCTCTAACTCATCTAATCCTCGATGGTAGAGATCCAAATAGGCATGTAACTCATCTGCTGTTCCGTGCAACGGACCCGCTATTAAGATGTCTTTAAGCCGTGGAGGTTGCTTGCGATATCGATCAAGCGCCAGCTTACAGGCACGCAAATCGGATCGCCTGGTAGGTGTGAGTTCCGTTCGCAGATCTTCGATCCGATATGTTGTAGTATCCTCCATAAAGGATCTGATTGACATTCTTCGAACAAGGCATGGCAAACAATAACCACAGTGCTGGTAAGCTACTTTCGTTCCTAAAAAACGACCTGCACCAGGATGTGCACATGACATTGTTTCTGCAATATTTGCTCGAAGCGTCTTCTGATCCGCACAATTTTGTAGCATTTCCCCTTTTGTTTGGAAATGGTAAGGAAAGGTAAGTTCAACATTCATATTTAGGGACAGCAAAATTTCCTGGAAAAGGTGCTTCAAGTGTGGATGAGTTGATCGAGTGCTAAAGCTGCCTATTCGCGAGGTCGTAAGCGGGACATTGAGCGAAATGAGCCCATTCTCCGGTACAATAAGTTGCGTAGCCTTGATCGCATCAGCAATGACAGTGCCAAGTGCAAGGAACAAAATTGCCCTCCCTCTTGTCGTGATCTCTGACACTCCCAGAGCAATCTTTGGTGGAGCGACCCAAAATCGAAGATACGGTGCAATCACATCGTTATAACGTCGTCTGAGCGCCGCAATGGCGTGACGTTGAGCAATGCATGTCGGTCCTTGTCCAGAACCATAGTGTCCAACCAGCACTACTGAGTTCCGGCATGATAGTTGATCCAGAGCACCAACGAAGGAGTCAAGCCCTCCAGAATACAGACATACGCACTCTGCTATCAAGGGGGCAGAAGTCCATAAACTCTTTTGCAACGGAACGAGGCCGGTTACTGCGCTGTTAACTAGTGGACGTAGCTGAATTATCCAGTGGTCACCAGTAAGAAAAGAAAGTAATCGCTCCAGTGCTGGTAACACCCGCTGCCACTGCTCAAGGTGGCTTACTGGTAGATGCAGCACAAAGTCCCTCGTCCAACGGTCATAAGCGTAGCGCCGAGGAACGCGTGCATCCGCGGCATACGCCGTGATGGCGACTACAAGCAAATCTTCAGCGGTTTCGCTCAGCATAAGACCATACTGCTCCAATACGCTTCTCATTGAACACTGGACGGTTTGTTCATGACCCGGTATGCCGAATGGTACTTCGAGTATCTGATCTGTAAGCCCAATCGTTGGTCGAAACGTATCACCTGAACCACGTTGACAGAGAACATGCCATGTCATTCCGTCCCTCCCAACATCTCATACCCTGTTTCGTAGATTCGCTCGACTACTCGATAACCCTCAGGGCCGTTCCAGTCTAGAGCCAGTACATCGATTTCACTCAGATCGAGTTGTACAACACTAGCAATAAAATCTTTAATTTCGAGCATCAGCGCATTGGCATCCTCTTCATTTAATGTACTCCTTTCGATGCGATTCACTAACTCCTCCTGAAGGCGCACATTTACATAATTAGTGATGGATAGAGCAACAACTGCTCGTATCCCGTCAGCATCCATTCTGTCAAGTGCTTCTATTCCGTCGTTAGCCACATCATATTGATCGAAAAGTTCTGTACAGGTTTCAATTATTGCGACGCGAGCAACCGCCTCCTCGCGAAGTGCCCCATCCGGAGCAATCATGTCAATAAAGGCGGTCAATACATACTCCACATCATGCCCAAGGAAAGGCTCTAGTCCAATATTCCTAGCTGCCTGCTGAAAACCGTTTTGTACTCCATCAGCTAAGAAGCCACCAAGTCGAGCAGATGAAGCTCTACCAGCGCGAGCACTGCTCGCGACTACACGAGTACCCCCACTGGCCTCTACATATGAATGGCTAAGTGAGGCTAGTGCTCCAACGCCCAGTCCAACTCCTACTCCGTTCGCCAGACGGCTTAGTATCGTTTTGGGTACCCGCCAGGAAATCAGTGACATTTGGATATCTGATCCGAATGGTTCTCCTGATACCGATGGAGTGTTGGAATCGGGGGGTGCTGGCGTTAGCCGATCTTCTGGCCACCGAGGGAGGAGAGGTATTGTGCCTGTTGGGCCGGAATAAGAACTGGATGTACCCATACTAACTCCTTTACTAGTATACTGGTGGAAAATGTCTTGGCTTAACTAAGGACAACTGGTAGGGGAATGACTGCATCGACCATCACTTTGGCGGACGATTCAAAATTGCTCGAGATGCGTTAGCAAGCTTTATATTCGTTCCCTGTACCCACCGCTGCACCAGACTTACCCCAACGGCCTCTAGTGGCGTACTACGTGTTACTCGAAGGAGGTTTGGGGCTGTCGAAGATGGAAGTTTCGTCTCAGGAAGCGATCCCAAAAGCGTTATCAGTTGTGGCAGGAGATCAGGTCGACGCTCAATCAGCTTGAATAGGACTTCGAAAGGTGTGCTTGCATCTAGCACTTCAGCTTGCCGTATCCGCGACGCGAGGCTTTCAAAGAGAGCAGTTGCATCAGCTGCACTGAGCTGTTCAGAACGGTGAAGTCCGAGAGTCTGTGTCGGGAGCTTGCTATCCAGCAATTTGCGGAGTACTTCTGCAGCGGCTGGGCTAAGGCGTGTCTGTGTACTTTCAAGGACGCCAATCTTATCATGGGCAACAGAGAAATATGGGCGCAGATCGACTCCAATCAAAGAAGGCTCGGAACGGAGCCAGTCCTGCATCCATCCATCCGCTAGCCAGACAATCACGGACGGGGGCAACGAGTCACTAGCTTTAAATGTCTCTGTAACTTGTTGGGTGGATGCATTCCTAGCTGGAACTTTCCCTACATCGCTCATGACGTCGTGATGCGTCCCGTTCGCTGACGTTTCTCTGTGTGCCGAACTTCCTTCTGTTCTTGCCTGCCTCGAGTGTACTGGCGTGCGATCATCCAATTCCGCATGATCCGCGACTCGCAAGCGTTTTTCTAGTATCGGAAGTTCTTCTGGCATTCCATTCTGCTGGGCTTGGAGCTGCGCAAGTTGTCGAAAAAACTCTGGCTTGAGATACTCCAGCAGCATCAATTTTGCGAGCACCCGACGTTTGATAGAAAGACAACGATTCTCACTTATCTCCATACGAAGCATGAGCGTATTTAGAAAGCGTTTGGTCCGGCGCGGATTACCGCCGAGCCCTGGTGTAAGGATTGGACCAATTTGGGCAACCAAGTCGAGGTCAGCCTCAAAAGCACCGGGAAGATTCCCACCATCAAATAGCATTCTTGCGCGCTCTATGGAGAAGAGATTTGCAGACACTGCTTGTCCTCTGGTCTCATTTAGAAATTTTTTTAGGCGATCTATTGCAGCTGCATGCTCTGAGCTAGAGAGATCCTGTTCAGCGAATAGCAGATTCAAATAGGACTCCAACTCAGCTGTGTTGAGAATAGGAAGGCGGATAGGAATCTGTATCAACTTCTCCAGGTAATCTCGGCCTACTTCGGCCTCTGGTCCAGGTAACTCTGGGAAACGCTGCCGCACCGCATACTGAACGAGACGCTCATCAGCTCCGATGATGAAGGCCGTTCCTGGTACAAACAGAAATAGCTTGATAGCTTCCAGCGTTTCAATAATATTTTCAGGTAAACACCGGTCGAGATCATCAATGAAGACAACCAGTCGCTTAATGTCAGCTTTCTCAAGCAGCATGGCAAAGTCCTTGCGAAAATCGCGGATATTGCGCCTGATATTCTCTGGGCCATCAGGCACTTCGCTTAAAAGTTGCTTCACGTTCGCAACATCTAAGTCTTTTGCCTGCTGAGTAATTGCGCTTGGTAGGGCCTGCAAAGTCTGATGCAGATCTTGTCCTATGTGACTAAACGAAAGATGAGGCAAGCCTATTAGCGCCGGAATCACATATCTACCGGCCATACTTGTCAACTGGAGCCAGTTAACTCGTTTGATCAATTTGCCGAGCAACCCTTGACACTTCTCAAAGAGAGTCTGATCAGCAGAGATACGATCCTGCAGATCATCAAGTATAGTACCCATAAGCGCAGTTTTCGCGTCTTCGTAACCTTCGAAGAGCCAGCCATTGAATGAAATGCATAGAGTATTCCTATCTTCTTTGAAGGAGGCGTGAATGATTTTGAGTAGTGTAGATTTTCCACTTCCCCAGTCACCGAAAACACCAATCGTCGTTGGAAGCAGATGAGGCAGTTGAATCAGCCGAGTGACAGCATTCGCAAGATAGCCGAATTGTAGGAGGTCGGTTTCAGCCTCGTTATCTGACCACATAAGAACTCCGAATCTAGTAATTGATACGCTAGCTCCCCTTGAATATCTCTTCCTTACTCTACCTACAAACCTAAGAGTAGGATAATGAGGAGTATGTTCTGGTACTAATTCCTCTAACGAACAATTGATCAATATATCACTCTGTACCAGGATGATTAGCCATGCTGGTAAAGGAGTCTGTCAATTTTTTAGAAGACAAGCAGGAGAATATAAGCAGAGAAGACTAGATTTTCTTTTATAGATTATCAATTAGATTGCTCTGTTAATTCTGATGCTGCAATTATCAAACTTATCGGCAGTTTATTTTAGGGTATACCTGATAATTTGTTCATATGCAGCCATTCGGTTCCATCTAATTCTTCTCATCTATTTCAACTGTGATAGATTACTCCCATTGGGGATAATTCCGTATCTCCAAAACACAGATATGTGAGTAAGACAGATTCCATAAAGCGAAAGCACGAAGTTACAGTAGAAGAACTGATGAGATAAATTGAGTCAGGTTTTTGAGGCCATTGACATAATCATCATATATGACTTAAGGATTATCAAGGTAAAATATGTATTAGTCAAAAGACAACCTGTTATGCTGATGACAGGTTCTTGGAGAGAGAAAAAAGAAGCTTTGTCTACTCCTGAAAACTCGTTCAGGAAGTCTCCTTAATTATGGAGCTGTTTAATGGAGGCTTTCCTCTTATTTTCGAAATTGAAAGCGAACTTGGTAGTCTTACTCGATAGTGACTCTCTCATCATCTCGTATTCTTACAAGTTATCCACAAGTTATCCACATTCAAAACTGCCTCTGACTTCATTCTGTTGCCCATGGGCTCTTTAGCTCGTTTCAGGATCAATATTACATTTAGAGCCTAACAGTAGTTTCTCGACACGGACACGCCAGCTGAGAAGTAGAAAAAACAGATCTCATAGAGGATAGAGTTGGCACCCTGGATGAAGTAACGTTCCAGGATGCCATGTATCCTACTCTTTTCGTAACCCTTAAGCGTTGCGATCACCTTCACCGTTATGCGGAGCATACTTCTGGACCAGCGCGACGATCTCTTGCGTCTTGAAGGGCTTGGTGACATATTCTTTCGCGCCAGCAAGCCGGGCCTTCAATCGGTCGAGGAGACCATCTCGTCCAGAAAGCGCGATGAGGGTCATTTGTTGAAATTGCGGTCGGGCTTTGAGGTACTGCATGACCTGGTAGCCATTCATTCTTGGCAGGCCAATATCAATGAAGGCCATATCGGGGATAGCAGCATTGGGGACGTTCAAAGCTCGAAGTGCTTCGATAGGGTCTCCATAACTGATCACTCTGTAGCCCTCTCGGTCCAAACAAACCTCAAGAATCTTTCGGGTGGTTTTGGAGTCGTCGATCACCAGTACCAGAGGACCTTCTCGTGCGGACGGAGTGTCCATACAAAAACTCACTTTCTTGTCTGGACAGTTCCAACGGGGTATACTGACCTCGATGGAACTGTCCATCAGCAACGGCGATCCCGCTGACCAGTTTGGCGACGAAGCAGCGGGGTCGCTGGAACAACAACAATGGGGAAACTTCTTGCTGCGTTGCATGTGGAAGACTCAGGAGTGCGAGAGGATGAATGCAAGCAGCTTCAGACAGATGCAGTGGTTGAGAGCAGTCAGTGCAGACATTGCAGGACTGATCACTTCCAGAGCAAGCGTTCCTTTAAGCTGACATGGTGCGGGTCGCCGATCACCAGATGATCCAGCAGTTCCAGGTCGAGAAGTCGGGCGGCTTCCACCAACTGCCTGGTCATGTCGTAATCCTCTGGCGAGGGTTCCGGGTCAAGACTGGGGTGGTTGTGAGCCACGATCAGGTTGGGACATTTGCGGATGATGGCGTGCCGCAGGATTTCGGCAATGCGCACCGTGGAGCTATTGAGGGTTCCCTGGTAGAGCAAGATGTTTGCCACAACATAGTTCTTCGTGTTGAGAACCAGCACGCGGAATTCCTCATGATCGAGATGAGCCATCATTGGCTTCAAGAGCATCGCGGCATCTGCTGGCATCCGAATCTGGATGTGTTCGCCTGGCTCTGGCGACGAGAGGCGGACTGCCAGTTCACAGACGGCGCTGAGCAAGACCGCTTTTGCGCTACTCAGACCTTCATTGGTCAGCTCATGGACATCTGCCGTCCTCAAGCCCTGCAGGCCGTAGGTCTCCAGCAGCCTGCAGGCCATCGCCAGTGGATCACCCTGATGAGCGCCGGTCGACAAGATGAGCGCGACGAGTTCAGTCGTTGAGAGGGTGCGGGCCCCGTAGGTGTAGAGTTGTTCTCGCAGTAGTTTCATGCTTCTTCTCCTCACAAAACACAAAGAGACTGGCTCGCTAAGCTGCCAGTCTCTTGAAGTTCATCATCGGCAATGCCATCACATGCCTGCCCTTGCCTTCGCTCTGGAAGGAATAAGGCAAGAGGCGCATGTTCTCTCGTCAAGAGCATGTTTGCCTTTCAAGCGATGGCATCAGCGAACGCAAGACCGAGCTATGGGCGTGACAGATCGCCACGGCAGCGGCATCGGCCGCATCATCAGGATCGGGAACAGCGGGGAGGGCCAGGATCACACGCACCATCTCCCCAACCTGGTCCTTTTTGGCGTTGCCGTACCCCGTCACCGCCATCTTGACCTGCGAAGGGGTATATTCGGCGATGCAAACCCCCTCATTGGCCAGCGCCAGCATCGTGACGCCACACGCCTGGCTGACGGCCATGGCGGTCTTTTTGTTCAGACCGAAGAAGAGGGATTCCACTGCCGCTTCGTCGGGGTGATAGGTCGCCAGCAGAACGGTGAGTTGCTCATAGATCATCTGCAGGCGTTCAGGGAACGGCGTGTTGGCGGGCGTGCGAATGACATCGCAGGCAAGGGAAGTCAGTGCGCCCTGTCTCTCGACAATGAGCGCATAGCCGACAAGAGCGAGGCCGGGGTCGATCCCCAGGATGATGCGGCTGGATGAGCTGTTCGAGATGATTCTTTGTTCCGATAGAAGTGTCATTGTACCTCCTTGTAAAAACAGGAACCCCGGCAAGCGTTGCCGGGGTTCCTTGATGTACTCGGTGTCAGCTCATGCGCTGAGCTGAGATGTGGTCGGCGTGGAAGAGACGCGAGGTGAGCTATCAGCGTGAGCAGGCGCACCAGGGTTTGTTGTCAAGGCTTCGGTCAGGCTTTTTTGGCCGTGTTCATCGACATGACGATGCTGGTGTAGGCCATCTCGCTCACTGGCTTGAGTACGGCAGGTCGTCCTGGTCTGGTGAGTTCCAGCGCGACCTGGGGCGTCTCGATGTGGTCGAGCGCCTCCGCCAGATACTTCACATTGAAGATGATCTGTTGGGCGGGGCCAGTCACCTCAGCGACAATGGTGCTGACATGATTGCCCATGTCCGCGTCATCGGCCTCGACGGTGAGCGTTGCTGAGAGCATGCCATGTTCGGCCTCCGCCAGCGTGACGCGCACACTCTTCATCTCGTCACGCGCAAAGAGGGCGGCACGCCCGATGGCGGCGGCAAAGGCCCTGGTCTCCACTACCGCTCGGGTCGTGTGTTCTCTGGGTATGATCTGCTGGTAGTTTCGGTAGGTTCCTTCGATCAAGCGAGACACAAAGGTCACGTGTTCGGCCTGCTCGCTGTGAAAGACGATCTGGTTGCGCTGCGGGGTGACCACGATCTGAACCGCTCCCTGCGAGGGGAGGATGCGCGCCAGTTCCAGCAGGTTGCGTGCGGGGATCAGCACCGAGAGCGGCGCGGTACTACTCCCCGGCAAGGAGACAATCCGTTCAGCCAGCCGGAACGTGTTGGCGGCGGCAAAGGTGAGCGTCTCCGTGCCAAATTGCGCGTACACGCACGTCATGACCGGAAAGGTGGTCGCCGTCTCGGCAGCGAAGGCCACTTGCCCAATCATGGTTTTGAGTTGCCCCGCGTCAATGACGTGAGGGGATACCCCTTGCTCTCCCTCCACGCCAGGGATCACCGGGAACTCTCTGGGGTCCACGCCCCGGATATTGGAGACACTGCCTGCGCACGTCAGGTTGAGCGTCTGTGAGCCTCTGGGAAGCGTGAGCGCCATCACCCCTTGTGGCAAGGAGCTGACCATCCTCGTCAAGAGGTCAGCGGGAAGGGCAGTAGTCCCTTCCTGGCTGATCTGGGCCTCGATCCAGCACTGGATGCCAATTTCCAGATTGGTGGCCGAGAGGCGCAAGCGCCCGCGTTCAGTCGCCACCTCAATATTGGCCAGGATGGGAACGGTGCTGTGGGTCAGAATGGCCCGGCTGACGATCGAGAGGCCACGGGCCAGATCCTCCTGCTTGCAGGTGAGTTTGAGATCAGCCTCTTCCTGGCTGGTACTGGCAACGGTGGTGTTCAACAGGGTTTGTGCATACGTCGTCATGAGTGTGTCGTCCTTTCTGGAAGTCTTCGTTTGAACAAGAAGAAGGCCGCCCATGCACGTGCATAGGCGGCACAGGAACTGAGGATCACGCCTTTCCGCCGACATGTTCGGCGGAGAGCAGAACGGCATCTGCGTCCTGATGGAGTGGAACGTGTCTCTACTCACTCACACAAGAGAGGCAGAGGAAGGCAGGAAAAATGAGGGGTCTCGACCAATGACCTTTGCCAGCGTCTCTGGCGTGGTGTAGTGGGACTTTTTCGTCCCACTGGGCAGGTCGAGGTAGGTGGCGAATTTTCGGAGGTCGCCAGTGATGAGCAAGCGGTAGAGGTAGTCGGCTCCCTCATCAGCCATGGCCGCGTTGATCGTCATAGCCTGAGCGGAGGCGGCGAGCAACTGGGCGCACGAGAGGCTGTGGCCTTCCTGCTCCTCCGGTCGCGGCTTGCGCAGTCCGGGCTCCTGCAAAAGTGGGGAAGGCAGCAGGCTACAGCAAGGCAGGCCAGAGATGGCGAAGGCTGAGGCCAGCGCCTCCACGCTCGCGGTTGAGCCGAGTAAGACCTGTCCGAAGTCCAGGCCATTGCCCAGATCAAGCCACCAGAGGTGCGGAACCCTGCTCCCCTGACTGGCGGCCAGGGGTTCGTTGGCGGTCAGCACCTGTCCCATGGCCACACGCGCCGCGGCGTTATCGACGCAGCCGACCAGGATCGTCAGGCTCCTCCATTCCCCATGCACCATCTCCGGCGAGAAGCGCTCAGGGATGCAGGCAATCTCGATGCCAAAGGCCTGGGCGTAGCGCATCGCCAGCGTTTCGGCCTTGTAGCGCCCGATTTCCACCGGGCAGAAATGCTGACGCGGAAGATTGACCGGCTCGACCTTATCGGGATCGATGAAGGTCAACGTCGCCTTTTTCCCGGCTGCCGCGAGCAATGAGACCAGGCAGGCCACGTGGCGCGCCAGAAAGCTGCCGGTTCCCCCCAGGCCAACCACGAGGATGTGAAGTCGCTCGGTCTGAAAGGAGAGTACGGGCAGCGCCTGTTGATAGCTCAGATCAAGCTCCTTCATCTTGCTCTCCCTCTTTCCACTGCCATAGCTCACCCTCCTCATGCGTGGCACAATCCGTGACGCCCTCCGGCAGCGAGAGGATGCCTGTGGCGGGTAGCTCAAAGAAGTGTCCATAGACGCCGACGCGCAGGCGAATCTCTGCCTCGTGCGCATCGGGATCCAGCTTGCCCAGGACAGCATACAGCCGGAAGCCCTGCTCATCGGCGCTATCGGTCGAGGAGAAGAAGGCTGACATGCGCTGGTGAGAGTGGACTTCAATGAGCGTGTTGGCGTAGGAGGCGGTATCCAGCGCCGCCACCACCGGTCTCACGCGCATAGCCTCTTGCTCCTGTATGGGAACGATGAGTTGCCAGCCCCGTTCTGTCTCCCATTTCAGGTAGAAAAGCATCTCCACCAGCCGACCATCGCCTGCGTGTGCGTTTCTGGCGCGTTGCAGCATCTCCCTCACCAGCGCGGCATCGACCGGCGGGTAATGCAGGCGTACATAGGGTTCGACCGGATAGAGGCCGGCAATGGTACAGGTCGCGACGGGAATGAGGGCTTCAAGTCCATCGCGCCTGGCCCAGACGAAGACGCCGTTGTGCGCGACGAGGTAGCCGTAGGGCCAGGGTATGGGAGGAAGCGTTTCCTGTTCCATAAACATGTGCTCAACGAGTTTCAGCTTCATCGAATGTTTGGCCTTCCTTTCATCAAGAGGTAACGTTCGACCACATCCTCCACCGTTTGCATGGCGGCAGGCTCACTCAGAGAGAAACCCTCGGCATGGGGACGCAGGTCGTCTACTGGATAGGTCGTTGCCTTTGCTGCAGCCAGTGCGAGCAACTGGTGACGCACATCCTGGGCAAAGGTGGCCGATTTGCCGCCCACCATATCGGCGTTGAAGGGCGAGTCGATGAAGAGCCGCCAGGCGACATCGAGCGTCTCCCACGACACGGCGGGTGCGTGATTGCTGCCGAAGCAGATGTGGCCGTCGGACGCGACATTGGGAAGTGGGGCGCGATAGAGGGTGGCTGCCGGTAGGAGCCTGTCTTCTCGCAGCGCCCAGACATAGTAGGTGCTGTGTACGCCAGCAAACACCAATCCGGGAAGCGGGACGCAAATCACGCGGGGTTGTGAGGGGTCGTGGGCGGAGAGGTGCAGGGTGTGGAGGGCAGGTGCAACGAACTTCACGATGAAGGTTCCAGCTGGACCACTGCCCCAACGCATCACCCCTGTCGGCAGCCAGCCACTGTCCACCGGTTCCTCCACAAAGGCCGCGCGCAACGTTTGTGCCGAGACGCCTTTGCACAGCAGCGCACCACCGTGATGGGAGTAGAAGAGGTACTGCCCCTGTGTAAAGAGCAGCGCCGCGTCGTAGGTAGCATGGGACGCCAGGTGCCGCAGGAGCAGACTGGCTTGCGGTTCCGCCCCTGTCTTTTCTAACCCAAAGCGTTGTTCCATAGATCAATCACCTTTCTCAAGCGGGTCGGCTCGGCAGCCAACCATTCCGTCAACTGCTCGGCCTGCTGCATCATGACTTCGGCCTCTCGCCAGTGTTCTGCCAGTAGCTCGATATCTGCCAGCTCCCAGAACAGGTCTTCGCAGGGCATCTCATCAGTCGGATCCAGAAACGCATTCCCCGTCGAGTGTTCCAGCATGCGCAGAGCCACCGGCAGATACGCGAGCGGAGCCTCGACCTGCTGGCACAGGGTCTCCAACTGTGACAAAGAAAGCCTACGATGGCTTCGTTCGAGCTGTTGGAGCGCATCGAGGACATCGGCATCCAGGTCCAGTTCGTCCTCGATCTCCTCAACAAGCGGCAAGAGCAGTTGCCAGCCAGGGGAGAGATCTTGCAGCGGCGGGTTCCAGAGATCAATGCCAAAGGACCAGAGGGGAATGGTTGAAGGGCGTTCACCTTCCTCACAGCATTCCAGCAGATGGTCGAGGGCAAACGGGAAGAGACGGGCTTCAATCAGTTTGAGGCAGCTCAGTTCGCTTTCGCTATAGGTGTCTGCTGAGGCTGGCAGCAATTTTTCCTGATCCAGCGCCCACTCTTGTGGGAAGTCGTCAGGAAAGTACCTCTGGTAGATGGTGAGCAGATGGAGCGTCTCGCGTCGCCAGCGCAGGTAGGTTTCGGCCTCAGCGAAGGTTGTGGGTAGCCGGTAGCGGCACAGACGCTCAAGCGAGATGCGGGTGTGGAGCATGTTTTCACCTCCTGTTTTCTTTCTTCTCGCACAACTTCAACCCTCATTCATGACACAAAGGCCGCAAGGGCAAGCGGTCAGCATGTCCTTGCGGCCTTTGGCGAGCATTCTCAAGCAGCGTTGCTCCTACCATCCAGGAGGAACATCAGAGCTGGCGACTGCCGGTGCAGCAATCAGAACGCGCAGTGTGGCGGCGATGTGCTTCTCCTCAGCCATCCCATCCTCCAGCGCAGCCTCAAGGCGGGGTTGCAGCGCCAGCAGAGCCGGAAGATCGAGTGCGCTGCGCGCTTCCTCCAGCTGCATTTCACAGGCCAGGACCAGCGCCGGATTGAGCGATTCGGGCGCATCGAGCAGTCGTTGTAGCAGTGGCTGCGCTCCCTTTGGGCCAGGGTTCTTGACGAGTGTGATGATGAGTTGACCGTCCCGTGTCTCCCGCTGGAAGGTGGCTCCGGCGGCGATTTCGAAGTTTGGCCGCAGCGCATCACGCAGGATGCGGTCACTTTCCTCCACGCTGGCCCCACCATTGGCGATGGCGTCGTCGATCTGGTATTCCTGGCCTTCAATTTTGACCGTTGCCATGAGATTCGTTTTTCCTTTCATTTGCTGTTGGTTGTACATTGTCTTGATACAAGAGGATTGATCGATGAGCTAGAGTTCGTCGAACAACCCGCCTTGCTGAAGCTCTTGTTTGGGGATCGGGTTGTTGGTTGTCGGGGGAAGCGGTGGCACAGCGCTGGCCACCGATGCAGGCGGCTGTTTGGTGGCTGCTCTCGTCCCTGTCGCAGATTGGGCCGTTCTCTGCGCCGCTTTGCCTGCCTGGCTTCTGCTGGCTCGCTCCGCTTCCTGCCGACGTTTTGCTTCCTGCCGCTCGTCATGGCGCTGTTTGCGCTGAGGCAACTGCTGCTGCAGTTCCTCAAGCAGCGCGGCCAATGCTGGGGGAAAGGGGCCTCCCAGCTGCTCTTCCGAAAGCAGGCGATAGAGGGGCATGTCCTCCTTGTTCGAGACGCCATTTTGCACGCTCAGCAAGACCTGACGTGGCTGGCCCACCTCCACCTCCGGGCGCAACTGGACGACGATGAAGACGGTACACTTGCGATAGTCGTAGAGGTCTTCACCGGATCCCTGTCCATTGGTCGCTGGCGTGGAAGGTGAGGGTGGTGATCCAGTTGGTACAGATGGTGCTGTCTGCGCCGTTGTTGCAGCAGAGGTCTGTCCATCGGTCGCCACCGCTGTGGTCGTTTCATTCTGGGAAGCTGGTTGCTGCTGTGCTGTGGTAGAAGCTGTTGTTTGCATACGGACTCCTTGCTATTCTGCTCGAAAGCGAAGGCGGCAAGGCTCTCCCTTGCCGCCCTGCGTGAAATCTCACTGCTCCGTCTCGTAGAAAAGGAGCGACATGGCCCCATTCTGCTCCATGCCCGCCAGCAGCTTCTCCTTCGCCTTCTCATTGACCGAGCCATCGGCGTACTGAATGAGGGCAATGCCGGTAATCGGCAGGCCAAGGATGAAGCCTTCTTCCCAGGCGGTCACCTCTTCCCCGCTGCATCTGTGTTCGTAGATGGTGCTGCCGATTTGACGCAGGCAGAGGGGGTACTCTCCTTCCTGCTCAAAGACCTCGATGGCCTCTTCCCTGGCAAGCACCTCATACAATTTGAAGGTGCAGGGACCAATGCGCTCCTCATCGTGGGTGGCATCGAGGCTCTCACCCTGCCCAAGCAGGTCGCGATAGAACGCGGTGTAGAAGGCCTGGTCGTGATAGGCGAACTTCTTTTTACACCGTTCGGGGGGTGTCAGCTCGCGCCAGGAGGCGATGATGGCCCGTGGATGGGCCAGCAACATGCGGCTCAGACGCGAGAGCCTGGAGAGGTCGAGATTGGGATTGAGGCGGCGCGAGGCTCCCAGCCGGCGCGTCTCCTCAATGTAGTCCACCGCTTCAGGGTAGTGTTCCGCTCCGATGTGGATCAGCAGGTCGTAAATGGGGTTGCCGGTCTCGGGATCAAGCATAGGCTCGCCTGACAGCGGGTCCACTCGCTGCCACAGTGTGGGCTTATTCACCAAATCGAGACCATCGGGTACGGGCAGTGGGGGATCGAAGAGAAAGGACTCGATGGGGCGACCATAGGGACTCAGCCCTGATTCGGCGTATACGCCTCCAGGCTCGCGGTCGCCACAGCCTCGCTCGTCGGCAATGGCTCTGGGAAAATCGATCTCAAACATGGTTGACTTCTCCTTCTCTGTCTGGGGTGGTTTCAGCGGCAATCAGACAGCCTGGTTGCCGTAAGACAATCTGCAATTCTTTGATCAGCACCTGGGTCAAGGTGCTGATACGGCTGAGAGCCGGATTGATGCGCGTCTGTGGCTCAAAGCGCTGGAGCATCGCCAGCACGTGTGCCAGCTCAGGTGAAGACGATGGTGCTGCTCCATCTGGCCCTGCTGGTACACTCCCTTGTCCAGTGGGCTGCTGCCCATTCCTTTCCTGCTCATGCACATGCGTGACGGGTAACGTCTCCCAGGCCTCAGTCAGTGCCGTCTGGAGTGGGGCAAAGCCACTATTGACCTGCAGGCGCAAGGCGTTTTTCACCGCCTCAGCCGTAATCTCCTCCCCTGCCAGGGCCAGTTGCGCGATCCTTGCCTGTTGGGTGGGATTGAGCCGGGCGATTTTGCGCGCCACGTCCTGACTGAGTCGACCGGCGAAGATCTGGGTGAGAATGGGCTGCGGCAACTGGGCCATTTTCAAGCGTTCGGCCAGGGAACCACGGTGAAAGCCGAACTCGGCGAGGTCGTCGATACTCAGACCCACGCCCTCATCGATCAGCCGATGCAGGTCTTCCACCTCTTTGATCCAGGCTGCCGAGCGTTGCTCGTTTTCGATGAGAGCCAGCAGCGCGCTCAGTTGTGGGGTGCCAGAGGTGTAGGCTTCACATTTGATGACAGTCAGGTCGGCCTGACGTGCCGCCAGCACGCGCCGTCGTCCCATCACCACTTCAAAGGTGGCCTGCGGATCGTCCAACGCTGTGCCAGAACAAAGCACGACCGCTGGAGCCTGCAAGATACCCACCTTCTTGATGCTCTTCACCAGTGGCGAGGCAAGGCGAGCAATGAGGGGCGCGCCAGGAACGATGATGCGTTCGAGTGGCAATACCATCGTTTCGTGGGCGGGTAGTACCTCAATACCCAGCCGTCGCATCAGGGTCAGCAGTTTCTCGTCTGCCTGCTGCGTGGCTTCTTCCAGCAGCAGGGTTTGGGTGAGTTTTGTCATCGAAGAAAGTCCTTTCTCTCACCTCTTCCGGTGAGCAGGAAAACGCCCCTGTTTCTCGCCTCATCGCCCGTGCCTCCTGACAGTGATGGTTGTACTCCGTCGCGTCATGAGGGAGGTCTGGCAGGAGACCGGCATCGGTTCTGCCGGGCAGTGAGAGATGAGGAGAAACAGGGGAAAGACGTTACAACACTACAAGGAAGGCAAGAAGATGAAGTGGTGTTACTACCTTCCCACGCGCATCAGCCCGCTCATTCCCACAGCGAGCTTTGTGAAGGCACGGGCATCGGAGGAAGGACAGAACTGGCGACACCGGAGGGTTCGCCTTCGTCTGGTGTCGAGGTCAGCAGATCCCACAGAGAAGACAGAGGGGTGGGTGCGGTTGGCGGCGTCGCTATCGCATCCTGGGACACGAAGGCGGGAATGTCCTTGACCTGTGTGCGATTCTTCGGACGAGGCGTTGTCCGTCGTGGGCGGGTCGAGCGACGGGTGCGCGCCAACCTGATGTCCTCTTCGCAGCCAAAGACGGCGACCTTTGCACGGGTTGGCAGCTTCTGCGTCATTGCCTTCTCGACCACAACAGTCTCTTTCACGATCTCTGGCTCAACACGGCTCAGGGAAGTCGCTTCCACAGGACACTCAGGTGCTGAAGAGGGCTGGCACTGCATAGCTTCTTCAGCCATAGAGGAGATTGTGGGTGCGGCGACTTCTCCATCCGCGACAGCTGCCCCTTCTTGCATGAAGGTCTCTTCAGCTTGCAGGTAGATGGGTGATGGAGCCGTTGCCCAGACATCTGGTGCCTGTTGCGCGAGGAGCGTGGCGAGACGTTCAGGCAGTGTGTCCATTACCCCAAACCACTGGCGTCCACGCTTGAGAGCTTCTCGCAGTTCCTGATCACGACGAGCGAAGGCCGCTTCGATCTCCGCCAGGTCATCGGTTTGCATGAGTGTCTCCACCCCCAGCAGCGCCTCATCCTCTTCCAAACTGGCCGAGAGCCGCGCCAGCGTGGTCTGATCGGCTCCGACGTGTTTGATCAGCTCGCCTTTGGCCGGTTCGCCTGCAAAGGCAGCTGCCGCCCCCGATTGGCCGCCCAGCTTGCGCAGCTTGGTATGGGCCGCTGTGCCGACGTAGAACGGCAGGTACACACGCACCTCCTCTTGCTTGCCCAG
Organism: Chloroflexota bacterium; assembly: GCA_902810755.1. The sequence goes on from CADDYT010000085.1 coordinate 18,858, forward strand.
TCGCCACGCCCGTTGCGAGGCCTGGAAGTACATGAAGAGGTTCATGGCAAGCTCATACCAGATGATGGTATCTATCGCCGTCTGCAGGTTGAGGCCCTCATTTACCCGCCGGTAGGGAACGATGACCACATGACGGCCTGATTGCACAGCTTCGATGATGGCCTGCTGCCGGTCTTCGGCCTCGACGCCGTTGGGCAGCGTCCAGGGCTTGAACTCGCTCAGCACCCATTCCAGTCGGCGGGCCATACTGCGCACCGCGTTCTGCTCGAAATACACCATGCTCCGGCGTCCCTCGGCCAGTTCCTTGCGCACGGTCTCAATCAGCCAGCGTTCCATCGGGTAGACGTGATCCCAGGCCAGCACTGGAGTACGCACGATCAGTTCCGGTTCCAGTTTGTCGCCCCAATCGGTGCGCTCACTCTGCCACACCTCAAAAGGCGATTCGCAGGGGAGTGCAGCAAACCAGCGCGGCACCGTCCCTTGCGCCAGTCGGGCAGCGTTATTGCGTTTCTGCGCCAGCTCTTCCAGTCGCTTGACCAGCGCGATGTAGTGCCGGGAGAGATCACGCTCGCTGGCCCAGTCTCGCACCTCGATCAGGCGACGCTCGGCCTCTTCAAGCATCTGCCGCGTCTCACGTTCCCGCGCCTCGATTTCCGCCAGCAACGCCTGCTGTTCCACCCCCTCGCTGGTTCGCAGCACCTCCTGGCGTTCCTGCTGGATCTCTGTAAGCTGTCGCTGAAGCTGTGCGCGAGCCTGCTCGGCCTCCCTGACCGTCTCTTCGAGGTGGTCATCCACCATCGAAATGCCCTTTGGGATCTCGGTCTTGGGCGGCATATGCGCTCCCACATCCAGCACCGTGAGGTAGCTCAGGTCTTCCAGCAGCCCTGGGATGAGCTTGGCTGAAAGCCCTGGAGCGGCAATGGTACTCACGCGTACATCGGTTCTTCCGCTGCCCCGGCGCGCATCGCTTTCAAACTCCTTCGTCCACTCCTGGATCACCCCGTAGTGCGAGAGGGCCTGCTCAGCATCGTTCCAGCCAAAGCCCAGGCGCAGCCAGAACTGGGGATGGTCGGGTAGCCGAAAGGTGTTACCACCCTTCAGCCCCCTAAGAACCGTACGTGAGAGTTTCCTCTCATACGGCTCAAGCCTTTCGGTCGCCCCTTGCGGGACGCGGTTTCTCAACGAATAACCCTTGGCTATGGACTTGCATGTGACAATTGGGGTGGAGGAGGACGCGGTTTTCTGCTCGATCGGTTCCGCCGAGGACTCGCCACACGATGTGATGGTTGTGCCATCCCGTCAGTTCGGTGATCTTCTGGTTACAGATCGGGCAGACGCCGTTTTGCTCCTTCCACAGATGGAGGAGCTGTTTTCGCCCTTTCAGGTTGCCTGCCATCTTGACGCCGAGGCGTTTCTCGAAGTAGACTTCCCAGGCCGGGTCGAAGGGGTTCGCTTCTCCTTTGACCTTGATGTGCCGTTGAATTGGCACACTGGCGGCGCAGAACAGGCGAGAGATTTGCCCGTTCCGCTCTCCACTGAAGACCCATTGTCGTTGGCCGACGGTGTGGAAGTATTTCTTCCGTATCCATCGTTTCGACTTGTTCGGGTGTCTCCGTTTGGCCCATTGCCACAACGCTTGGTAGATTTGGTGATCCACGTCGTGAAAGGTCACGCTACTCGCTCCGAACTGGTGATAGCTGGCCCACCCACGAATGATCGGGTTGAGGCGTGCAATGAGTTTCCCAGCCGAGAGAGTTTTGTTGTCCTTGATGATTTTCCGCACCTTGTCCAGGAAGGTTTTCACGTTCTTCTTGGAGGGCATGGTCAGCACTTTGCCGTTGAACTTGCGGATGTGCTGACCCAGAAAATCAAACCCGTCCTCAATATGCGTGATGTGGGTCTTCTCTTGTGAGAGGGAGAGCCCCCGTTCGCGCATGAATTGTTCCACTACGGGTTTGACCTCCTGTTCAAGCAGTTCTTTCGTTCTGCCGGTGACAATGAAGTCATCTGCGTAGCGCACGAGGTTGATATGGGCTTTTTGGTAGGCGTGCGCGGAGGGGAACATGTCCCGCAGGCGTTGTTCCAGCCCATCAAGCGTCATATTGGCTAACACAGGGGAGATCAACCCGCCCTGTGGCGTGCCTTCCTCAGTTGGGTGGAGGACGTGTCGCTCCATGTATCCGGCCTTCAGCCATTTGCGGAGCATGGCCTTCTCGATGGGGATGTGGGCCAGGAGCCACGCATGGCTGATCTTGTCAAAGCACGCCTTGATGTCGCCCTCCAGCACCCATTCGGCGGAGTTCTTTCGGCTCATGTCGGTATGGCACTGCACGATGGCATCCGCCGTTGACCGTCCGGTGCGGAACCCATACGAGTTCGGGTCGCCGGTGGTTTCGGCGATGGGTTCGAGCGCCAGCAGGTAGAGGGCCTGCATTGCTCGGTCTTTCATCGTCGGGATGCCCAGAGGTCGCATCTTGCCGTTGCTCTTCGGGATGTACACTCGTCGCAGTGGCTGAGGTCGGTAGCCCCGTTGCTGCAACGAGTGGATGGCCGTTGCCTTCTTCTGTGGGGTATCCCAGGTTTGCCCGTCTACCCCGGCTGTCCTTTTGCCTTGGTTCTCCGTCACTCGCTTCACGGCAAGTGCTTTGCCGCTAAACGAGTGAGTCAGCAGGCGTTGCAGGGCTTTCACCTTGCCCCATCTGCCTTCTTGAGTTGCCTTCACGATACGGGCTTGGAGCCGACGCACGTTCTGGTGTGTCTTGTGCCAATCAATGGCGTGCCAGTCTCCCAGGTCGTGGGAGGCCGCACCAACAGTAGGTTCTGCCGACATCTGCTTTGCCTCCTTTGTCGGTTAGTCAAACGATCTCGTGATGAAAGACCCGATGGAAGTCTGCCCGCTTTCGCGTGGGATGATGTCGCGTTGCCGCTCAATCCCTATCCGTCCCATTACAGGGCGGCCTTCGCTTTTTCCATCTTCCTCTGCCCGCAACCCCATTGGCACGCCTTGCGGCTACCTACCCTGTCGGGAGGGTTACGGGTTTACCGTGTTTCGTGTGAGAAACAATGGAAGGGTTAGGTCTGCTCTACTTCGCCGGTGGTGTTTGTTGCCCATGACAGGAGACGCTACACCTCCTGTACCCACCACAGTGCCTTTTTGGCTCAAGCCTGTCAGCGTTTTTGGCTTGTTCTGGTTAACGACGTTTATGAAGCATTCACCTGTGTTGACCATACCTTCCAACCCTAGCCCCTGCTCCGCGTCACGCTCGCAGAGATACTGCTCCCTTACGGGATCAATACCAGCCTGACGGCTGAGGGTCCATTGTCAGCGGGCTTTCTACGGCTCGTTACCTCGCCGCATGACCGCCTAGGGTACTGCTGATGGGACAGCAGGCTCCTTCGCAACATTACTGCTGTGCAGAGCAATTCCTCACGCGACTTCACGTCGCACGTAGCGGAACCAGTAGTGAAAGAATCCGAGCACGTCTCCGCCGTAATGAGTGCCGCTGGTGAGTTCCCGCGACTGTGCTGACAGCATCGCCAGGTGATGGGCATGGGCAATGTCGGTGTCACGGCCTCGCCCGTTGTGGCTTTCGTCCACAATGGAGAGGGCCACGCAGCCACGGAAAAAGTCGTAGAGGTATTGGTACGGGTTAAAACTATCAGCAGGAGGCTGGCGAAAGCCATAGCGGGTCTTCTTCGTGATCAGCTGACCCTCGTGCGCATAGCCGATGATGCACTTGCTGCGGACACCATAGATGGGAACGAGCACTCTGCCGCGCTGGCCGAGCTGGTAGGCAACGACAGCGCCTTCATCGTCCCTGACTGCATCATACGTCTCCGCTGCATCCCGGTCAGGCTCCTCCACTACGATGGGACCATCATCAGCAACGGAGAGACGCAGGCCTCGCGCAGCAGATTGTCCGCTTTTGCGCGAAGCAGAAGCAGTTGGAAACTGCGCCTGCTCAAAGGCCGTGCGGAAGAAGGGAGCATGCCAGCTGATGAGAGGTCTGCTGAGTTCAATCAGGTGCAGCAGAAGACGCTGGTCGCGCCGGGCTGCCCCTATCAGGTGACGTTCAATCTCGGCCTCAGTGCGATGGACCTCCTCCACCAGAGGCAGCAGCACATCCTCGGCCTCACTCCCGGCAAGGGATGGGACCAGATTGTGGAGGGAGACACAGTCGCGTCTGGCCAGTTCAATCAGCAGGTGAGTGAGGCGGTCTTCGTCTCCGGCAATTTCTGCGGTCAGGCTCTCCAGGAGTCCTTCTTCTCGCCGAACTGCTCGCATGAGAACGCTCGCAAGCGCTGCCTCCTGTCGCTGCGCCGACTCCATCAGGCGAACCAGAGCAGGTTCTCTGTCCTGGGCCTCCTCGATGAGGCAAGCACAGATGGCTCTCTCCTGCATAGCCACCGCGATCAGTCGTTGCAGCAGGGCTTCATCGCGACGCACGCGCTCAGCCAGTTCTCTTGTGGAAAGCTGTTGCTCCGTTTGGTCGGCAGTGGTATTCAGACTTGTCAGGGCCTGTGACCACGCGGCAAAGGAGCATTGGGGGTATTTGCGGTTGGTGGCCTTGAGCCGGTCATCTGTCCAGAGTGGGGTTCGTAGGGGAGGCTTGCCGCGCTCGCGCCGTTCCAGGGTGCGGCGGCTGGTAGGGCATTTGCACCAGCGCTGCTTTTGCCGGAACCACCCCAGGCTGGTCACCGGTTCGCTGCGCTTTTCCTCCTCCGCGTCGGGAGCCTGAACCACCTTGATCACTCCTGTGGCCTGCTGCTCTTTCCTCTCTTTCTCCTCATCGGGTTGTTTGGCCTGTCCAGGTATCGCGTCGATGCGGCCAGCGCAATCGGGGCAGTAGTAGTACGAGACGGGGATGGCTTTGGTGAGCAGTTCATCCGACCCCTGCAAACGGTAGCCGATCAGGCGGCGTCTGCTGTCGCGTACCTCTTCCAGCGAGTCCAGCAGCTCTGGATCGGGGTCCAGCACCGGCACATGGCTCACGTGCGTTTTCTCTCGTACCACCGGCTGCCATTCTCGCCCGAAGGCGCGGGTGGTCGAGTGCGAGAAGATGCCAAACACGACGGGGGCGTGACTGGTGGCACAGCGTTCGAGCCAGCGGGGGATATCGCGGTGCGACTCGATGCTGACCACCTCAGCTTGCGGGTAGGCTGCCTGGATCTCCTTGCCATACTCTTTGGTCACTTTGAGCGGGGTCGTCACCAGCACCGGCAGCGCCTGTGGGCCTGCATCTTCCGGGGCGATCAGCTTGCCTGTCCGGTCACGATAGGCCACAATCTGCTGTGAGGGGGCGTCAAGGATGATGCGTCCTTTCCCACCGCATTCCCCTTTGCTGCGGCGACCATACACCGGCTCCAATCCCAGCATGGCGAGCGTGGCCGGGTTTTTGAGCCATGCACGGCGCAGGCCGCTGATCCAGGCTGGTTGGAGGGAACCGGCAAACTCGCTGTTGCGGTGTCGCCAGCGATAAGCCTGTCGCGCTGCCGAGGCCGCAGCGAGCCTTGTCTTCCCGGTTCCTGGTTCGCCTTGAATGGCCGTGTAACCATGCACATCGAGCGAGCGCCCCATGGCAAAGACGCGGTGCATCTGTGGGATGGCGAGACCCGGAAAGGCCGCTTTGGGCAGGCGTTTATCGGTGCCAAACTGGGCGATGACGCGGATTTCCCAGTCGGCAGGATCGAGCCGGTAAAGCGGTTTGCGCTTCTCCACGACGCGGGCGGCCAGGGTGTGCAGCCAGGGTTGCAGAAAGTGGAACACCTCTTCGCCCTGATAGTAGCGCGAGGTGCCTTGCTGCAGGTTGAGTACCCCCAGGATGGGCTTATCCTGCAACTGGCGTACCGAGACGCGCACCACACCGCGTTCACGCAACTTTTCCTGCTCCTCCTCGTCCACGTGCATAGGCACCCACTCCTGTCCGACGAAAGCAGTGAACAGGTGCGGCACGGCGTCTTCTCCCGTCCCCGGCCCACAGACGATTTCCCCATCCAACCCACCGATCATGACCTCTGCCGCGACGTGGGCCTCACCGGTATAGGGCATGGCGGGCGAACCCAGGTAGCCCATCTCAGGCCACGTACAGGCCTGCTGCCACGCCGGAGAGAGGTGCGCACCCGACTTATCCAAGGCGTAGAGCAAGGTGGCCTCATCGGCGTTGCGTACTACCAGTGTGGGGATCATTCTGGCCGAAGGAACCGGATAGGGGTCGGCGATCGGCTCTTCAGGCAGAACGGGCGGTGGCACTCCCTGTTCCCAGCCGGATTGTCCGGCCTTCTCAGGAGTGCGCCAGTGGTAGCCATGCAACCGCTTCTTCTCGGCCAGATTCGCTGGCGCAGGTTCGGCCCGGCGCACGCCGACCACGCAAACCTGGGTATAATCCTCGAAAGCCCCTTCTTCGTCCTCTGAGGTGCGATCGGGAAACTTCCAGACGCGAATGCGGTCGTAATACTTGAGCCAGTGATTGATCATCGTGCCATCCCAGGCGCTTCTGGCTGGCAGGATTGCCACCAGGATGCCACCGGGCATGAGCGACTCTCCGGCGTCGGCGAGGATGCGATACTCGCCGCGTTTGCCGTCCTGGAAGAAGTAGGGTGGGTTGGCCAGGATAAGACTCATGGAGCCAGCGGGGACATTGACGCCTTCGAAGGCGCTGGTGACGATGGTGGCAGAAGGCCAGCGCTC
>CADDYT010000086.1 GCA_902810755.1 Chloroflexota bacterium
GGTGGGGGGATGGCTGCACTGGTGGGGGGATGGCTGCACTGGTGGGGGGATGGCTGCACTGATGGCGGAATCCGGGGAAAAAGCGGCGTGAAGCGGTGCAGTGAGGTCAAATTGCACAACTGGACACCATAAGATACAATATCAACAAACAAGCCAGAAGGAACCGATTCATGTTCGCTCATTATTGACGATTAGAGACTGCACAACATACTTCCGTTCGATCGTATCTCATCTGCACTCAAGCGAATGAGGGTGTTCTTTGTTGTCTGGCATCAGCTTTCTGGATTAGCTTTCCCCATCATTTCTTGCGTATCTTTCCTTCGACTCGCGCGCCTCCATCTTCTCCTTACACGGCCCACTTCTTTGCCTGGATGATTGCCGACGCGCTTCGCTGTCGGCGCGGCTACCCCTGAAGGTCGCCCTACAGCGGTTTCCGCTGACCATGAGCATCGCCCCCTATCGGGACAATCCAGTTTGGGGCAAACACGAGGACCGGCTCTACAGGAGAATAAAAGACATATTGGAGGAGAAAGAGATTGTTTACCATTCCTGAATACTTTGCGGATTTTATGGTCAAACTGGCCGGAGAAGAGGGGCGGGCGTGGTTGGAGCAGCTGCCCGGTATTCTGGCGGCGTGTGAGGAACGGTGGGGAGTGAAGATTGGCCCGCCGGTGGAGAACCTGTCGTTCAACTATGTGGCTCCGGCGCTGCGCGCGGATGGGACAGAGGCGATGGTGAAGGTGGGGCTGACCGACGAATTTCCATCCCAACCGGAGGCGCTGCGACACTTTGGCGGGTGTGGCATGGTGCAGTTGCTGGCCTATGATGAGCAGAATGCTGCCATGCTGATGGAGCGGTTGAGGCCGGGTATATCGCTGCGAGCGGTGGAGAAGGACGAGGCGGCGATTTCGGCGGCGGCTGAGGTGATGCGCAAGATATGGAAGCCGCTGCCGCCGGAGCATTTTCCTTTCCCCACGGTGGCCGATTGGGGCAGGGGCTTTGCCCGGCTGCGCAGGCAGTATAACGGCGGCAGTGGCCCCTTTCCACCGGCGATATTCGACAGGGCTGAGAAGCTCTATGCCGAACTGTGCGCCTCGATGGCCACGCCCGTGCTGCTACATGGCGACCTGCACCAGGACAATATCCTGGCCGCCGAACGCGAGGCATGGCTGGCAGTTGATCCCAAAGGGGTGATCGGCGAGCCTGTTTATGAGACGGGGGCATTGTTGCGCAATTTCTGGCCCGATATCCTTTCCGTCGCCAACCCGAAGGCGTTGATGGCGCGCCGCATCGACCAGCTGGCGGCAGAACTGAGCTTTGAGCGTGAGCGCATTTATGATTGGGCCTTCGCTCAGGCGGTGCTATCGGTAATATGGAGCATCGAAGATACCGGCAAAATCGAAGATGAGGGTCTGTACTTTGTCGAGTTACTGCGCGCTATCAAAAAATGACGCAGACATGCCATGCTTCCTTGCCGCTCAGCATGACATCCCGATGATACTTTTTTACGGCCTGACCCAGGCAGAATCCACGAATTTAGCGGGCCAGGGAGTTGATGTCAATAAAGATAGCTGTATTGACGTATATACATACAGATGGAGAGAGGCTCGCTATGCTGAGAAGGAAAGGAAAGCAAAACTGGACAGGAAGTAGCGATCATGAGCAGGAGATTTGAGACAGGCAGGCCAGAGCGCCCGCTGTGGCCCTTGATTGTCATACCGCTTCTCTGCATTGTCTTACTGGCAACCGCTACCTTCCTGCTGTCAAAAACCAGTCTCTCTCCAGAAACGCGGCAGCCGGGAAAATCGCTGCTTACCGCCTCTCACCTTCCCTTCGCGCCTGTGCTGAAGAAAGATACAGAGCCGCAGAACGCCGCCCGCCTGTATATGACGGCGCTGGTGAAGGGGCAGTATGCCACGATGTGGTCCCTGCTCGCCCCGCAGATACAGGCGCAATGGCCGGGCGAGGCCAGCTACGCCTCTTTCTGGCAGGCGCGCTACCATGATTACATCCTTGAGGGTTTCAGCATCGGCAACGCCAGCGCGCTCAGCCAGTGGGTCGACCCGGAAACGATGGCGGCCTATGACCATGTGGACAGGATGCCCGTCTCGCTGCAATTGCAACCGGATCAGGCGCTGCTCCAGCAGGGGCAGTTGCCGCCGGAAGACCGGCATCCCGAAGAGGTGCTGAAAAATCTGCCCTTCATCGTTGAGCCGGTTTCCGGCGCGAAAGCCACACAGCCGCACTGGCTGGTGCTGGATGGCGGCCCCGGCGACCCGGAAGCGCCTATTTTACCGCCGCTCAGACCCACCGATAAGATTGTCCAGGTTCCCATCCTGATGTACCACCACGTCTCCGACGCGCCATCCCCGAACGCTCTTATAGAGAGTCTGACGGTTACGCCAACCATGTTCAAGCAGCAGTTAGACTATCTCCAGCAGCAGGATTATCACACTATCACCTTCAACCAGTTGTTCGATGCCCTCTACTTCGGCGCGCCGCTGCCCGTGCGCCCCATCATCCTGACCTTTGACGATGGTTACGCGGATGTCTACCACTTTGCCCTGCCGCTTTTGCAGCAGCACCACTTCACCGCCACGTTCTACATCATTAGCGGCAAAGTGGGCTGGCAGGGCTATATGGACTGGGGCAATCTTCAGGATTTGCTCCGCAAGGGCATGCAGATCGGCTCCCACACCGTCCATCATGTAGATGTGGGGGTAGCCTATCTGGATTCACCCGCGCTGGCGCAGGCGGAGCTTCAGCAGTCGAAGGCGAAGCTGGAAAAGCAGCTTGGCGTGGTCATCCAGCAGTTCTGCTATCCTTCGGGCGAGCCGTTCCGCAGCGAAAGCGTCACGCTGCAACAGGCCATCGTGGCCCTGCTCTGGCAGGATGGCTATATCGGCGCGACCACCGATCCAGGGCGCACCGGCATCGATCAGAACAGCCAGACCCCGTTCGATCTGCTGCGCATCCGTGTCGATGGTCGCGAAACCTTTGACGAGTTCGTTTACAGCCTGCCCTGGCAACGCAGCGATCAGCCAGGCAACTAGCCCGGCACTCATGTCATGCTTCGCTGCACTCAGCATGACATGAGTGCTGCCGAGCAAGTGTCAGCCTATGAAGCTTGCCAGACCTGCACCGAGCTGTCCGCGCTGGCCGAGGCAATCTCTTTGCCGTCCGGCGACCAGGCGACGGCGAAAATGACATCGTTCTGCCCCTGATGCACCATCACCGGCTGCTGGCTCTGCACGTTCCAGACCTGCACCGAGTGGTCATCGCCGCCCACCGCGATCTCTTTGCCGTCTGGCGACCACGCCACCCCGTATGCCTCGTCGGCTCCCCGGTTGAGCGTCAGCAGGGTCTGGCCCGTCGTCGCGTCCCAGACCCGCGCCGAGTTGTTTGACCGCACGGGACCGTTGAGGCCAGCCGAGCCGGTTCCCGAAACGATGTCTTTGCCGTCCGGCGACCATGCCACCGACCAGACCGGCTCGCCATGATCGCTATAGGTGAGCAGGTGCTGGCCCGTCGATGCATTCCAGACCTGCACGGTGCCGTCATAGCTGGCTGAGGCGATTTTCGTACCGTCCGGCGACCAGGCAACATGCGCCATTGCCCCTGAATGCCCTTTGTAGATCAACAGTTGTTTGCCCGTCGTCGCATCCCACACCTGCACGGTGTTGTCACCTGTTCCCCAGGCCAGCCGCTTCCCGTCCGGCGACCACGCAATCCCTTCTATAAACTGGGTCTGGCTGTCATAATCTGTCAGCAGATGGCCGTTCGCCGCGTCCAGAATCGCCACCACGCCGGTATTGCCGGCTGCCGCGATGCGTTTGCCATCCGGTGACCACGCGACGGCGAAAAGGTACACTCTCCTGGGATTGGGATACTCATAGCTCCACAATTGCTTGCCCGTCGTCGCGCTCCACTCCTGCACCGTCGCATCATCGCTGACCGAGACGAGCTTCGTGCCATCCGGCGACCATGCCAGATCGATCACGGCATCCTGATGTCCCCTGTAGGTCACAATCGAGGTGGAGACCGTCGTCGCAATCGGGGTAGGAGCAGACGGAGTTGTCGGCGTCCCGGCCTGAGTCGACTGTGGGCTTGCATTGCCGGTGCCGCCGGAAGGTTGCGTGCCGCAGGCCGCCAGAGTGAGTGCCAGCAGCAGGCAGACACACAGTGGCAGGCAGACGCTCACACGCGCAAAACCATGCAAAGAGAATCGTGCCATAGCGATACGCTCCCTGTACGTAAGAATAGTCATTGAGATTTCTCTATCTCAAGCGTACCAGCAAATCAGGCACGATGTCATACGCCAGACGACGTATTTTTCCTGCAAAACCACCCCGCGCCACCAGATCACACGCCACCCCCGGCAGGCCACCCGCAAGGGGTGGCCCTACTATATACGTCATCGTTCGCCAGGTGAACAGGGTAGGGAGTGTATCGTGTATAGTAGGGCCACCCCTTGCGGGTGGCCTGCGGCGCGCGATGGCGGCGCGGAATGGCGGCGCGCGATGGCGGCGCAGAATTGTGGCGCGGAATGGCGGCGCGGGGTGGTGGTGACGGAGCATCAATCCAGCAATCCCAGCGCCCTCGCTCTGACGGCGGCCTGCGTGCGGTTATGGACATCCAGTTTGCTGTAAATATGTTCGATATGCTTTTTCACGGTGCCAACGGCGATGAAGAGGCTGTCTCCGATCTCCTGATTGGAATAGCCTTCCGCGAGCAGGTGCAAAACTGCTAATTCGCTGCGACTCAACGGCTCGTGCAGCCATGTTCCTCGATATTTTTCTTCCACAGGCTCTACAGGAGAAATCAATTGCAGGTCAGGTTGCTTTTGCAAAAAGGTATTCCAGCGTCTGACATGGGGCGCGTCGAGGTGCTGTGTGACCTCTACCAGGCGCGGGACCAGCGAGGAGAGTTCTTCTTTCCTGCCATGCAGATAGCTAAACAACGCCTGATCCCAGAACAGAACGGCAACCGTGTAGGGATCGCAGAGAGCCTGCGCCAGCGTGATGGCGGTCTCGGCATAGATGTAGGAACCGGCATGGTCATCGCGCACGCGAGCCAGTTCCGCCTGCACCACCATTTCAAAGAACGGCTTATAGCGGGAAACGACTGCAGCCGACCCTGTGAGCGCCTGCTGGCACGCGCACAGGTTGTCATAAGCAGCTTCCAGATCACCGGCAAGGCGGGCATAAAAGGCGCGCATGAACAGGAGCAGCGCCATTGAGGCTCCCTGGCGGTGACCCTCCCCGCCAGGCAACATACAGGCGAAATCGCCTATCACCCCGTTCACACCAACCATATCGGTGAGGTAGGCAACGTTGCGCAGCGGCTCCCAGAGAGAGCCGGGGGGGCTGCTACCCGCGAAGCTTTCCCACCATACGCGGTAGGCGCGCCCGTAGTCTCCGGCTGACCAGAGTAGGCCGCTCAAACAACTCTGAAACTGGCGTAACGCCTGCTCATCTCGCGTGCGCTTGCAGGCATAGATGCCGCGTTGCAGGATGCTCCTGGCCTCGCGCGCATTATCCAGTCGCGCGGCCAGATAGGCCAGCCCTGTCACCAGCCGCACCACCTGCTCATACTGTTCCAGCCTCCATGCCTCTTCCAGCGCCGCCAGCAGCGTCTCCCGCTCGCGCTCAAGTAGCGGCACATCTCCCCCGCAGCGTTCTACATACGCCAGCGCGTACTCCCGTATAGCGCCAGAGTTCCGTGCATGCAACGCTTCCAAACTGCTCATGTGTCCCACCTCCTGAACAACAAATTGCGCAGGGACAACTATCCTTTAACGGATTATCACAGCAGCAGGCACCCATGTAATGTACGCTTCTCAGAGGGTGAGTATCACATGCTATGAACAAGTGATCGGAACCTGTCATGCTTCGCTCTTGCTCAGCATAACACAGTCGGAGTCTGATGATGCTTATTCAGGCTGGAATTCCACCGTCCCGCTTTTGCCGCCGCTTTTGAGGGCGACATAGGCATGTTCGAGCGTGATGGTGGTATCCACGCCCTTGCACATGTCGTAGATGGTCAGCGCGGCCACCGTTGCTGCCGTCAGCGCCTCCACATCCACGCCAGTCTTGTAGTGGGTGCGCGTGCGCGTCTCGATGTCGATCACGCCCTGCTCGCCATGCAACGCAAACTGCACATCAATGTGTGTCATTGGCAGGGGATGGCAGAGGGGAATGATCTGCGGCGTCTGCTTGGCCGCCATAATCGCCGCTATTTTCGCCACTTCCAGCACGCTGCCCTTCGCTACCTGGTTCGTCTCGATCAGGCGCACCGTCTGCGGGTTCATGCGCACTCGCGCCTTCGCCACCGCCTCGCGCACCGTCTCCGGCCTCTCCGTCACATCCACCATATGAATATTGCCGCTCTCATCCAGATGCGTCAACTGCGCAGGATGGGCGGTCGTATGTTGATTTTCCTGTTCGCTCACAATCGTGTGCCTTTTCCCTGATTTATAAAACTTCGATGTATGAAACCACCTGCAGGCGCGCGATCGATCGCGCGCCTGCGGAGTTTCTCTGTCACCAATGCGGTGATCAATTATCACTCTCAGGTATTCTATCACGCCCTGTGCAGCATGAAACGGGCTGAAGTTTATCTTTCTGTTTCTCGCAGCTTGCGGACAGACTCAAAGACAAACGCGCCGCCCATGATGAGGGAGGCGATGACCATGCTGATGGAGAGGCGGGTGGCGGCCCGGTTCAGGCTCTTGATGGCGTCGTCCAGATGCTTGACTTCCAATTTTGTGGTGATCTGGTCGTTGGCAAGCTTGTCGAGGATCATGTCGGCTCGGCGCGGGGTGTTCTCGAAGAGGTGCTTCATGTCGAGAACCCAGGCGAAGACACGGCCCGGCGAAAGCTGGCCCATGACGCGCTTCTCCATCACCTTGAGCATGTAGTCACGAATGAGTTGCACGGGGTCAAGTTCGGGCGAGAGGACGCGGATGGTGCCATCCAGATTGAGCATGGCCTTGCCGAGCAGGGTCATGACGCTCGGCACCGGCGTCTGGTGCGATTGCGCCAGGCGGGTCAGGTCGAGCAGGGCCGTGCCGATAGCCATGCGCCCGCCGCTCATGTCGTGGTAGCGGCTGACGAGCGCGCTCACATCCTGCGTGAAGGCGCGGCGGTCGACATCCTTTGGAATTTCGATCATATCCAGGTACGTCTCGGCCACGCGCTCGCCCAGACGCTCGGAGAAGGCTAACAGCAGGAGAATGACGTTGTCTTTCTGCCCGGCGTCGAAGCGACCGATCATGCCGAAGTCCATCAGGGCGAGCCGACCATCGTCGGTCAGGAAGATATTGCCGGGGTGCGGGTCGCAGTGGAAGACGCCTTCAATGACGATCTGCTTGAGATAGGCCGAGAGCAACTGGCGGGCAATCTCCTTCGAGTCCAGCGCGTTCAACTCCTCGCGGCTCACGTCTTTCAACTGTCGTCCGTGAACGAAGCTCAGCGTGAGAACACGGCGCGTGGTGTATTCGCTGTAGACGGTGGGGGTGGTCAGCAGGGGAAAGTCGGCGATCTGGCGGCCGATGAGGCGGGTGCTATCGGCTTCCAGCCGGAAATCCAGTTCCTGGCTGAGGCTGTGTTCCAGTTCGCGTACAATCTGCAACAGCCCGTAGCGCGCCCCGAACGAGGTATATTTCGTAGCGAAACGCGCCATCTCGTGCAGCACCTCAAGGTCAATCTCGATCTGGCTGCGCACGCCCGGACGCTGCACCTTCACCGCTACCTCTGAGCCGTCGCGTAGCACAGCGCGGTGAACCTGCGCCATCGAAGCCGTCGCCAGCGGCTCATAATCGAACGCGGCGAATATTTCCGAGAGCGAGGCCCCTAACTCGCTTTCGATAATCGCCACAATCTTCTCGGCGGCCACCGGCTTGACCGTATTCTGCAGGCGTGAGAGCGCGGCGATATAGTTGGCGGGCATGAGGTCGGGCCTGGTGCTGAGCAGCTGCCCCAGCTTGATGAAGCACGGCCCCAGTTCTTCCAGCGCGCTCGCCAGCCCCTTCGCGTGGTCTTCATGTTCGTCAAGGTCTTCCAGCCTCATCAGCGCCTGTCCATCAACGCTGCGCTGGCCGTCATGGCGATTATGGCCGTCATCCTCCTCCTCGTGGCGGTGGGCCATGCCAAACTCTGCGGCAACATGATGCAGCTCATACTTGCGAAAAATGCGAAAAATCTCAAAGTAGCGTTCCGGGTGCCGCGAAAACCGCCCCAGAATCAACTGCTGCGGCGATGTCCTGACATTCACATGATCCTTCAAACCGGCCATACTCGTGATCCTCCTTCTATCCTGCGGCGACCACCTGCTCCGTCATCAACAGTTCAAATACTATCATGTCTCCGACAATTGAAGAAGGTACGAGAGTGCGGGCGATGAGGATTACCGACAAAGCGGCCAGTCTCGCTCAGCATGACATGTCCTTGATGGTTTTTCGTGCCATGCCAAACCGGAAGCCAATTTTTGATGCAAATAGACTGTGGGAGTGGAGTAGCATTTTGCGCAGGCAGGGATAGCGTTACGGGCCAGCCTGGAGCCGGGCAGCATTGAGGCTATCAAGGAAAGGGTGATTGCGGGTCTGGGGGTTGCAGTCCTTCCTCGCGAATCTATTACGCTCGAAGTGGCCGTTGGCGACCTGACCATACTGGGATGTGCAGGGCTTCCCGTTGCAACAGCACGGAACACCCGGAGTTGTCGTATGGTGAGTCTTTCCAGGCGCGACCAGCTCATTGATAACCTCTAACCTATGTTAAGTATAGCGAATTGCAGGTTGTTCTTATATCTGCTCCTTGTTATCATTATAGCATGGCCAGCGAGCCTGAGAAGAGATTCAGGTCGTTGAGAGATTTGCGTCTGGGGCAGTTTATGTGATAGGAGGAGAGCATTGGACAGGGAGAGTAGAAGGAGTTAGAAAAACGATATGGCCGCATTAGGAGGCTGTAAAAGCCTTGTGAAGAATGTTTGACTATGGTATACTCTGATTTGTAAATAGTTTTTCACATATTGCTCAGGTTTTGTGGATAATCTCGCGCATATTGTTCCGGTTTAGTACACTTATTGATCAGGTTTTACTTTGCGAGCTAGCATTCAGAAAGGGGGTGAAGAATTTTCAGGTAATCTCTGTTCGGCGGAAAAGCGTATTCTCTGAATAGAGGGCTATTTAGAGAACAGCACGGCCCCGACACGGCTACTATGCAGACGGAAGGGGAGTCGTCTATGAAGCCTTTATTTTTCTCTGATCTACTCTTCTTCACTCTCGTCGCTGTCTTCAGGCAACGATTGTTTTCGCGTACCCTCGATCGCTGTCACTGTAGTGGAAATTTACGTATGTGCAGTGTTTTGGAAAACACGAAGCGCGCCCCTGTATTTCAACCATGAGCAGGTATGCTCCAGGAGGTTATTATGGCGACCAAATCAGGCGTAGAAGAGGTCCATATCCTCTGGATCACGGCTGGCCTGAGCTGTGACGGTGATACAGTCTCGATCACCGCCGCGACGCAGCCCAGCATTGAGGATGTGCTACTGGGAGCAATCCCCGGCCTCCCCTCGGTTCAACTCCACAACCCCGTTCTTGCCTACGAACAGGGGGGAGAAAGTTTCATGAAGTGGTGGTATGCCGCAGAACGTGGGGAGCTTGACCCCTTCGTCCTCGTGGTAGAAGGCTCAATTCCTAACGAGAAGATCAAGAGCCAGGGCTACTGGGCTGCGCTGGGAACTGATCTGGCGACGGGCCAGCCGATTACCACCTCCGAGTGGATCGACCGCCTGGCCCCGAAGGCGCTGGCAGTCATCGCGATCGGCACCTGCGCCACCTATGGCGGCATTCACGCCATGCAGGGTAATCCAACCGGCGCGATGGGCCTTGCCGACTACCTGGGCTGGAACTGGAAATCCAAAGCCGGTATTCCCATCGTCAACGTCCCCGGTTGCCCGGTGCAGCCCGACAACTTTATGGAAACGGTTCTCTACCTGCTTTACCAGGTAGCGGGCCTCGCTCCGATGATTCCGCTGGACGACGCGGGCCGCCCGACATGGCTCTTCGGCAAGACAGTGCATGAAGGCTGCGACCGCGCCGGTTACTATGAGCAGGCCGATTTTGCCAGCGAGTATGACTCTCCCAAATGCCTGGTGAAACTCGGCTGCTGGGGACCGGTCGTGCAGTGCAACGTCACCAAGCGCGGCTGGATGGCCGGTATCGGCGGCTGCCCTAACGTCGGCGGCATCTGCATTGGCTGTACCATGCCCGGCTTCCCTGACAAATTCCAGCCCTTCATGGATGAGCCGCCCGGCGCAAAGGTATCCACAAACTTTGTCTCTATCTACGGCACGCTCATCAGGGGCCTGCGCCAGATCACGCGAAACACAGCCAACAAGGAGCCGTCATGGCGACACAAGGGCAGAAGCCTGACAACCGGCTATACTCCGCGCTGGCGATAGTGACCGGTAATGACCTGTCGACGTCCACTCACAGGAAGGAGAAAGTTCTATGGCAACACAAGTCAGGAGAGAAGAGAGGCCCGGGCCACCACCACAACTGGTAGAAATGTCGTGGGATCCCATTACCCGTATTGTGGGCAGTCTGGGTATCTACACCAAAATCGATTTTCAGAACCGCTATGTCGCCGAATGCTATGCAACCTCATCCATCTTCCGGGGGTATAGCATCTTCATGAAAGGCAAGGACCCGCGCGACGCCCACTTTATCACCAGCCGTATCTGCGGCATCTGTGGCGATAACCACGCGACCTGCTCCGTCTACACACAGAACATGGCCTACGGGGTCGTGCCGCCAGCCCTGGGCGAATGGATTCTCAACCTGGGCGAAGCGGCGGAGTACATGTTCGACCACAACATCTTCCAGGAAGACCTGGTGGCCGTCGACTTCTGCGAGCAGATGGTTAAAGAGACGAACCCTGGCGTGCTGGAACTGGCGAACAAGACGGAAGCGCCGCATGCCGCCGATCATGGCTATCGTACTATCGGCGATATCATGCGCGCCTTCAACCCCTTCACCGGCGAACTCTATCTTGAGGCTCTGCAGGTGAGCCGCTACACCCGCGAGCAGTTCTGTCTGATGGAAGGCCGCCACGTTCACCCCTCTACCCTCTATGCAGGCGGCGTCGGCACCGTCGCCACCATTCAACTCTTCACCGACTACCTGGTGCGCCTGATGAAGTATGTTGAGTGGACAAAGAAAATGGTGCCGCTGCATGATGACCTCTTCGATTTCTTCTATCAGGCGCTGCCCGGCTATGAGAAAGTCGGCCAGCGGCGCATCCTGATGGGCTGCTGGGGTTCGTTCCAGGACCCGGATGTCTGCGATTACGACTACAGGACGATGGATAAGTGGGGGCGGGCTATGTTCGTCACGCCGGGCGTGGTGGTCGATGGAGAACTGGTCACGACCAGCCTGGTGGACATCAATCTGGGCATTCGCATCCTGCTCGGCAGTTCCTATTATCAGGACTGGGAGAACGAGCGCACCTATGTAGATCGCGACCCGCTCGGCAACCCGGTCGATAAGCGCCATCCCTGGAACCAGACCACCATCCCGCAGCCACAGAAGCGCGACTTCAACGACAAGTATAGCTGGGTGATGTCGCCGCGCTGGTATGACAAGCGCACGGGCGATTATCTGGCGCTGGACACCGGCGGCGGCCCGCTGGCTCGCCTGTGGGTGACCGCCCTGGCCGGGCTGGTGCATATTCCAGGCTATATCGACGCTACTGGCCACAGCGTCAAGATTCGCCTGCCGAAGAGCGCCACGAAGCCGGAGGTGGAGTTCGAGTGGAAGGTGCCGCAGTGGAGCAACGCCATTGAGCGCGACCGCGCCCGCACGTACTTCCAGGCATATTCCGCCGCCGTCGCCCTCCACTGTATAGACAAAGTCCTGCAGGAGTTGCACGCGGGCCACACAAAGACGTGGAACGATTTCACTGTGCCGAAGGAAGCCATCGGCTGCGGCTTCCATGAGGCGGTACGCGGCGTCCTCTCCCACCATCTGGTGATCGAGGATGGCAAGATCGCCAACTACCATCCCTACCCGCCGACGCCGTGGAATGCCAGCGTGCGCGACATCTATGGCACTCCAGGCCCCTACGAAGACGCCGTGCAAGACACGCCCATCTTCGAGGAGAACGGCCCGGAGAATTTCAAAGGCATCGATATCATGCGCGCCGTGCGCAGCTTCGATCCCTGCCTGCCCTGCGGCGTCCACATGTACCTGGGCGAGGGACACGAACTCGACCTGGTGCATTCGCCAACCTTCGGGCTGGGCATGTAACAGGGTACCCGCACGCCACAGGGTACCCGCAAGGGGTACCCCTACTATACACGGGCGCGGCTCGCAGAGCCGCGTTGGATACAGCGTATATAGTAGGGCCACCCCTTGCGGGTGGCCCGCTCGCTGGCTGCCCTGCTCGCTGACTACTCTGTTCGGTGGCTGCCCTGCTCGGCTGGTGGCCTGCGACCGGGGGGGGCAGCCTGCGGACGGGCAGAGAGCGGGGGCCGGGTGAGGCTAAATAGTGTAGGTAGCTCGCTGGAAAGAGAGGTTGTCCGATGCAAGAAGACGTGCAGGAACACCGGCAACGAGCCGAACGTATCGAGGCGCTGATCCAGGAGGTTGCGGCATTTCCCGACCCACGGGCACGCGCCACGACCGAGGAACTTGTCCAGGCGCTGCTGGATATGTACGGCGAAGCTCTGGCGCGCATACTCGATCTGACTTACGAGAGCCAGGCGGCAGGCAACGACCTGATCGAGCTTTTCGCGCAGGATGACTTGCTCGGTTCCCTCTTCCTGCTGCACGATCTGCACCCGGTAGATATCGAAACACGTGTTGCTCAGGCGCTGGTCGAGGTGCGCCCGTATCTTCAGTCGCACGGGGGCAATGTTGAGTTGCTGCGCGTTGAAGATGGCGTCGCCTATCTCCGGCTGGAGGGCAGTTGTCATGGCTGTCCTGCCTCGACTATTACGCTCAAGCTGGCCATTGAGGAGGCCATTTATCGGGCCGCGCCAGATCTGAACGGCTTGCAGGTCGAGGGCGTGGTCGAGCCGCCGCCTCAGTCGGGGCGCAGTATGCCGGTGACATTTGTGCCGCGCAAACGACAGCAAGGCGGCGGGCAGGAGGTACAGACGGCGCGGGATGAGGCGGCGTGGAGCGTGATCGAAGGGGTGGAGATACGCAGCGGCCTGCACGGCCCCTCATTGCAAAGCGTCGTCGTCCGGCAACAGCCGCTGCTCCTCTGCACAGTGGCAGGCAACTACTACGCCTACCATAATCGTTGCAGCAGTTGTGAGGCCCCGCTGGAGAACGCGAAACTGGAGGGGACAGGCCTGATCTGTGCCTCGTGCGGGTGCAGTTATGATATCTGTCGCGCCGGACGCTGCCTGGACGCCCCTGAACTCTTCCTCGAACCGGTTCCCCTGCTCGTGGAGGACGGGAAGGTGAAAGTCGCGCTCGCCACAGAAGATCGGCCACCGCAGGCGGCCCTCTCGCCTCGATAAAGTGAGGAAGAACGATGCCAGCATCGAACGCTCATAACAGCGGCAGAGAACGCAGCGCGCGCAGCAGGCCAGTTTCCGCGCAGGCCTCGCCACTGGGATCACTGCGCCAGTTCATGCAGAAGCGAGAGCAGCCGCGCAGGCCGCTCGAACACTGCGAACTGTGCAATGAGGTCATTCCAGAACAGCACCGCCACCTGCTCGAACCTGGCAGGCGGGAGGTGATCTGCGCCTGCCAGGCGTGTTCGCTGCTCTTCAGCAAGCGCGGGGCGGGAGGCGGCAAATACCTGCTCATCCCGGATCGCTATCTGGCCCTGACCGATTTCCAGATGAGCGATGAGCAGTGGGAGAGCCTGGCCATTCCCGTCAATATGGTCTACATCTTCCGCACGGCAAAGCGCGCCCTGGCTTTCTATCCCGGCCCGGCGGGGGCGACGGAATCGCTGCTGGAACTGGCAAGCTGGGAGGAACTGGTTAACAACAACCCCATCCTGGGCGAGATGGAACCGGATGTCGAGGCGCTGCTCATCAATCGCGTGCGCAGCGGTCGCGAATACTATATCGTCCCCATCGATGCCTGCTACCAGCTTGTCGGCCTGATCCGCCTCTCCTGGCGCGGCCTGAGCGGCGGCGAGGAAGCCTGGAAGGCCATCGGCGAATTCTTCGCAGGCATCAAAGCAAAGGCGCAGCCGGGAAGCGCGGTGACAAAGCGGCAGACGGCCAGAGGTGACGCCATAGAGAATTCCCAGGTGGAAGATGCGAGAGGAGGGCAGCATGCCTGATCTGAACTTTGAGGTTATTGGAGCGGAGGTTCCGCCGTTCGCCGCCGTTCCCACGCTCACCTTCAAATTGCGCATCGACAATGGCGACGAGGAAGAGCGCATCCAGAGCGTGGCCCTGCAAAGCCAGATTCGACTGGCGGTCACGCGCCGCCGCTATAGCCCGCAGGCGCAGGCGCGGCTGCTGGAAGTCTTTGGCGAACCGGAACGCTGGGGCGAGACGCTGCGCAGCCTGCTCTGGACGCATGCCAGCACCAACGTCGCGCGCTTCTCCGGCAGCACGGTGGCCGAACTGCCGGTTCCCTGCACCTATGACTTCGAAGTGGTCAGTACCAAATATTTCGACGCGCTGGAAGACGGCGATATCCCGCTCCACTTCCTGTTCAGCGGCACCGTCTTCTATGAAAATGAGCAGGGCGCATTGCGCATCGGGCAGATCTCATGGTCGAAGGAAGCGCACTATCGGCTGCCCGTCAGCGTATGGAAGGAGATGATCGCGCGCTACTACCCCAATACGGCCTGGATTCGCCTGCACAGGGACGTTTTCGATCAGCTGTACCGCTATAAAGCCACGCACGCGCTCCCAACGTGGGAACACGTGATGACGCGCCTTTTGCAGGCCAGCGAGGAGGGGGAGGCCTCATGAACATCGAGCAGATCAAAGAAATCGCCAACGCCGTCCTCTACGAGGGCTACCTGCTCTACCCGTACCGGCAGTCGGCCATCAAAAACCGGCAACGCTGGACATTCGGCGTGGTTTACCCGCGCGAATACAGCGAGGCAAACGGCGGCCTCGAACCCTGGTCGATGCAGACCGAATGTCTGCTGCGCGGCTCGGCGCACACCCTGCTCGACGTTCACGTGCGCTTTCTACACCTGTTGCTGCGCACAAACAAAACGCCCGCCCATCAGCAAAGCGTCGCAACGGATGCCCGTGAATGGGGGCTGGCGGCGCGCATGGCCAACGAACCGCTGGAGGAGGGGGTTGAGCGCGAGATAGACGCGACCGGACTGGCTCTCACTCAACTGGTGGCTCATCCCCATATGGTCGGCATCGTCTTTCCGGCGCGTCGTATGGAGGAAGAAGAGGCCACCGGAGGGGGCGTGGCAGCGGTGCGCGAGCAGCAATCGCTCGTCGGGATGGTCAGCATTGCCGCACAACAATTGGATGGCGACCTCTTCAAGCTCAGCGTCCACATTGAAAACAGGACGCCCGGCACCAGAAACATTCCCACTCAGGGCAACAAAGCTTTGCTGCAATCGTTTGTCTCGACGCATACCATCCTGCAGGTGCAGCAGGGAGCCTTCATCTCGCTGATGGATACGCCCCCGGCGCTACAGGCAATGGCGAAAGAATGCCGCAACGACCGCACGTGGCCGGTACTGGTGGGAAACGAAGGTGAATATGATGCCATGCTCTCGTCGCCGATTATTCTCTACGACTACCCGCAGATTGCTCCAGAAAGCCCGGGACCGCTCTTTGATGGCACGGAGATTGATGAAATTCTTACGCTGCGCATCATGACGCTGACCGATGAAGAAAAGGAGCAGATGCGCAGCGATGAACGCGCCCGCGCCATCCTGGAACGCACCGAATCGCTGACGCCGGAACAATTCATGAAGCTGCACGGCGTCATTCGCGACCTGCGGCCACTGCGCGAGGGAGGGGAGCAATGAAAGCAGGCTGGGATTTTCCGGGTGAGGACTATCCTCCGCCGCAATCGGTGCTGGTGGCAGGTAAGGAGGTGAAAGCGGGAGATCGCGTGCGGCTGCGACCCGGCGGACGCGCCGATGCCTTCGACATGCTGCTGGCCGGCAAGACGGCCAGAGTCGAGGTCATCCAGCAAGACTTTGAGAACCGCATCTATCTGGTCGTTACCGTAGATGACGACCCTGGCCGCGAGCAGTGGGATGAGCGTGTGCTGCCGGGCCACCGTTTTTTCTTTTTCCCAGAGGAGGTTGAACCGTTGGAAGAGGGAGAGAGAGGATAGCCGATGGAAGAAGCATCACGCCTGGCGATGGCACAGAAACAAACCGGCAAGCGCATCCTGATCGCCTGCATCGGCAATATCTTCCTGGGCGATGATGGCTTTGGCGTCGAGGTGGCGCAGCGACTGCTGAGACGCCAGTACCCACGCGGCGTGCAGGTCGTCGATTTCGGCATTCGCGGCATGGAACTGGCCTACACGTTGCTTGAGGAATATGATACGCTAATTCTGGTCGATGCCGTGCCACGGGGCGGCGCGCCGGGAACCGTGTATCTGATTGAACCAGACCTGTCAGGCATGAGTCCTGAGAAAGGGGTGGTCGCGGGCAGAAGCGCGCTGGACAGCCACAGCATGGACCCGGTCAAGGTGCTGGCCTTTGCCAGGGCGCTGGGGGCCAATCCAGTTCGTACCCTGCTGGTCGGCTGCGAGCCAGCCCCGCCGGGTGAAGGCGGCTACAGCGAAATGCAGATGGGACTGAGCGAACCCGTTCGTTTAGCCATCGACGAGGCGGTCAGGCTGATCGACTCGCTGGTCGACAAATTGCTTTCGTCGGATATGTAGAGCGTCTCGCAAAAGTGCAATAGCGCAGAAAGGAAAGAAACTATGCTCAGATTTCTCGGTTTCCTCGTCATACTTATCGGCCTGCTTTTCTCCATTGGCATCGCCGTAGTGATCGTTCAGAGCATTCCTGATATTAAGCGGTATTTACGCATGAGTTCCATGTAGCGCATCCTTTGTAGTGCGTTTTTCAGGTACTCTCATCTCATACGAGCTAGCTGCGCACGGCGCAGAGAAAGGGACAGAACGATGAGCGGCTGGACCATACTGCTTATCGTAGTTCTCGTAATCGTTGTTCTGGCACTGATCGTGGTAGCGTTGCAACTGCCCGATATCAGACGTTATCTGCGCATGCGGTCGATGTAGGGCGTGGCTGTTTTGCGCTCAATACGATGGGGAGAGGCTGGTCATAGCATGCACGAACTGGCTATCGCGGAAAGCATTGTCGACGCGGTCAGAGCAAAAGCTGCCGGGTGCAGTGCCGCTCGTGTGTTACAGGTAAGGCTCAAGGTCGGAGAGGCTAGCGGCATCGTTACGGATTCATTGACATTTTGCTTCGAGATGGTGGCTAGCCTCGACCCCCTCGTTGCGGGGGCGCAGCTCTCGATTGAGCGGGTACCGCATCGCGCGTGGTGCCGCCACTGCGGCGCGGAGTTCCCCGTCATCAATTTCGTCGCACGCTGCCCCACCTGTGGAGAGTGGTCAGGCGAGGTGATTTCCGGGACGGAATTACAGATACTGGACATGGAGATAGAAAACTCGTAGGGATGAAAGCGGGCGTGATTGAGCGTCCTTAGCGGGAAGCGTGGGTATATTGTGCCAAAGGTAACAATTGCGCAGCAAATTCTGGCGGCGAACGATGCGATTGCGGCGGAAATCCGGCAGGCGCTGGCGGCACGCGGCATTCGCGCGCTGAATGTGATGAGCGCGCCGGGGGCAGGGAAGACGACGCTGCTGGAACGCACCATCGAGCGGCTGCGCGGCCAGGTCAGCATCGGCGTGGTCGAGGGCGATATCGAGACCAGCGCCGACGCGGAACGCATCGAGGCGGCTGGCGCGCAGGAGACGGTGCAGATCAACACGCGCGGAGCCTGCCACCTGGAGGCGCACATGATTCGCGACGCGCTGGCCCAGATCGATCTCTCGCGCGTCAACCTGCTCTTCATCGAAAACATCGGCAACCTGGTCTGCCCCGCCACCTGGGAACTGGGGGAAGAGGCGCGCGTCGTTATCACCAGCACGACCGAGGGCGATGAGAAACCGGCCAAGTACCCGCAGATGTTCGCAGTGGCGCAGGCGCTGGTCATCAACAAACTCGACCTGCTCCCCTATGTCGATTACGATATTGAGAAAGTCAAACGGCAGGCGCTGGCAATCAACCCGCGCCTGCGCATTTTCGAGGTCAGCTGCCGCACGGGCGATGGCCTCGATGCGTGGTGCGACTGGCTGATGAGCGGCCCCTGGAAAGATGCGTGAGCTATGGTAGTTGCGAGAGGCTCGACAATCCAGCGAAGGCGCGTGCAGGTGCAGGGCATCGTGCAGGGCGTGGGCTTCCGGCCCTTTGTCTACGGGCTGGCCCTGCGCCTTGAACTGGCTGGCTTCGTCCTCAACGATAGCAACGGCGTCACCATCGAAATCGAGGGCGCCGGTGAACGTATTGAGCGTTTCCAGCAGGCATTACGCGAGGAAGCGCCGCCGCTCGCCCGTATCGACAGCGTGATAAGCGAGGAGATAGAGCCACGCGCCGAAACAACCTTCACGATTGCTCACAGCCAGATGGGCAGCGAGCGACGCGCCCTCATCTCGCCCGATACCGCCACCTGCGACGACTGCCTGCGCGAACTGCTCGATCCGGCGGACAGACGCTACGTCTACCCGTTTATCAACTGCACCAGCTGCGGCCCCCGCTTCACCATCGTGCAGGATGTCCCCTACGACCGCGACAAAACAACCATGCGCGTCTTCCCGATGTGTCCGGCCTGCCGGTCAGAATATGACGACCCGCTCAACCGGCGCTTCCACGCCCAGCCCAACGCCTGCCCTGTCTGCGGCCCGCATCTCTCTCTCCTCACCTTGAACGGTGAACATGATAGCGGCGAGCAACTGACCGATGCGGGCATCATTGAGACGGCGGCGCACCAGCTGGCAGCGGGGGCCATTCTCGCCATCAAGGGACTGGGCGGCTATCACCTGGCCTGCGATGCGTTGAACGCGGAGGCGGTGCAGCGGCTGCGCGGACGCAAGCGGCGCGAGGCAAAGCCGTTTGCCCTGATGGTACCCGATCTGGCAACCGCGCGGCAACTCTGCCGCGTCAGTGAGGCGGAGGCGGCGCTCTTGCAATCCCACAGGCGGCCCATCGTGCTGCTCGACCAGTTGCCTGCTTGCCCGGTCGCGCCCGGCGTTGCCCCGGCCCATACCACGCTGGGTATCATGTTGCCCTACACGCCGCTGCACCATCTACTACTGCGCGCCTTCGCCGCCGCCATCGGGTCAGCGCGTCCGGCGACGCTGGTGATGACGAGCGGCAACCTGAGCGAAGAACCCATCGCCTATCGCGACGAGGATGCGCGGGAGCGACTGGCCTCAATCGCCGACGGCATGCTGACGCACAATCGCGCCATCCACATGCGCTGCGACGATTCGGTCGTGCGGGTGGCGGTCGGCGACGTGCAGTTCCTGCGCCGCTCGCGCGGCTACGCGCCGGAGCCGATCTGTCTCTCAACGGCGCTGCCGCTACCATTGCTGGCCGTCGGCGGCCATCTCAAAAACACGTTCTGCCTGGGTAAAGGGCGGCAGGCGTTTGTAAGCCACCATATCGGCGATCTGGAAAATCTGGAAACCCTGACCTCATTTCGTGAAGGTATCGAACATTTCCAGCGCCTTTTCGACATCTATCCCGCCGCCATCGCCTGCGACCTGCACCCGGAATATCTGGCGACGAAGTACGCGCTTGAAAGCGATATTTCTCGCAAAATCGGCGTGCAGCACCATCACGCGCACATCGCCAGCGTGCTGGCCGAGCATGGGCTGAGCAGCCCTGTGATCGGGGTGGCCGCCGACGGCACAGGCTATGGCACGGATGGAGCCATCTGGGGCTGTGAGATCATGACGGCCACCCTGAGCGGCTTCGAGCGGCTGGCCCACCTGGCCTACATCCCCTTGCCCGGCGGTGAGCAGGCTATTCACCAGCCCTGGCGCGTCACCGCCGCCTGCCTCGCTCAGGCATATGGCGACGCATTTCTGGAACTGGATATCCCTTTCGTGCAACAACTGGATCGCGCAAAATGGCGCACGCTCGCGCAGATGATCGCCCGCAATCTCAATTGCCCGCCAACATCCAGTCTGGGACGCTTATTCGATGCCGTTGCCGCGTTGTTGGGAATACGCCAGGAAGTGCAATACGAGGGGCAGGCGGCGATCGAACTGGAAATGCTGGCGGCACAGGTACAGACGGAGGCAGAAGAAAGTTATCCTTTTGAGCTCATCAAAGCAGAAGCAGGTAAGCCTGCGTTGCTAGATGTCAGACCGCTCGTGCGAGCCATTGTCAGCGATATCCGGCAGCATGTGCCGACCGCGCGCATCGTCTGGCGCTTCCATGCCTCAATCGCGGAGATGCTGGCGGCTACCTGCCAGTATGCGCGCACCGGGAGCGGGTTGAACGAGGTGGCTTTGAGCGGGGGCGTTTTCCAGAATCGGCTGCTGCTTGAACAATTGACAGAG
This sequence comes from Chloroflexota bacterium, assembly GCA_902810755.1. Next base: position 20,573 of record CADDYT010000086.1, read on the forward strand.
CGGCTGACGAAGATGGCTTTTCGGGTCTATACCAACCGGCGCGTGCCGCCCAACGACGGGGGACTGAGTCTGGGCCAACTGGCGGTGGCAGCAGCACGCATACAACAGGGTCTCTATTAGCTGGTAGACAAAGGAGTCGCGTTATGTGTCTTGGAATTCCAGGAAAGATTGTAGACATCGTCGATGATGCTAATTCCATCGCGAAAGTCGAGGTGTCCGGGGTGAAACGCAACGTGAGCGTGGCGCTGGTGAGAGCGGAGGGCATCGAGCCGGGCGACTGGGTTCTCATCCACGTCGGTTTTGCCATGAGCAAGATCGACGAGAACGAGGCGCGCGAGACCATGAAGGCGCTGCAACTCTACGGCCAGGGCTTTATCGACGAACTCGACATGCTCCATTCGAGCCAGATTGAATGACGAGGTGGCGGCATGACGGTGGAGCGGGAGTCCGGGCAGGAACTGGCCGCGCTGGTGGCAAAGCGGTTTGAACTGAGTACATCCGTGCCGGAGACGTTCTTCGCGGCGCAAGCGGGCAAGATTGCCGAAGCTTGCCTGGCGATGGCGCGGCGTTTTCACCAGGGCGGTCGCCTGCTCGCCTTCGGCAACGGTGCCAGCGCGACCGACGCCCAGCATGTCTCGGTCGAGTTCGTCCACCCGGTCATTGTCGGCAAGCGAGCATTGCCCGCGCTGGCTTTGACGAACGAGGGAGCGACATTGAGCGGGCTGATGGTCGGTGAGGCGAAACAATCGTTTGCCCGTATGCTCGGCGTGCTGGGTCGACCAGAAGATATGGCAATGGGCTTTTCGCCGGACGGCAATTGCGCCAACGTGGTGGAGGCGCTGAACAAGGCCCGGCAAATGGGGCTGCTCACGCTGGGACTGGCAGGCGGCAATGGCGGCCTATTGCACAAAGCCGAACTAGATTTCTGTTTCGTCGTCGACTCACACGACCCGTTCGTCGTGCAGGAGACGCACGAAACGCTCTATCATGTCCTGTGGGAACTGGTACACGTATTTTTTGAACATGAAGGACTACTCTGATGGACATTAAGGAAGGCAGGCAGAACAGCATCTCAGAAGATGGGTTGAAGCGGTTGGAACGCTTCGCCGCCATGATGTGCGAGCCTGACGCGCAGGGGCATTGCATCACCTGCTCCGATGAGGCTACCACCGTCAGGGTGCTTCAGGTGGAGCAGGAGAGTGGCATGGCTCTGGTGGAAGTGGAAAATTGGACGGAAGAGGTTGATATTTCGCTGGTGGGAGATGTCATACCGGGCGACACCCTGCTGGTGCATGGGGGCGTAGCGATAGCCTTACTGGAAGAGGAGCAATAATGCAGGATAGCGCAGGTTCGGAGTATGATCGGCTTTTTTATCCTTTCCTTTTCGAGGGCGGCAAGGCCAGCCTGGAGGACGTGCTGGCGCAGGTGCGGCACTCGACGCTGGAAAAATGCCACGAGGTGATTGCTCTGCGCAAAGCTACGCTGGCGCGCTCGCGCGAGCAGATGCTGGCGGCAGGCCAGGCAATGGCAGCCGCCTTCGCGCGCGGCGCGACCCTGCTGGCCTTCGGCAACGGCGGCAGCACCACCGACGCGCAGGACCTGGTGGCCGACCTGCTCAACCCGCCCTTTCCCGGCCAGAAACCGTTGCCCGCCATCGCCCTCACCAACGATATCGCCGTCGTCACCGCAGTAGCCAACGATGTCGGCTTCGATAACGTCTTTGCGCGCCAGATCATCGCCTACGGTCGGGGCGGCGACATCGCCGTGGGCATCTCGACCAGCGGCAATTCCGCCAATGTGCTGGCCGGGCTGGAGCAGGCCAAAAAGCAGGGCCTGCTCACCATCGGGCTGGCCGGCTACGACGGCGGCAAGACGCTGCGTTCAGCCGCCGTAGACTTTTGTATCGTCTCACCCGGCGATCATGTCCCGCGCATCCAGGAAGCGCAGGCAACCGCCTATCACACCCTGTTTGAAATTGTCCATGCATTATTGTAAGGCGGCCTCTCGGAACAGGATAAAGCAAAGGAGCAGGCAGATGAGCATGAAGTATGTTGACGAGTACCGCGATCCAGAGCTGGCGAAGCGCATTGCCGGGGAGATTGCGAAGCTGAGCGGGGATCAGCCCCTCAAGCTGATGGAGGTCTGCGGCGGCCATACGCACACTATTTACAAGCATGGTATCGAGGATGTGCTGCCGCCCAATATCGACCTGGTGCATGGGCCGGGATGCCCCGTCTGCGTGCTGCCAATGGGCCGTATCGATGACGCCATCGCCATCGCGCGCATGGAAAACGTCATCTTCACCACCTTTGGCGACATGATGCGCGTGCCTGGTTCCCATGGCAGTCTGCTGGACGCGAAGGCGGAGGGCGCGGACGTGCGTTTCGTCTACTCGCCGCTCGACGCGCTCAAGCTGGCGCGCCAGAACCCGGATAAGCAGGTAGTTTTCTTCGCTATCGGCTTCGAGACCACCGCGCCTTCGACCGCCGTGACGCTGCTGCGCGCGCGGGAAGAGAACATCAGAAATTTCTCGGTCTTCTGTAATCACGTAACCATCATCCCCGCCATCAAAGCCATTCTCGACTCGCCTGACCTGCGCCTGGATGGCTTCGTTGGCCCCGGCCATGTCAGCATGGTGATCGGCATGCGCCCCTACACCTTCATCGCCCGCGACCACCACAAACCGGTCGTCATTGCCGGCTTCGAGCCGCTGGACATCATCCAGACGGTCTATATGATTGTGAAGCAGATCAAAGAGGGGCGAGCGGAAGTGGAGAACCAGTACTCGCGCGTCGTGCGCCCGGAGGGGAATGTCAAAGCGTTGGAAGCGATGGCGCGCACGATGGAACTGCGTCCCTTCTTCGAGTGGCGCGGCCTCGGCTTCATCACGCACAGCGCCCTGAAATTGCGCGCCGAGTTCGCCGACTGGGACGCCGAGTTGCGCTACGAAGTCCCCGGCCTGCGCGTGGCCGACCCCAAAGCCTGTCAGTGCGGCGAAGTTCTCAAAGGCGTCATCAAGCCCTGGGAGTGCAAAGTCTTCGGCACCGCCTGCACGCCCGAAACGCCCATCGGCACCTGCATGGTCTCCCCCGAAGGAGCCTGCGCCGCCTACTTCAACTACGGGCGTTTCTCCATGGCCACCGAACGCCACAAACTGAACGTGCTATAAAGCAAGGGGCCAGATTCCGATGACACAGAGGCAGTGAAATCGTAGTATAGTAGGGCCACCCCTTGCGGGTGGCCTGGGGCGGGGTGAGGTCACGAGTAGAATGGAGGAAGTTCATGGATGCAGCGAAGCCGCAGGACGATAACCGCGTCAGCGAGGTATTGAGGAAGATTGAGCGCACCAGGCAGGCGCGCCGCCACAAGTTCTACCTGCGCGACGAGAAGATCACGCTCAGTCACGGCAGCGGGGGCAAGGCGACGCATAATCTCATCGAGGGCGTCTTCGCCCCCGCCTTCTCAAACCCTCTGCTAGACACGATGGATGATGCCGCGACCTTCGGCCTCAACGGCACGGGGCAGCGGCTGGCTTTCACGACCGATACCTATGTGGTGAGTCCGCTGTTCTTTCCGGGCGGCGATATCGGCAAACTGGCGGTACACGGGACAATCAATGACCTGGCGATGGCAGGCGCGCAACCCCTCTATCTCTCAGCAGGCTTCATTCTGGAGGAAGGTTTCCCCATCAGCGACCTGCGCCGCATCGTCGCCTCGATGGCGCAGGCTGCCACCGAGGCCGGGGTCGCCATCGTGACGGGCGATACGAAGGTGGTGCAGCGCGGCAAGGCCGATGGGCTGTTCATCAACACGGCGGGCGTGGGCGTCGTGCAGGCTCACTGGCCTATCGGGCAGACACAGTTGCAGCCGGGAGACAAAGTTGTATTGAGCGGCCCGGTCGGTAATCACGGCATCGCCATCATGCTGGCACGTGAGGCGCTGGACATGGAGACGGAGATAGAAAGCGACACCGCCCCGCTTCATACGCTGGTCGCAGCCCTCTTTGACGCGGTTGGCGAGGGCGTCCACTGCATGAAAGACCCCACGCGCGGCGGCGTGGCCACAACCCTGAACGAAATGGCGCTCGGTTCGGAAGTGTCTATCGCTCTCTTTGAGCAGGCCATCCCCGTCCACCCGGAAGTGCGTGGCGCCTGTGAAATCCTGGGCCTCGACCCCCTGACCATCGCCAACGAGGGCAAGATGCTGGCAATCATCGCGCCGGATAAGGTCGATGCCGCCCTCCTGGCCATGCGCAGCCACCCGCTGGGCCGCGATGCTGTCGTCATCGGCGAGGTGCAGGCCGAGCCAGCAGGCATGGTCTTCCTGCGCACCGACATCGGCGGCCTGCGCGTGCTGGACATGCTCGTAGGTGACCCCCTGCCGCGCATTTGCTGAAGATCATGCAATGGGGGTATCAAACTCGGCCCCACAGGCTATGAAAAACCGACGTGGACATGTCATGCCGTCTGCTGGCTCCCTCTGCTGGCCTGCCGGCTTCCTCTTATACGACCCGGCAGCGCAGGCCACCCGCCAGGGGTGGCCCTACTATATACGACCGCTCCACCAGCGCCACGAGCCGCCCGTCTAGAGTAGGGCCACCCCCAGAGGCGTTCACTTCAGCCCGTGCGAGCGCCAGGCAGGCCACCCGCCAGGGGTGGCCCTACTCTAGATGCGGCTCCCCAGGCGGCACGAACGCCGCGTCTCTCGTAGGGCCACCCCTGGCGGGTGGCCTGCGGCGGCCTGAAGTGAACGCCTATGAGAACCACCCCTGGCGGCTGGCCTGCGCTGTCGACCTGTGACGGGGAGCCAGCAGACGGCATGCCATGTCCGCGATGGTCTTCTTTCTCAGAATCCATTATTAAAACAGCTGGATAACGCCTTCAGCTTGAGACCACCGTCATGGTGATCCTGCCACTATCTTTCGGTAGCGTTGTGCCATTGCCGCCGGTTACGGTAATCACCGCTTTGCTCAC
>CADDYT010000087.1 GCA_902810755.1 Chloroflexota bacterium
GGCCTTCAGTTAACGCCTATGAGGGCCACCCCTTGCCGGTGGCCTGGGGCGGCCTTCAGTTAACGCCTCTGGGGCCACCCCTGGCGGCTGGCCTGCTTCAGCGAACCGGGAATATCCCTTATGGAGTCTGCACTTTTTGTTCCAGCGCCGATGCTGCTTCAGCCAGCCCTTGCCCCGCCTTCTGAGCCTGAGCAAGCTCCTGTTCGCGCAGGCTCCTGGCCCAGTCCAGTTCCGCCTGCCACTGGCTGATCGAATGCTCCATCGTCTTCAGGATGTACGACAGCGTACTGGCATTCACGCGCGGAATGCCATGCGCAAGCTGCGGCGTCTCCTGTACCATCTCTTTTACCACCGCCTGATGACTCACCATGTCCTCCGCCTCATTTTGCTGGAAGAAGACGTGAGACTGGCAGTAATTGATGTAATGGTCGATCAGGCGCAGGCGCTCTGCTGGAGTGATGTGGCTAAAGGCGGTGACTTTGTAGAGAAACAGCCGCTGGTAATCGCCCGGATTCGAGCCGGTATCGTTCATCAAGATACGGAAGCGCAGTCGCCCGGCGTCCGTGATCCTGTAGATGCGCAATTGCCGATCTCGCTGCTCTGTCCCCTGCCCCGCGCCTTCTGCCTGCATATCGACGGCGATTAACCCGTTCTGCTCCAGCTTCGCCAGCAACGGATACAGCCGCCCATAGCTAATGCGCGCATACGGCCCGATGATGTCATTGATGATCTTGGCGATCAGATAGCCATGCGCCGGACCGTTCATCAATTGTGCCAGCACAATAAACTCATACATCGCTCTCCCTCCACCTTCCAGAAAACGTTCAAGCAGCACCTTTTGCTATATCACTATGATACATCATCCTGCTATATCAGAATATATATCACTGTGAAAATAATAACCAACGAAATAGTGGTTTGTCAAGGGGTTTCGGCAAAATTTTCTCTTTGATAAGAAAATTTCATCAATCTCATGATAATATTAGCCGATATGAAAGAGTTGCGTCAAGGATGTTAACGAAATTTGTCAGTAAGATGGTAACTTTATGCATGTGATGCTTCACCATTTTGAGCGGGAAAACCGGTTATGAAAAAGACCATCGGCTAACCGTTATCACTGGCAGAACTGAGCAGCAAACTGTGAAGAGCATCTCCATATAAAAGAGATACTATTCATAGCAAATAGAGTAGTTTCCTGTTATTCTCTTCTTTAGAATGAATTATTCATGATACGCACGCTAACGCATGTATTGATATTTTTCGCTAAAACAGCGGAGCTACAAAGGATTACTGACAGAGATATAATGTTAGCGGATACTTTTCAAAAGCGGATAGTGTACAGTAAGGAGGCAATGAGAGCGATGGGTGCTGTGAATGAAGCAATTATCAATCCCGATTTTCTGGCGCTGGGCATGGGCGGCACGAATATGATGTCCATGCTGTGGACGGTGGCAATGGGACGGCAGGCGGTGGGCGTCGAGATGCGCGGCGACCCCTTTCTCGGCGTGCATTGGAACATCCGCGAAGACTTCTATCACCAGCTAGGTCTGATCGATCAGCTGATGCTGGAACGATACGGCGAGGAGCGCATCCCGCGCCGAGGAAATGGGCGGCTATTTCGCCTCGCGGAGTGTTTTTACAGTTCAGAAACAGTCGCCGGAGATATTGTAGCCGATGAGGTCATCGACGGTTTCGACACCGACCAGCATATCGTGGGGACCATTCACAACGTCGAATTCATCGACGATCGCTGGCGTGATGGCCTGCCAAACCGGGTTATTACCGTGTTAGACCCGCCCAGGCCGCCAGATCGGCCTGATCCGGCAAAAATCCGCAGCAGTATGGTAGAGGTGCTTGATGGCCCATCCACCTTCCAGGCCGAGGCCGCTTCCATCCAGAAATTGCTGCGCCGCTACCTTGAGTTGATGGAGCAGCTCGACCTGAAGCAGAACCTCAAGCCCCGCGTCCGCCTCTACACGCATCACCGCGTCGTTCCCACTGAGGGCGATGGATTCATCCGCGAGGCAGATGGCCGCCTGCGCATTCGCATTGAGGCTCTGCAGGAGTTCGACTTCAAAGGGCAGTTCGTCCGCGTGCGCGTGCCGAACAGTGAGGTCATTGATCTCGGCGTGCCAGAGGTGTTCATGATCGCCGAGGGCTTTAACAGCAGCGACGCGAAACGCCTGGGATTCGAGCAGCACGATGTCGAGGTCGATCATGGCGATGGGCGCGGCCCCGTCGTGGCGCAGGCCGATTTTCTGGCCGGGCTGGTCGAAGTGCTGGTGGGTGGTCGCCTGCGGCGGCGCATCTCCTCGGAGTTCGATCAGGATGGCAAGGAATACTGGGTGCGGCAGATTGCGGTAGGCCATGAGAATGATCCAGAGGTAGGCTGGGTGCTGGTTCAGGTTCCCGACTTCAAAACCTTCGATCCCATCGAGGCAGGGCTGCTGCCAGAGGGTACGGACCGCAATTCACCTGAGTTCTTCGCCTCTTACCAGCAGTTGATCTACGACTTCTACATCAGGCAGGCGGCAGATATCCTTGATATCCCCAGAGAAGAGCTGAGGAAAGTCCAGATGATCTATGGGCCAACGCTGTTCAGCCTCATCGAGCGCGTCGGGGATGATGCCCTTGTTGCCCCCAACGGCGTGGTGGCGGGCGATTCTTTCGGTAACGGCCACTTCCTGACCAGTGGCGGAGCAATGACAGGGATGATCGGACATAGCTACCGTGTCCTCGCATACTGGAAAGAGCGGGATGCAGGCGCCTCGCCGACCGAGGCCATCCGTCGGCTTGCCGACTGTATCAAAGAAGATACACTGGCATGGCTTCAGGTGAGCGCAACGGAATACAGCCAGGCCGCCCCGATCAACTTCGGCGCCGAACGCATCGAACAGATCAATAAGGCCAGCGGCATCGACACCGATATTCGCGCTAACGAGATTGACGCCGCTCGCCGTCAGCGCCATGCCCTCATTCCACTGGACCCATCCAACTGGAGAAGGTTATTCGTGCGCAATGGCCGCGTCCTCTCTGCGCTGCCGGAGCTTGAGGCTGACCACCCGTTGCAGCGCCCTGAACACGAGGCCAGTCTGATGGCGGTGTTAAAAAACTTCCCGGTCAGGCCCGACCAGAGCAAGCAGGCCGATGCCAGCCCGCAGGCAAGAACAGATCAGGCATCGGCGCAAGGGGAAGGCGAAAAGACCGTCATCATGCCCAGAGTCAGCATCGGGCTGCTGGCGCCGGAGAAAGCAAAAGTCTACGCCTTTCTGGACATCCAGCAGAACGACGGGAACATGCAGGGTATCGCGATTACAAAGGACAGCGCCATTGTCGGGCGTGTTGACCCGAAGAGCGGAATTACGCCGGAGGTCGACCTCACACCGTTCGACACGCGAAAAACCGTCTCGCGTCGCCACGCGCAGATTCACATGGAGGAAGACCTCTTCTACATCGAGGATCTGGGGAGTAAAAATAAGACGCGCCTGAATGAGGTGACGCTCACTCCACACCAACCGGAATTGCTCCACAATGGCGACACCGTAAGCTTTGGCTCGGTCAAAGCCACGTTCCGCCTGCTCGGCACAGGCCGGTTGCCGACAGCGTGGTCGCAGTCGTAAAGGTTTGTATCGTTTGTTGAAAATCGGCTCGGATGTCTCATCCTGCGCGCAGGATGAGACGTCCGAGCCGATTTTCAACAAACCCTTAACTGCCCGAACTCTGGTAGTGGCGGACGCCGAAACGCCAGAAGAGGCCGGAGACGAGGGCGAAGGCCAGAGCGATGAGAGGCGCGAGGAAGGCGAGCCAGGACGGCAGGCCAAGCGGCAGGGAGCGACCAAGCACGTAGCAGACCGGGACGAACGAGCCGAAGGCCAGGGGAATGACGAACATGAAGATGCTCTGCATCAACCGGTTGTAGATGGTGATGGGATAGCTCAGCATCTCGCGCCCACCGTAGGTGAAGATGTTGACCATCTCGGTCGTCTCCACCGTCCAGAAGCACATGGTCGCGCCAAGCAGCAGGACGGAGATGAAGATGACGCCGCCGCTGGCGATACCGATGAGCAGGGCAACTGCTTTTGCCAGCGTCCACTGCAAGGCGGGCAGAAAGTGCAGAGCTACGAAGAAGGTCAGCAGACCCTCTGTCAGGCGACCCAGGCGGCGCAGGCGGAAGTCGCTGCCGATGACCTGAATAAACGCGCCGACGGGCCGCAGCAGCACGCGGTCGAACTCGCCGCGCCTGATGGTCTCCACGAAGTTATCGATGCCGGCCCCGACCAGTTCGGAGAGGCCAAAGGCCATTGAGGTGACGGCGTAAAGCATCGCCACATCGCCCAGGTGCCAGCCAAGCAGCGAGGGAAATGAGGCAAAGACGATGATGACCCCGAAAAATTCCGCGAACGTGATGAAGAAGTAGGTACTGATATCGATAACCAGGTTGGCCCTGTACTGCGCCTGCGAGCGCAACTGCATGCCGATCAGGCGGCGATAGAGGGAGAGATCGTTCAACAAACCGCTTACCATGTTTTGCTCCTTTTTTGAAATCCTGATGAACTTTCCCAACCAGATAGAGAATTGCTGTCCCTACCGGATCGCGACGAACTAGCCACCCTGCACGGTGACGCGGCGGGTAGCGATTTTTGTCAGCAGGAGGGCGATGAGCGTCAGAACGATGAGCCAGAGAGACTGGCGGGCAAGCTCGAAGAGCAGGGGGAGGCCGCCGAGCTTGCCCAGGAAGACCTCGGTTGGCACGTTCATCAGGCCGTTGAAGGGCAGCCAGTAGACGATGGCGCGCAGCGGGGCCGGGAAAAGGGGCAGCGGGAAGTAGCTGCCGGTGAAAAAGAGAGCGACGGTACCGGCCAGCACAGCGACGGCGCGCGCCTCGATCAGCCAGAAGGCGACAACGTTGTAGAGGAAGCGATAGGCGATGCCGAGCATGGCTCCCAGCGCGAGGCTGCATGCATAGGCGGGCCAGACGCGCCAGTCGCCCTGCACGCCGATGCCGAAGAGCAGCATACCCGCGACATAGGCAGGCAGGCCGCGAAAGATCAGGTAGTAGAGGTCGCGTCCGCACTCGCGGCTGAACCAGTACCAGTAGAAATCGCAGGGCTTGCTCAGGTCGGCCACCACCTCGCCGGAGCGAATAGTATAGAGCAGGTCATACCAGCCAAAGGGCAGAATAATCATAATCATCGACTGCTCAAGCCAGCTGTAGCGCAGCGTATCGATCACGTTGTAGCCGGCGGCAACGGGCCGCGAGTGAAAGAGGGCAATGATGACATAGCTGAAAAGAATGCCCCAGAAGATGTTGGTCAGCAGCCCGGACAGGTTGGCCCAGCGATAGATGAGTTGCCTGCGGAACTGGGTACGAGCCACCTCGAAGTAAAAACGCAGCATGATCTTCTCTCTCCTCCAATCTAGCGTGGAATAGTTCTGAACAGCACAAAAAGCCAGCAACCCCGCAACAGGGGGTACTGGTTCTCCCGGAAAGACACTATTTTTACCCATGCAGAAACGCGGGATAGCCAGCATGACTAACCCGTGCCTGTGAGCGATAGACGGCTCAAACGTGGTAAGGTTTGCATACTATACCACCACTGCACGCTCGCCGTCAACGGTTTTGTGGAGGAAATTGATTCATGCCGTAATAATGATCTAAAGAGAGTGGCCCTGCGTATCCTGTACGGTAACGTCCCGGAGACGTTGCCCCTGCATCGCTCGACTCAGCGGGGGGATCAAAGAGAAGACGGAAGCTTTTCCTCGATGCTATGCCCTGCTCAGACACGTCTGCGCTTTGATGGACTTGCGTGAAGATGAGCAATGCCTGTCATGTGTCTATGAGCCTGTTTCTGACTCGCCGCATACCTGATGCAGCGAAGCAAACGGGCAGAGCAGGTTCACCATTATGGTTCGAACAGGAGGAGAACCTTATGGCCGATCATCTGGATGCGCCAGGTCTCGTCTCTCCCGATTCCAATCCGAAGACAGATATCACCGATATCTACCTCTTCCAGAAGCCGGGAAACGCGAGCAAATCCATCCTCATCCTCAATGTGAATCCGCTGGCGCCCACGCTTGCCAACGAATTCGAGAGCAACGGTCTGTACGAACTGAAGATCGATACAGACGGCGACGCGCTCGCCGAAATCGCGTTCCACATCTCCTTTACCCCTGTCACCAACGGGCAGCAATGGGCCACCGTGCGCAGGGTGGCCGGGGCGCAGGCGGAGCAAGATGCCAACAGCGGAGAGGTCATCATCGCGCATGCCCCCGTCTCCTTTGGCAGCACCGCCCTGGTCACGAAATCCGGTCCGTACAAATTCTTCGCCGGGCTGCGCAGCGATCCGTTTTTCTTCGATCTGACGGGTTTCCTGCACGGCTTCCAGTTTACCGGTACCGACTTCTTCATCGATAAGAATGTCTTCGGTATCGTGCTGGAAGTTCCCAACTCCGCGCTGGGCAAGAACCCGAAAATCGGCATGTGGGCGCGCACGCTGATCAGCACGGTGAAGGGCAATAGCGACGCGCGCTACTTCGTGCGCGATGACCGTATGGGGCGCCCGGCCATCAATACGGTGTTCAACCACGACAACGATAAGATCGTCTTCAATCAGATCAACCCGAACCAGGATCGCGGGCTGTTCGAGGAGAAATTCGAGACGGTGCTGATGGGCTATGGCTACACGGAGACCCAGGCCGATGGCATCGCAAAGATTTTGCTCCCGGACATCCTGACCTACGATTACACCAGCCCGGAGGGTTTCCTCAACGGACGCAAGCTGACCGACGATGTGATCGACATCGAGCTGGCGCTGGTGACAAACGGGCAGGTGACGACGGACATGGTCGGGCCGCACACCGACTACCTTTCTACCTTCCCCTACCTGGGGAACCCACATTAGGAGGTGATTTCATGAAAGGCATCAACCGGCGCAAGTTCCTGCAACTGGCGGGTACCGGCTCGCTGGCGGCAGCGGCGGTCGCGGTTCCGTCCCTGGCAACGGCTCCCCGGCTCACACCCGATAGCAAGAAGGGAACGTTCACCTTCCGCGCCGTCGCGGGGCTGCCGGCCAAACCGCTGCCAGCCTACGCCACGTATATCATCGAAGGCCATGTGAACCTGTCGACGCGCACCGGAATGATGACAAAGACGGTCATCGCCGGTTCCCCCCAGGCGCGGACGACCATTGCCCTGCCCGGCCTCTCGCGCATCATGCGTATCACCGGCATCGAAGAACTGGGCGGCGCCTTCCGCGTTACCGGCGTCGTCGACGACCGCTCGCAGTTGCAAAAGGGAGAGAGCGCGACGTTTGAACTCCTCATCGATCCCGCTCAGCGTCTGGCTCGCACCACTATTGCAGGCTCTTCCCTGCTGCTGCACCTGGAATAGCCGCCATGCTCCGCTGCCTGATAGCGGCAGGTAGCGTGCAGGGCAAGAGCCATTGCTGACAGGCGAACATACTGAAGAGACCAGAGATGGGTTGTGTCTGTAACGTTCGGCAGCGACGAGGGAAAGCTTCCAGCCCATCTCCGGTCTTTCTATGCTGGATAAGAAGGAAGGTTCACTATGTGCGATGAAGAACGCATTGCCGCGAAGCTCAAACGTAACGAAGGCGAAGACCTCGTTGTCAACCTGAAGCGCGACATCGAGGCCTTCTTCGCCGAAAAATACGCGACCACCGCCTGCCTCTTTCACCAGTTGCTCCCGCAGGAAGGCGAGATGGCAAAGGTCGATTTCACCGTCAGCCGGGAGAGCGATTTTCGCCGCCGCTACATCGGGAAGGCGGGCTACGTTGATGGCCATTTAACGCTCGGTCAGGTCATCAGGCTGATGTGAGCCGACGGGAAGAGACGGTCTCTTCCCGTGAACAACGAAGAGGCAATGAAAACGAGCAGAGCGCGCGCTCTGCCCGTTTTCGTTTTTCCCGCGTGATCTATTCGCTTGCCAGGCCAATCGCGGTGAAGGGCAGCGTGATGTTGGCCGGATTGACGACGGAGGTCAGGCTACCGTTATAGTGAATGGCGAAACCGCTCAGGGTTGCCGGGCCGGGCGTCGAGAGCAGCAGGCGCGAGTCGAGGACATACAGGAATTCGCTATCACGACTCAGGCCCTCCTCCAATGGGAAGGTGTCCGAGGGGGTGTTCGCGGTAACGCCATTGGCGCTCAGCAGGCTGATCGTGCCATTGCTGTGGATACGATAGCCAGAGATGGTATAGCTATCGGCGTCAGAGGTGTAGGCAAAGCGGCCATCGCCCGTAATCACCATCCAGCACGGGGCGATCTGGTAGTCGTTGACGGGGCCATTGACCAGTTGCACAGACCCGCTGGAAAGCTGATAAGCCGTGACAGCTCCGGGCGGCGGATTGCCAGCGCCGGTGCCAAAGCCATCATCGACGATGAATTCACGCGGGCGGGCAGGGTCAAAGGCCATGCCAAAGGGATAGACGCCGACCGAGTTGAAAGTGGTAGCACTGCTCAGGCTGCCATCGCTGTGGATACGATAGACATCGATCAGGTTGGTTGACTTCTCCGTGACCAGCAGGAAGTGGCCGGAAGGGTCAATCAAGATCTCCGCCGGATCGGGATGGGCCGTGCTGAGTGGCTTCGTGGCTCCTGCGATCGGATGCAGCTTACCCGCGCCATCCACACGGAAGCCCGCCACGTTGGCAGCCGTTGTCGAACTTGCATTGGCGGCATTCAATACATAGAGCAAACCATCACGGTACGTCAGGCTGACAGGGCCAACGCCGCCGGACGAGAAGACGCCGACGAGGGAGAGATGGCCGTGCAGGGCGTTAACGACGGAAATCTGGTCGCTCCCGGCGTCGGCAGCAAAGAGCCTCTCACCGGGTGTCAGGATCAGCGACCCCTGCGTACCATCGGCGAAGGCGGCCAGGCTGCCCAGGCCGCCAATGGGGGTCACGCCCAGCAACTTCAGCGAGCCTTCCGCATTTCTGGCAAAGGTAGTAATCGAGTTGGAGCCGCTCAGGTCGTTATTCAGGACGTAGACATAGCCCCCGTCTCCACCGAGGGAGCGCGCCGAGGCGTGTGAAACCGGGCCGGTCAGCAAGGCCAGCGCACAGATGAGCAGCGCAATCCCGGTCAGCATAACCGGCGAACGACCGCGTTTGAACACACGTTGTACAGGTGACATGGAAACCTCCTTCTTGTGGGTAATTCCCCTTCACAGGTAGTTGTGAACCATGCCAGCTATACGAGAGAGTGTGTTTTAGAGATCAGTGATCGGCACCGCTTGCCAGTCCACCAGCGCATCAAAGTGGTTGAGCGCGGTGGGATCATTGTCGGCTGCCCAGCCGTCGGGATGCGGCAGAATGTGGCGATGCAGGTAGAGCAGGGCAATCAGCCATTTACGCTTGCCTGTGCCCGCCGGGCCGCGTTGTAATTCGCTTTCGGCCTGTTGCAGAAGCAGGGTCACGATGGTGAGCTGCGCCATGCGTTCGACGAGGCCGCGCATGGGCAACTGCGCGCTTTCGCTATCCAGCGCGGCAAGTTCGGCGATGCGCCCGGCCAGCCCATTGAGCAGAGATTGCACCTGCTGCGCGACCGGGACTACTGCTGAATGCTGGAACGAGTGCAATTTCTGATGCAGCGTGCCGAAGAGGGCGGCTCCGGCATTCTCGCGGGCAATGGCGCGCGCCACGTCGAGGACGATGACATTGCTGGAACCTTCCCAGATGACGTTGACAATACAGTCGCGCAGCAGGCGAGCGTTGGGCCAGTCTTCGATGTAGCCGTTGCCGCCGCGCATTTCCAGCGCCTCCAGCGTGACGTACTCGCCGCGTTTGGGGACGTAATATTTGCAGAGCGGGGTGAGGATGCGCAGCAAACGGCGATCTTCCTCCGCGCCAGAGCGATCAACGCGCTCCAACACCGCCGCCGTCTCGAAGGCCAGCGCGGCGCAACCCTCGACCTCAATGAGCAGATCAACCAGCTGACGGCGCATGAGCGGATGCTCGGCCAGCGGGCGCCCGAAGGCGACGCGCCCGCGCGTATGCACCAGCGCCTCAAGGTAACTGCGGCGCATGGCGGCCAGCGAGCCGATAGCGGCCCAGATGCGCGTCAGGTTAATCATCTCCGTCATCTGCACGAAGCCGCGTCCGAGGTCGCCGACCAGGTATGCCTGCGCGCCGTTGAGCGTCACCTCGCCCGTCGCCATCGAGCGCGTGCCAAGCTTGTCCTTCAAGCGGTTGATGCTGTAGGCGTTGCGCTGCCCGTTATCCAGTATGCGGGGGACGAGAAAGAGGCCGAGGCCGCGCGTGCCTGCCGCCGCGCCCTCTGGCCGCGCCAGCGTGAGAATCAGGTCGGCGGAGACGTTGGAGCAGAACCACTTATCGCCCCACAGTTCCCATTCCGGTTGCAGGTCTCCATCAGAAGGGACAGCGGCACGCGGCTTCGCGACGGTGGTGGTCAGGCCAACATCGGAGCCGCCCTGCTTTTCGGTGAGGAACATGGCTCCCTGCTGCAAATCTTCCAGCGAGAGGGCAGTCAGGCCGGGCAGGAAACGCCGCTTGAGCGGTTCGCTGGCGTAGCGTTCGAGGACGCGGGCAAGGGCATCGGTCATGGAGACGGGGCAGAAGACGCCCGATTCGGCCTGCATGCCGAGATAGCCGAGGGCAAACTTGACGGGCTGCGGCACGCGCCCGCGCCAGCCCAACGCGCCCTCACGATGCGAACAGGCGGCGATGGCGAAATCCTGGTACGCGATGCGCTCCAGCTCGCGATACGCGGCAGAGTAGACCACCTCATCGACGCGCTGCCCGCGTTTATCGAGCTGCACCAGCGTTGGCGCCTGGCGGTCTGCGGTCGCGGCCAGTTCGTCCATGCGTTGTGAGGCGACGGCCCCCATGCGCGTCAGAATGGGCCGGGCCTGCTCATATTCGTCCTCGGAGAGATGCTGGCGCAGCAAAAACGCCAGATCGGGGTCGGCGGTATAGAAATTGAGATCAGCGGTATCGGGCATCAGGCCAACAGGAGTATGTACGTCCAGCATAGCGCGTTATCCTTCCTCTTGTAGTGCCTCCTCTGGCAGACACGAAGCCAATCCAGCAGTATCACTGATATTGTAGCATATGCACACGTGGGCCGGATAACACAGAATCATCACAGTTTCATGGCCCGCGCCACGCGGCGTCCGGCAGAGCGCACTTCTGTGACGAGGAAGTACCATGCATGCGTTCTTAGAGGGCGACGACGCAGGTATGTCCACAGCAAGAGGGCAAGGCCGGTTATGGCTATCGCCACCAGCATGCTAGCGCCCAGCACCGCCAGCACAAAGTATTGTTCAAAAGATGTAAGTTTATGTCCGCTTTGAGCAGCTAACCACAGGACCAGACCGGCCACCATCGCATTGAAGCCAACAATGACGATGGAGACGAGGCCGAAAGCGTACCAGTAGCGCACCGTCTGCGGCAGGTGGTGAAAACCGCCGCGCGCCTCAACTCTGCGCCGCCAGCCGATGGCAAAAAGCAGCAGCAGCATCCCACAGGTGGTCACGCCAAAAGCGACGAGGGAGATAGTCCCTGCGATCACAGAAAGTAAGAGAACGCCTTCGGCAAGAACTCCGGTCCCTATGCACACATAGGCAAGAAGCTTCGCCATAGCGCACCTCCTTTGCATTCTGCCGTTTCTCAACACCTACCCGAAACGAAACCAGGTTGTGAAGGTAATCATTCCAACCGGCATCCCGACCTCTTTACCCCGGAAGGGATGCCCTGTATTCCTTTCTGCCGAGTTTTTCGTGTCGTAATTACAAATGCTCTGTATCTTGCTTTAGAAGTCAGCAGATGCTGAGCATATTGTAACATTACGACCTACAAGCGTTCTCAATGGCACTTCTTTTTGTAAAGGGTAAGGCAATGCGTGCAGCGTTAATCATGAACCCCACTTCAGGGGTATCGGCCATGTCAGCGACGGACGGGACGGCGGAGGAACACGAGCAGGCCATTCTTGCCGCGCTGCGTCCCTACGGCATCGAGCCGAAAGTGTACCATACAACGCCAGAAGATACAGGCCAGGGATTGGCGGCTCAGGCGGCGCGAGAGGGAGCGGATCTGGTGATCGCCGCCGGGGGCGATGGCACCATCCATGCCGTTGCCAGCGGGCTGATCGGCACGCAAAGCACCCTGGGCATCATCGCCATCGGCACGATGAATAACCTTGCCCACAGCCTGAGCATCCCTCAAACTATCGAAGGGGCCTGCGAGGTGATCGCGCGCGGCGTCACGCGCACAATAGATGTTGGCGTCATTAACGAGCATCCGTTTTTAGAGGTGGCCGGCATCGGGCTGGAAGCGGCGCTCTTCCCGGCGGCGGAAGAGATCAAGAGTCCCGGCCTGCGCAGCACCATTCAGGGCATCATCGCCGGTCTGCGCACTCTGTTCAGTTTCAAACCGGCAACGCTGCGCATCTCCCTCGATGGACGGCAGAAACGCCCGTATAAGGCTCTTGAGGTGACCATCTGCAACTCGCCCTATTACGGCGCGCATTTCGAGGTCGCCCCCGGCACGTTGATGAACGATGGCTTGCTCGATGTGGTAATTTATAGAAATTTTAGCAAGCTCGAATACCTGCAAAACGTGCTGGCCATCAGTCTGGGCAGGCATCCGTTCGAGCGGAAGATGATCCACCGGCGGGTGAAATCCATGCGCGTTGAGGCGCGTCACCCCGTTGAGATTCAGGTTGATGGCTCCCCGCAAGGCTACACGCCGGCAACCGTGCGCATGCTTCCCGCCGCGCTGCATGTGCGCGTGGCGAGCGAAAACGTGCCGGGATTGAGCAACGCGCAGGCTGATCCGGCAAAAAATCAGCAAGCGCAGAAACAGCATGCATAACCATCGATATGAAAAGAGAGGTTAGCTTATGGCAAGTGGTACAAATCGACCGGGCGGCGCGGATACTGCCGCCGGGGCGGGAACGGCCAACCCCGTTAGCGTGGTGCCGCAGGTAGTGACAAGCGTGGAGCAGAATGTCAAACCCGTTGTCGAGGAGGCGCAGCGCATCGCGGCAAAGACCTCCGTGTCCGGGCGGCGCGCTGTCTCACGAGGCACCATCCTGCTCATCTTCTACCTGTGGCTGCTCTCCGGCGCAGCCATCTTCACCTTCATCGCCCGCTTCACCGATCTCTTTCCGGGCGACAGGAGCATCGCGCGCACACTGCAAAAGCAGCATAATCCACTCTTCCGCGCCATGATGGAATTCGTCTCCATGTTCGGCTACGCGAAAGTTTCAGCACCCTTAACCATCGGCGTGGCCGGTATCTTCTGGGCGTTGCGCTTCCGCTTAGAGGCCATCTTTGTCCTGTTGACCTCCACTTCCAGCATTTTGAGCAAGGCCGTCAAATACCTGATCCGGCGACCGCGCCCGACTAACGAGCAGGTAAGGGTCGTCCACATCATCAAGGAACCGAGCTTTCCCAGCGGCCATGTTATGCAATACATCAACTTTTTTGGCCTGCTCATCTACCTGCTCGCCACCAACTGGCCTTCCGGGCGCATCCGCAACAGCCTGATCGCTTTCTGCACCTTCATGATCGGCCTCGTTGGCCCCTCGCGCGTCTATCTGGGCGCGCACTGGCCCAGCGATGTCAGTGTAGGCTACGTCTACGGCGGCCTCTGGTTCGCCGGGCTGATGTCGCTCTACCTGCGCATCAAAGCCACCATTCACCCACCCAAAGGCAAGACGCCGCCGGTAATGGAGCCATTGAAACAGCCGGGAGACGATGAGGCATAGCAAAAAACAAAGATGGGCTTTTTTTTGCTTGACAAACAGCAAGGAATGAAGTACAATCTCCCTGTCAGTTCGTTTGTTGCCAGGCGAACTGTCGCGCCTCGTTCGTCTAGTGGTCCAGGACGCCGCCCTTTCAAGGCGGAGATCACGGGTTCGACTCCCGTACGAGGTACTATTTCCGTAAAGCCTGGTAGAGCCGCGCTATTTGCTCTGCCAGGCTTTACTATTTAGATGAGATGAAAGGAGACGAGAACTATGATCAGTGTTGAAGAGGCCCTCGAACGCATGCTGGCGCAAATCCAGCCGCTGGAGGTGACGACCGTGCCGCTGGCGCAGTCACAGGGGCTGGTGCTGGCCGAGGATGTGGTGGCGCAGGAAGATATGCCCCCGTTCGCCAACTCCGCCATGGATGGCTATGCCCTGCTGAGCAAAGATAGCAAACCTCGCGAAGGACAGCCGCCGCGCCTGCGCGTGACGGGCGGCGTGGCAGCCGGTTACGTGGCCGAGCACGCGGTGGAAGAGGGAACGGCCATGCGCATCATGACCGGCGCGCCCGTGCCGCCCGGAGCGGACAGCGTGATTCAGGTCGAGTTGACGCGCTCCCAGGGGCCGGAGAGCGAGTGGGTGGAGATTTTGCAGGAGGTGGCGCCGGGAAACAATATTCGACCGGCAGGCGAAGATATGCGGCGTGGGCAGCACGTGCTGGCGCGCGGCACCGAGATCGGCCCCTGGGAGATCGGCGTGCTGGCAACGCTGGGCCGGGCCAATGTACCGGTCATTCGCCGCCCTCGCGTCTCCATCCTGGGAACCGGCGACGAGGTGATCGATGTCGATGAAGCTCTGCGCCCCGGCAAGATTCGCAATAGCAACAGCTACCTGCTCGAAGCCGCTGTGCGCAAAGCGGGCGCGGAACCCCGGCGCCTGGGCGTGGCCCGCGACACCGTAGAGAGCCTGCGCGAAAAATTTAGCGCCGCCGTGCAATCTGACCTCATCATCACCTCCGGCGGCGTCTCTGTGGGCGATTTCGACCTGGTGAAGGATATTATGCGCGAGCAGGGCGAGATCAATTTCTGGCGCATCAACATGCGGCCCGGCAAGCCCGTTGCTTTCGGCCATATCGGCGGCGTGCCGCTGCTGGGCCTGCCCGGCAATCCCGTCTCCGCCGCCGTCACCTTTGAGCTATTCGGTCGCCCGGTCATTCGCAAGATGCTGGGGCATACGCGCCTGCTGCGCCCACAGGTCGACGTGATCGTTGAGAATGGCGTCGGCGAGGTCGTCTCGCGCCGCCATTACGTGCGCGCCCGCGTCGAATTGCGTGACGGTCGCTTTGTGGCGCGTACAACGGGCAACCAGGGTTCTAACATCACCACCTCGCTGCTCAACGCCAACGCTTTCATCGTCGTACCCGAAGGCGGCGTGGCCATCCACCCCGGCGATACGGCAAAAGCGATTTTGCTGGACTGGCCAGAGGTCTAGCACAAAGCCTCCGGCCACTGCCCAGGCCACCGGCAAGAGGTGGCCCTACTCTACTACGCGCGCCTGTGGGACTGTTCGGGTAGAGTAGGGCCACCTCTTGCCGGTGGCCTGCGCGTGGAGTTGATGGTATCTTGCAGCCGGTAGCGCAACTGGTCGCGGGAGATATGCAGCAGAGCAGCCGCCTGCACCTGGTTTCCCTGGCAGCGCGCCAGGGCTTCGTGAATAAATTTGCGCTCGATCTCGCCCAGAAAAGCGCGCAGGTCAACGCCTTCGGGCGGCAGGCTCAGTTGCTGCTGCACTTCATACAGGCGACGGGCGGCATTGCTGCCCCCCTGCCGGATCTCTTCCGGCAGGTCTTCGGGGAGAATCACGTGGTTATCGCAGAGGATATGACCGCGTTGAATGACGGCGCGTAACTGGCGTACATTGCCGGGCCAGGAGTAGCGTTGCAGGAGTTCGAGCGCCTGCGGGCTGATACGTAGCGGCTCCTCACCCTCAACCGTTTGCAGGCGCAGGAAATGTTTCACCAGCGGCTCGATATCCTCCGGTCGCTCGCGCAGAGGCGGCAGCGTGATGGTAATGACCTTGAGCCGGTAGAAGAGGTCGTCACGAAACGTTTTGCGGGCGACCGCTGCCTGCAAATCGACATTGGTAGCGGAGATGACGCGCAGGTCAACATGGAGTTCTTTTGTACTGCCAACGCGGCGAAAGCTGCGCGTCTCCAGAAAGCGCAGGAGCTTGGCCTGCAAGACCAGTGGCATGGAGCCGATCTCGTCGAGGAAGAGCGTCCCGCCATCAGCGCGTAGCAGATAACCTTCCCGCGACACTCTGGCATCGGTGAAGGCCCCCGCCTCGACGCCGAAAAGTTCGGTTTCCAGCAATGTCTCCGGTATGGCGGCGCAATTGATATCAACGAATGGGCTGGCGGCGCGCCGACCGAGGGCGTGAATCATGCGGGCGATGACATCTTTGCCGGTGCCGCTCTCGCCCTGCAAAAGCACTGTCGTTGTGGGGTAGGCCGCCACCTGGCGTACCAGCGCGGCAATCTCCTGCATCGCCCTGCTGCGCCCAACCACGATCCCCAGCTGCTCGATGGGATCAACCGCATCGATTTGCACCCGTTGCGAGCGTTCCCGCGCCTCATCCCCTCTACTGCCCTGCATGAGCCATACTCCTCCCCATCACACCACCTGGACGAACCGGCCCGGCAGGGAGGCGGAATCTAGTTCCCGCCTCTTACATACATAGTATTCGTTGCGTAGAGGGAGCCGTTCGCGCTATTGTATTGCAGTTGTGGTAGCGGGTGAGAGCCGGTCACCCAGCCGCGCCCCGGCACAAATATGGCCCCGTTGCCGCCGTTACCCCACTGTGATTGAGTTTCAAGCTGCCCGGTGATGGGAACAGCGGGAGGGAATGCCTCGGTCATGGGCATCACGTCCGCGTGGAAACCGGCAGGAGCGGCAGAAGCCATATAACCACCGTCGGCACCGGCGGCAACCGGCTCGCGACCCGCAGGCATAACGTCATCGCGCACCGGCTGCGGTGAGGCCACCGAGACCAGGCCCATCGCCAGCAGTTCCCCGGCAAGCTGACAGACCATGCCGGGCATCAAGGCCAGTTCGGTACAGGCCATTTGCAGCGTCCTACGGCCATCTATACGCGTGAGCAGACGCCAGTGGTCGGGCGTAATCTGCACACGCAGGTTGCTGCCGCGCACAGCGGAGAGATCAGCCGCGACCAGAACGGTATCGTGCTGTAAAAACGAGATATCGACGTGCGTGGGCAAAACAGGATTGGCGACAGGTACAGGCATCAGTGGATCAAATTCAGGCTGCGCGGGCGGCGCAAGCAGAGATTGATAGGGCTGAGCCTGTGACAGCGATGATGATTGAGAAGGGCCGGGATCACCAGTAAGGTTGATAGCGGATAGCGACGATTCCGGGAGATCAGGAACCAGAGATGGATACTGCGTTTCCGGTTCATTGATAGATTGCGTGGCCTCAAAAAGCGTTGGCGCGCCGACAATTGCGGTGTGGACGGTTTCTTGCTGTGAAATCGCCTGTGCCTGTGCAGAAAGCGCGGGCTGCGGCTCAGACGGCCCTTCAAGGATAGAGACCGCTGCGCGGGCAGGGACAGAAGCAGGCAGAGATGAGAGCAGCGTCGCAAACGAGAGCGAAACCAGGAGACGACCGGCTGGCGGCGATACCTCTTCCTCAAAATAGAGTTCCCCGTCCGTCCACGTCAGCAGTTCCTGTAATACCTGAGAGGCCTCTTTCGCGGCCCACGCGCGCAGCGATTCACGTTCGACATGGCCGAGGTCCATCAAGGTAATCACCAGGCGCGTCTCGTTGGGAAATGATTCGCCGCTGGCCTGAATCGCTTCTTGAAGGGTCTGCGCTGAAATAATCTGACTCTGTACTAACCGTTCCCCCAGTGGGATGCTGGCCTGCTGCCCGTCGATACAGAGGAGCCGACCGGTCCGAAAATAGAGGTCAACCCGGCGTGTCGCTTGCTGTATCCTGAACAGCCCCGTCTTTTCATGATCCTCAATACGCTGCAGGACGAGCGCGAGGCTAAACTGTTCCAACGTACCTATGAGTGACACAATAAATCACCGTCCGTCCAGAAACGGCCCCCGCTGCCCCGCCCCGCTTTGCCCACACGCAGAGCAGAGCCATCAATGCCATACAAGACACAGGCAGCCAGGAGTCCCCTACGAAAGCCGCAATACAACGATATCGTTCTCAACCAGACCAGAATCCATCAAAGGAAGGCGCCTCCGGGCCGGGCGGAGGGAGAGGGATTCGAACCCCCGGGGCTGTTAACCCAGCTGTTTTCAAGACAGCCGCAATAGACCACTCTGCCATCCCTCCGCGAAACGCTACTTCAATCAAGCCAGATTCCCTGTATGGAATCTTCTCAAAAACGGCCTGAACAGGCGCGCCAGGGCGGAACAGTACGTAATCCAGCCCTCTTTTATGGTACTCTGTGGGTAGGGAAAAGTCAACCCCTTGCGCCTTTTCTGTGACTTTGGTATAGTTTGCTCATCAATACCTGTGCCGCCATTACCGCTTTTCCCCTTCTTTGCTCTCCTGCATGCTTCCAGAATTTCCCTGCTCCCTGCTTTCAAACTGTATCTCCCCTTCCGGCCGCCGGTGTCCCATACTGAACCCGCCGGGAAACGCCCTGAAGTGTACCTCTGGCAAATGTGGGTGGGCCGCAACCCAGGTACACGCCCGTTCTCTGGCGTGTTGCTCATTAAAGGCGTAAACATGGGTCAACTCGCTCCGTTTTCCATCCGTCGCGTGTATCACCCACAGCGTCCATTTCGTATTATCCATGCTATGTCTCCCTTCTAAGTGGTATCTTTACAGGAGTTGCTTTGTAGATATCTCTTTTAAGAGTACACTTTTGTGGTGGCTTTTGTCAAGAACCTCTTTTGTGTACAATCTGCAAAAATATATGGATGGCATGAATGACAGTACGTTTACGAGTCAAGGAAATCGCACAATCAAAGGGGATTAGCCAGGGGAAGCTTTCACGCCTCTCAGATGTATCCCTCAACACCATTCGGCGCATCTGGCATGACGAAGGACACGTCACTAACACTGATATTCTTGAAAGGCTGGCGCGGGCCCTGGGAGTGCGTGTGGCCGATTTATTCGAGGAAATACCCGACGAGAAAACTATCTGATATGATACGACTACGTGTGAAGGAAGTTGCTAGAGAGAAGGGTATGAGCATGACACGTCCCAGGCCAATTTTCAAAGATTACTCTGGTGTCAGGAGCGAGGTTCCCATGAAGGGGCGCAGCACTTTGGGGACGATGACGGTGCCGTCGGCCTGCTGGTAGGTTTCGAGAATGGCGGCGATGGTGCGCCCGATAGCAAGGGCGGAGCCGTTGAGCGTGTGGACGTAGTCGGCGCGGCTATTGCTGCTCGGACGATATTTGATGTTTGCGCGTCGCGCCTGGAAGGCTTCACAGTTGCTGATGGAGGAGATTTCCACGAAGGTTTCCTGCGCAGGCATCCAGACCTCCAGGTCAATCGTTCTGGCGGAGGAAAAGGGGAGATTGGGGGCGCAGAGTTCGACGGCGCGATAGTGCAGTTCCAGGCGTTGCAGGATGGATTCGGCATGGCGCACCATCTGCTCCAGCGCATCGTAGGATTCTTCGGGCGCGACAAGCTGAAAAAGCTCGACTTTGTTGAACTGGTGCAGGCGCAGCAGGCCGCGCGTCTGCCTTGAGGCCGAGCCTGCCTCGCGTCGGAAGGCAGTCGTCCAGGCTACGTAGCGCAGTGGCAGCGTGCCAGCAGGCAGGATGCTATCGCTATGCAGGCCGACGAGCGGAACTTCGGCGGTCGGGTTCAAAAAGAGTTCGTCGGCGGTGCAGAGGTATGCCTGATCCTCAAATTTGGGGAGTTGGCCTGCCGCCTGCATGACGGAGCGGCGGGCCAGAAACGGGGGCAACACTTCCGTATAGCCATGTTCCTGTGTATGCACATCGAGCATGAAGGTCATCAAGGCACGTTCCAGGCGCGCGCCCATCCCGCGCATGGTCACAAAGCGGCTGCCGGCCACTTTGACGCCGCTCTCGGCATCGAAAAGGCGCAGGCGCTGGCCCAGTTCGGCGTGCGTTCGCGGCTGATAGTAAAAAGAGACAGGCTCTCCCCGGCGCCGTAGTTCGCGATCCTGCGCGCCCTTGCCGCCCGCGATGCTCTGATGCGGCATGTTGGGCAGGCGCAGCAACAGGAATTGCAGGCGAGTTTCGATATCGGCCAACTGCGCCTCCCGCTGTTGCAGGTCGCCGGTAATCCCTTTGATTTGCCTGTTGACCGGTGCGCGTCTCTCCTGGGTCGTGCTGCGCACCGCCTCTTTGAGCGGCTTCAGCGTGCTATAGAGTTCATCGCGGCTCGCCAGTACGCTACGTCGCTGCTCCGCCAGGTACAGAATCTCGTCAATCTGCTGCTCTTCACAGCGGCGGCGCAACCCCTCGCGCACAACGTCCGGGTACTTACAAATAAAATCCAGATTAAGCATGTTCTCAGTATAACATATTCCTTATTTTCTCTAGCCCTTGTCGCGACTTACCTTACGCCATACAATGGAATGGGATAGCATAGACCACAGTAAGCCTTCTGATAAGTAGAACGCAGGCAGAGGCCATTTATCAAGGAGTAGTTTTCTTGCAGGACGTTGTGTTTGCCATCAATGCTCCCTTAACGGGTATTCGCAACATTGCTGATGACGTGAAATACGATCTGACAGACGCTCTGGAAGGAGTCACCGGCGCATGAACGAAACGATGCCGTTGCTTTGCTCCACCGGAGCCTTTAGTCGCTACCCGGATTATACCAGTTATCACGCGACGCTGACCTATGGGCCGCAACTGGACGCGGACGGCTTCGAGTTGATGTTTTACCCTGAATGGGCAAGCAACCTCGACGAAATCGCTGCCCAACTCAAAGGGTCAGGGCTGCGTTTCCCGGCGCTGCACGCGGAAAAGAGCGTGGGGACGGCGCTGGGCAGCTTGCAGGAAGAGGAACGCGCGCAGGGGCTGCGCATGCTGGAGGCGAATGCTCGCCTGGGCCGCGCGCTCGGAGCGCATCTGCTCGTCCTGCACCTGTGGGGCTGGCCCGAACTGGATGACCGGCTCGACATCAACCTGCAATGCCTGGGCCGCTGCCTCGATCTGGCCGAAGCTTACGGGCTGGAACTGGCGGTCGAAACCATCCCCGCCCGCCAGGCCGACCCCTTGAGCAACGTTCGCCGCGCCATCGAGCAGGATGCGCGGGCAAAGGTTGCGCTGGACACCGAATTTCTCGCCCGCTACGGGCAGCTTGATGAAGCGTTAGCGGCAGAGTGGCTCTGGCGGGAACCGCTTGTGCGCCATATCCACATCAAAGATTTCGATAGCGCGCTCTTCTCGCGCGAGAACAACCGCCGCTACCTCCACCCCGGCGAGGGCGAGATCGATTTCGCCCGTGTCTTTGCCGCCCTCAAAGCGCGCAACTTTCACGGCAACATCAGCCTGGAAGCCTCGGCTATCAACGCCGACGGCATCGTAGACATCCCGCGCATTCAGCAAAGCCTGTCTCTGCTGTGCAGGCTGATTGACAGTGGCTAATAATTTGCACGCACAGAGAGCCATGCGCTACACTATCTTAAGATTTCAGAGAAGGCAGGAGGGCCACATCAGATAATGGGAGAACGCACGGTAACGGTGGTGAAACTGAACCCCGCCGGGGAGGCAAAAATCCAGTATCAGGGCAAGGTGCTGCAAGAGACGCCTGATGGAGTGGTACTGCTGGCCTACTGGCGAATGGCGGCGAAAGACCTGGGCTACACGGTCTTTGAGCCGGGCGACCGCTTTACCGAATATTACTTTCGCCATCGCTGGTATAACATCTTTGATATTGCCGACGCGGAGGGCAGGCGCAAAGGCTGGTACTGCAATATCGCCGAGCCAGCCGTGATTAGCGAACAGCGCATCGAGCAGGTTGACCTCTTGCTGGATGTCTGGGTTGACCCGGCTGGTAATATTCAGGTACTGGATGAAGACGAATTTGCCGCCGACACCACGCTCAGCAACGAGCAACGCCAGGGGGCGCGGCAGGGATTACAGAACCTGTTGCAAAGCATCGCGGCGCAAGAGCAGCCATTCACCTATACAACAGATTGACTTTGACGAACGTGGAGGTGTCATGCTGAGCGCGGGCGCAGCATCTGATCGCGCCATACTGAGCGATAGGTTGCCCGGATGCTGCGCCCGCGCTCAGCATGACACTTCTACGAAAATATTTGCCAATTTTGACCCTGAAAGTTCCTGATACAGGATAGATTGTGACTATAAGAAATGTTGCGTATTGACATTCCACAACGGGGAACGCTTGAACTGCTGCACGCAGTCTTTGACATCAACGGCACGCTGGCCGTCGATGGCCTGCCGATTCCGGGAACGATTGACCATTTGAAGCAGCTTTCCCTCTCACTCTCCATTCACCTGCTGACGGCGGGGACGCATGGCCACCTGGATATGCTGCGCAGCGTCTTCAGCTTCCCGCTGCGCCAGATACAGACGGGCGAGGACAAAGTGCGCGTAGTGCAGGAGCTTGGCCCAGCCAACGTCGTCGCCTTTGGCAACGGAGCCAACGATGCCGGGATGCTCCAGCTTGCCGCGCTTGGCATCGCCATCCTGGGCGAAGAAGGAGCCGCAATCACCGCTTTGCAGGCCGCTGACGTGCTGTCCTACAGCCCCATCAACGCCATCGACCTGCTTTTGCAGCCTGAACGGCTGATCGCGACGCTGCGCCCTTAAGGGACAGGGCAAAAAATGAGACAAAAACCAGAGCATATTGAGGCTCAATACGCGGAGCCGTTCAAGGACGCCAGCGTTGTGGCAGCTTATCACTCTCGTCTCCCTATCCTGCGGAGGTCTTTGCTATTCTGCTGGAACTGCTGCCCGGGGAAAGCAGGCACGTGCTGAAACCAGACGGGCAACTGGTGCTGACCTTTCTTCCCAGAGATCGCTGGCCCGGCGGGGAACAGGCCGCGACCATCGCTGGCGTCTATAGCGGGCAGGACGTTGCGCAGATTGAGCCGGGACCAGAGCAGAAACCGTTTCGCGAGATTGCCGTTATTGCAACGAGGGAAGTTGACCAGACAAGAAGATGGGGCAAAATACGCACGCATTTTGCCCCATCTTCTTGTCTGGTCAACTTATACACCATGTACGATAATAAGATCGGTATTGGCGGCGCGCTGACGGATACCTTTGATGGCCGAGTATTCCGGCGAGTTATACCATGCATGCGCCTGCTCGACGCTGGGAAACTCGATGACCACGATACGCTTTGCGGGCCATTCGCCCTCTAACGTCTCTGGCTGGCCGCCGCGCACCAGAAACTTTCCGCCATACTGCTCGATAGTGGCCGGCGTTTGCCGCGCGTAACGCTGGTACTCTTCGGGATCGGTAATGTCAACATCGACAATCACATAACCTGCCATATGGCCTGTCTCCTTTTCATGTCTTGTTCATGTCTTGCTGGATGAAAATACGTCTTCCAACATACTATGACGTTCTGCTCCGCTTTGCAAATGCTTACGACATGCCATGCCATAAGGAGCGTCCTGGAACCTGTCATGCTTCGCTGCCGCTCAGCATGACACGTCCCGGAGAGTTTTTCAGGGTTGGCTACCATCTGGTTGCGCGCTGGGAACGGCTGCCGTGAAGACTTGCTGGCTCCCGGTGCGCGTATCGTTCCAGAAGGGGTGGGCGAAGTGGTCGTCGGAGGCGATGCCCTGGTAATCGCCGATGAATTGATTGCCGTATTCGTCGATGGGCGCGGCAGTGGCAGGGTTCCAGGTCTGTGTGGTCACGCGCACGTTTTTAAGGAATGACGCGCCATGATTGACGGATTGCGCAAGGTAGACATCGATGAACTCATGGCGCGGGTCGAGGCGCGTATCGAAGAAGGAGATGCTGATGACGCCATCGGGCGCAACGGACATCTGCGGCTGAAACTGGTTGGCCCCGTTGTTTATGGCGTCATCGTTGACGCGAATGGGCGCTGACCAGTGCTGTCCGCGATCTTTCGAGGTGCTGAACAGGATATCGGCATCGCGACGACCCTTATCTGACCAGGTGATGTAGAGCTGACCCGTGCGGGGGTCACAGGCGAAGGCAGGCAACGACAGCACACGGTAGCGTTCAGGCGGGAAGCGACCATCGATATCATGAATGGTGGCGATCAGCGTCGGCGTTGTCCAGGTAATGCCGGAATCGGGCGAAGTGGTGACGAGCAGGCGCGTCGGTACGGGGCCGCTCATCAGATCAATGTAGGGGAAAGCGACAGCGATGGTACCATCTGGCTCAACGAGGGGAATGGCTCCCTGAGCCGCATCGCAGAGCGTGGAACCGGGTGGTCGCCCCGTCGCCTTATTGGTGCAGAAAGGAGCGTGTCCCTCAATCAGGTTCACAGGAGAAAAGGTTTTGCCGCCATCGCTGGAACGCGAGAAGGCCAGTTCCTCACTACAGTCATTGCCGAAGCCGCAGGAACCGCCGTGATCGTATGACCAGACGACATAGATGTTGCCGCGATATGGGCCAGAAGTCTGATCAACAGTAATCCAGGGTTTGTCGCTGAAGACCTTGCCCGTCCTGTCGTCGAAGACGATGGTGGGCGGCCCAAAGGTAAGGCCATCGTCGGTAGAGGTGGAGACGGCAATGCCGCTTTCGCCGTTCAGGCTGGACGCGGAAAAAAGCACGGCGGCATAGACGCGATGATCCGGGCCGTAGGCGAAGCCGGGGTCAGAGGTGAGCAGGTCAGAGCGAAAGCCGGGCAGCAGGCCGCCATCCTTCCACGTGCAGCCGCCATCGTGCGAGGTGTAGTAGCCGATCTGGAAGCGATAGTGAGCGGGGTCGGTAAAAAATTTGGAGCCGCCCACCAGGTATAGCGGGTTAGACGGGTCCTCAACCAGCATTGTCTCGCTATGCGCCTTATAAGTATCCTCGCTCACCTGAACATTGGCATACGGCGGCTGTGGGTGATTGCCCAGCCGCACGCACGGGCCACCGGCGGCCAGCGAATAGGACGAAGTCGTTGTAGGCGTCGCTGAAACATTCACAATGCCGGAGTCGCAGGCCGACAACACGAAGAGCAGCAAGAGAACGCAGACATTTATGAGGCGAAATACACTCTTGAAGGAACGATTTGTATGCATCTTTTCCCTCTTCCGGCGGTTGCTGGCTCGTGGAAAACGCATCCAGGTTTATCTATCGATAGAGACGCCGGAAAAGCAAAAGTGTTGCATGGTCTGTAGGCGTTACCTGAAGCAAGTGCGAGCGCCAGGCAGGCTACCCGCAAGGGGTGGCCCTACTCTACACGAGCCGTGCAAGTGTCCGTTGTAGAGTAGGGCCACCCGCAAGAGGTGGCCCCAGAAGCGTTACCTGAAGGCGCCGCGAGCGCGACGCAGGCCACCCGCAAGGGGTGGCC
>CADDYT010000088.1 GCA_902810755.1 Chloroflexota bacterium
CCCCGCCCAGGCTACCCGCAAGGGATGGCCCCAGCGGCGGTCACTTCTGGTCACGTCCCCCGCCCAGGCCACCCGCCAGGGGTGGCCCTACTCTATACGGCGCACCAGCTAATCCGCGTATAGTAGGGCCACCCCTGGCGGGTGGCCTGGGCGGGGCGGCCTGCGCCCTTTCAGGGCTACTTAATCGGGTACGATCCAGGTGCCGGTTTCGCCGACGAGGGCTTTGCCGATGGTTTCGGGCATGGTGATGAGCGCGGCCTTGCCGCCGCGTTCAAGATAGTTGATGACGGCCAGCACTTTTGGCCCCATGCTGCCTTTCGCGAACTGGCCTTCAGCATAGTAACGCTTAGCCTCGCTGAGCGTGATACGGTCAAGATCGCGCTGGTCGGGCTTTTTGAAGTTGAGGGCGACCTTCTCCACCGCCGTTGAGATGAGCAACAGGTCGGCCTCAAGCTGGGTGGCGAGCAGGCTGGAGGCGAGGTCTTTGTCGATGACGCCCTCAACGCCGCTCAGGTTGCCCGCCTCGTCGCTGACGACGGGGATGCCGCCGCCGCCAACGGCCACGACGATGAAGCCGTTTTTGATCAGCGTATCGATGGCGGCGCGTTCGATGATCTCCTGCGGCTGCGGCGAGGCTACCACGCGCCGCCAGCCGCGTCCGGCATCCTCGACCATGACCCAGCCCTCTTTCTCCATCTTCTCACGGGCCTCTTCCTCTTTATAGAAAGAGCCAATGGGCTTGCTCGGATTGTGCAAAGCCGGGTCGTTTCTGTCCACCAGCACCTGCGTGACGACTGTCACGCATTGCCGGGAGATGTCGCGGCGCACAAACTCGTTGTGCAGCGCCTGCTGGATCATGTAGCCAATCGCGCCCTGGGTGTCTGCACCACAGGAATCGAGCGGCACAGGGTGCAGAACTTTGCGCGAATATTCCGCGCGCAGCAGGATGAAGCCGACCTGGGGGCCGTTGCCATGCGTAATCACGACATTCCAGCCCTGCTCGATCATGTCCGCGATATGCACTGCCGTCTCGCGCACGGCATTGAACTGGTCAGGCACCGTTTTGTGCGCCTCATCCTTGATGAGCGAATTCCCGCCAATAGCGACAACTGCTAATTTATTCATGATTCCTCCTCGAAAACCGGGTGGTTCTGTCCACTATGCCACACCACCCGCGACCCATTTTGCCGATCAATCGGCACCTACGGGATTACGGGCCGATCAATCGAACTCACTGTGTCAAAAACAGCGGGAGCATGGCGTAGAAGTCGGCGCACCGGGCAACTTCTTCGGCGGGAACCTGGTCGAGGACGCTGTGCGCCCATTTCTCCTCACCGGGTCCGAAGCCAATGGATGGAATGCCAGCCTTGCCCATCCAGTAAGTGCCATTGGTGGAAAAGACCCACTTGCCGATTTTTGCGGGCCGCCCATAGCAACTTTCAAAGGTCAGCTTGCCAGCCTGAACATAGGGATGATCTTCCGGCAGCGCCCAGGCGGGGAAGATTTTCTCGACCGGGAACGTGAAGCCGGTATAGCTTGGCTCCTCATACATGGGAACGACGATCTCAGCAAGGTCGGCGTTGGGCAGGGCGCGCAGTTCGTTCAGCACCACCTCTTTCGTCTCGGCAGGATGCATGCGGCGATCAAGGTAGATGTAGCAGTCGTCCGGCAGGGCGTTGAGCGAGGGGCCGCTGGCGCGCAGGTACGTGACGGCGATGGAACCGGGGCCAAGGAACGGGTCGGGACGAGTCTTGAGTTCCTCGTTGAGCCGCTCCACGCCCTGGATGAAGGGAATAGCCTTGTAGAGAGCGTTATCACCGCGTTCCGGCGCGCTGGCGTGGCAACTGACCCCTTTGAAGGTGACGCTGATTTCGGTGCGCCCGCGATGGCCGCGATAGATCTCCATGTTGGTGGGTTCACCAACAACGACAAAATCGGGGCGGATACCCTCATGTTCAACCAGGGCGTTGCCGGAAATGCCATCGCACCACTCTTCCATGTTGCCAAAGTAGTAGAGCGTCCAGTCTTTCGCCAGGCCAAGCTTTTTGAGGGTTGCCAGGGCATAGATCATGGGTGGCGTCGAACACTTCTCGTCGCCCGCACCGAGACCATAGATGATGCCGTTCTCAAATTTGCCCTTGAATGGATCCCACTGCCAGGAATCCGGGTCGCCGACTCCCACCGTATCGATGTGGCTGTCGTAGAGCAGGATGCGCGGGCCATTGCCGACGCGGCCCAGGATGTTGCCCATCGAGTCACGGCGCACTTCGTCAAAGCCGAGTTCGGCCATGCGCGCCCCGATGGCGTCGCCAACGGGGCCGATCTGGCTGTCATAACTGGGGATGGCGACGATATCGCGCAAAAACTGGATCATCTCGTCATGGTGCTGCGCCAGTTCTTGCTGGACAGCGGCCTGCGCTTCACGAATGTTCATAATAATGCTCCTTTTCAAGCGAAACAAAAACAACAAATTATAAACGTTTCCAGAGAGCCTGTGAAAGTTCTCGTGTGCGGGCGTGGATGCGCGCCTCGTCGAGCGTGAGCAACTGGCGGTTGCGCATGAGCCAGCGGCCCGCGACCATCGTCGAGTTGACGTGGTGGGCATCCATGCCGAAAATCAGGTGCCAGGGAAAGTTACTGCTGTTGAGCGGCGTTGGCGGCAGGTAGTCGAGCAGGACAAGATCGGCAGTCGCGCCGACGCTCAGTTCGCCCACGCGCGGGAAGTCCGGGCTGAACGGGCCGAAGACGGCGGCCATAATGGTCGCGTTCTGCTCAAAGGCCAGCTTCAGCACGAGATCGGCGGGCATGACGCGCGGGTCTGTGAGCGCGAATTTGTGCAGCAGGTAAGCTGCCTTCATCTCCTGCATCATGTTCATGCTGAAGCCGTCGTTGCCGAGGCCCACGTTGATGCCTGCCGCCACCATCTCCTCGATAGGAGCGCGCCCGACAGCGTTGTTCATGTTGGAACGCGGGTTATGCACGCTGTTTGTGCGCGTCCCGGCCAGTCGCCCGATCTCGCCACTATCGAGATGGACGCAATGGGCGGCGATGCTGCGCGGCCCCAGGATATTCGTCGCTTGCAGGCGTTCGGCCACGCGCACGCCATAGCGGTCAAGGCTATCAGTCTCGTCAAAGTTATCTTCGGCGACATGGACGTGGAAGCCAACGCCGAGATCAGCGCCGTCGGCGGCGCAGCGTTCAAGCGTGGCCGGGCTGAGCGTGAAGGAAGCGTGCAAGCCATAGCTGGCTGCCAGCAACCCTCTTTCAGCAATGGAGCGGCGCTCGTGACGCAGGGAGCGAATGAAACGTTCGTTTTCACGAATGCCTGCATCGATGACCGCCGGGCCGTCGCGGTCAGAGACCTCGTAGGCAAGGCAGGCGCGGATACCGGCCTGCTCCACGGCGTCGGCAATGACATCCAGACTGCCATCAACGGCGTTGGGACTGGCGTGGTGATCGACGACGCCGGTGGTGCCGCAACGGATGGCATCAACAAGGAACATTTCGGCGCTGGCGCGGCAATCTTCGAGCGTGAGCAGCTTATCCAGTCGCCACCACAGGCTGTTGAGAATTTCAAGAAAGTTGCGCGGGGCCGGGCCGGATGCTGGCATGCCGCGAGCGAACGCGCCATAGAAATGGGTGTGCGTGCAGAGGAAGCCGGGCATAATCAGCCCACCGGCGGCATCGACATACTCGGCCTGCGGATACTGCTGGCGGAGTGCCGCCCCGACATCGATGGCAGCAATGCGCTCGCCGCGCACCAGCACCGCCCCCTGCTCGATAATGCGGTTGTCCGCGCCCAGCGTCACCACCGTTCCGTTGCCAATCAAGATATCCTGCATGATCTTAACCTCCCTGCCCTATGCCACCCGCAGACGTCGCCACTCTGCCCTTGACAACCTGCCCGCTCCCAGGCCACCCGCAAGGGGTGGCCCTACTATACGCGGCATCGACGGCGCGCTCGTGGCGCGCCGGGATTGTGCCTGCTTTGTGTCTGCGAGGAATCATCTGCTACTTTCCTTTACTGTACGGTCTACCATTTCCATCCCTTTAGAGCCTATGGCTATAGGAATGATAGCTCCGGCGGCGCTGGCAACGGCGTCGATGCTTTTGAGGCCGCTGCCGGTGATGAGCAGGACGACGCGCTCGTCTGTGGAGAGCCTGCCTTCGTCGAGCAGGCGGAGAAGGCCGGCGTAGGCTGCCGCGCCGGATGGTTCGGCGAAGACGCCGGTACGCATAGCAAGGGCTTTTTCGGCGGCGAGAATCTGCTCATCGGTGACGGTGAGGCCGAAGCCGTTGCTGGCGCGGATGTCTCGCACAGCCATCGCGCCGTTGCGCGGCAGGCCGACGGAGATGCCATCGGCAACCGTAGAAGCTTCGCAGGCGCGCACGACGCCGTCGCCCTCAAGGGCGCGCACGATGGCGGGCGAGCCTGCGGCCTGCACTGCGATGAGGCGCGGCATGCGGTCGATCATGCCCAGGCGGTAGAGGTCTTCAAAGCCGCGATAGACGCCGCTGATGATGCAGCCGTCGCCGGTGGGAACGATCACGCTGTCCGGCGTCTGCCAATCGAGTTGCTCGGCAATTTCCAGGCTGACCGTCTTCTTGCCTTCCACCAGATAGGGGTTGTAGCCCGTGTTGCGGTTGTACCAGCCGAAGGCATTGCAGGCTTCGATGCAGAGATCAAAAGCGTCGTCGTAGCTGCCCTGCACGGCAAAGACGGTCGCCCCGCACATGAGCAACTGGATGATTTTGGCGCGCGGCGCGTTGTGCGGGACGAAAATATAGCAGGGCAGACCCACAGACGCTGCCTGCACGGCCAGCGATGAGGCGGCGTTGCCGGTCGAGGCGCAGGCTACCGTTCTCCCCTCTGCCAGCAGCACGGCGATCATGCTGGCGCGGTCTTTGAGCGAGGCGCTGGGGTTGCGCGTGTCGTCCTTGAGCCAGAGATCAGGCATGCCCAGTTCGTCGCGCAGCCGCTGCACAGGATACAACGGCGTGCCACCAATTGAAAGCGGTGGACGCACATTATGGCTATAAGAAATCGGCAGCAGCGCGCGGTAGCGCCAGGCCGTGAAGTCGCGGTCTGCCGCCAGTTGGGCGCGGCTGATGCGCGGCGCGATCTGCTCGTAGTCGTAATGGACATCCAGCACGCCCAGCGGCCCGCAGCCGGGGCAGGTATAGGCGACTTCTGCCGGGTCATAGCTGGCCCCGCACAGGACGCATTGTAAATGAGATATATGGCTGGCTGGCATATTGCACTTCCAATGTTAGCTGCTCTACCACTCTGCCGTCCTACCCCGGCCCCCAGGTTCCCGGTTCCCGGTTCCCAGGTTCCAGGTTCCAGGTTCCAGGTTCCAGGGTTCCAGGTTCCAGGTTCCCAGGCCACCCGCAAGGGGTGGCCCTACTATATACGGCACCGCCATTACTCCGCCGCGTTGTAGCTCGCTCACATGGCGGGCGAGCCGGTTCGCGTATAGTAGGGCCACCCCTTGCGGGTGGCCTGCGACGGCGGGGCCGACGCGCCGCTGGCCTGGCAGGCAGCGTGGTAGAAGGCAGCATACTTTAGCGAATAACTTCTAATTTGACGCGCGCCAGTTTAGCTCTGTCCTCGTCGCTGATGGGATGCTCGCGGTCGGGAACCTCAAGCTCGCTTTCGACGCCACACAGTTCGGTAGAGAAGTAGCGCAGACCGTTGTCGTTGATGGTAGTGACGATCATGCCAATGTCGGGATAGCGG
This sequence comes from Chloroflexota bacterium, assembly GCA_902810755.1. The sequence continues at coordinate 5,741 of CADDYT010000088.1, forward strand.
CGGGCAACCTTGAGGGCTGCCGCCACGTTGCAGCCGGACGAGATGCCGCAGAAAATGCCTTCCTCGCGGGCAAGGCGGCGCGCCATCTCCAGCGCCTCGTCCGAGGTGGTGGTGACAACGCCATCCAGGTATTCGACGTGCAGCACTTCGGGGATGAAGCCGTCGCCGATGCCTTCGATCTTGTGCGCGCCCCACGAGCCGCCGGAGAGGATATCGCATTCGGCTGGCTCAACGGCAAAGACTTTGATATCGGGGTTCCGCTCTTTGAGATATTTCGCGCTGCCGGTGATGGTGCCGCCGGTTCCCTGCGAGAGGACAAGCGCGCCAATCTTGCCTTCCGTCTGCTCCCAGATCTCCGGGCCGGTGGTGCGGTAATGGGCCTCGATATTATCGGCATTGACAAACTGACCGACCTCCCAGTATTTGCCGGGCGCGGCCGCTTTCAGTTCTTTGACCTTCTCGATCACCAGGTCAACATCGCTCTCCGCGCCGGGGGTCAATACGAGTTCGGCCCCGTAGGCGCGAATGGTCTTTTTGCGTTCATCGCTCATCCCCTCCGGCATGACAATGACAACGGGATAGCCCTTTGCCGCGCCGACGCAGGACGTGGCGATACCGGTGTTGCCGGTGGTGCCTTCGATGATAGTCATGCCGGGGCGCAGCTCGCCGCGCCGCTCGGCCTCTGAAACCAGGAAGGGCAGGATGCGATCTTTGACGCTGCCACTGGGGTTAAAATACTCGATTTTAGCGACAATTTCGGGCTTGACACCGCCGACAACACGATGCAGCCGCACCATCGGCGTCATGGCAGCCGCGTCAAGGATGCTATCAACAATGCGCGCGCGTCGGTTCCAGTCGACCATAAGAAAAACCTCCTCAGTTTAGAGGCGCAACGATAAATTTTTCCCATCAAAACCAGGAATGGGTCTGCCCCTGTCCCTACAGAACCCCCATTCCCGATTTTGTTTGTCAACGTTTATCATCACGCCCGATAAGACAGGCTAATACTATAATTCCAAACTACATGATTTTCACCAGCGAACGGTCAATGCTGGCGATGGTGGGGCGACCGGAGAGAACCATCGCCAGTTCGAGTTCGCTGCGTAAGATTTCGAGTATGTGGGACACGCCAGCTTCACCGTTGACGGCAAGGCCCCAGAGGATGGGACGCCCGACAAGAACGGCCCGCGCGCCCAGCGCCAGAGCCTTGAGAACGTCGGTGCCGCGCCGGATGCCGCCATCCATGTAGACCTCGCAGCGCCCGCTGACGGCCTCTACCACCTCCGGCAGGGCCTCGATGCCTGCCAGCGCGCCGTCGAGCTGGCGGCCGCCGTGATTGGAAACAACGATGCCGTCTACGCCGTGTTCGATCGCCAGCAGGGCATCTTCGGCGGTGAGGATGCCTTTGAGCAGGATAGGCAGCGAGGTGATCGAACGCAGCCAGGCAAGCGTGTCCCAGGTCAGCGGGATTCTGGTGCGACTTCCGATCTTCTGCTCACTGACGAAATTGCCTTCAAAGCTGATGACGAAGCCGCTGCGCTTGTCGCGCTCGCGGTTACCCAGGCGCGGCAGGTCTACCGTCAGCACAATGGCTTTGTACCCGGCGGCCTCGGCACGCCGCACCAGCCGCTCGCCCACGTCCAGCGTGGGGAATATATAGAGCTGGAACCAGAGTGGGCCGCCCACTTCCCTTGCCGCTTCCGCAATCTCCTCAAGGCTGCGCGTGGATGAAGTGCTGGCGATCATGATGGTTCCGGCCTTAGCGGCGGCGCGGGCAGTGGCACATTCCGCATCGGTATGCGCGAGGCCATGCTGTGCGGTGGGCGCGACCAGAATGGGCATGCTGATCGGCGTGCCAAGCGCAGTGGTGCTGGTATCGATGGTTGAGACATCAACCAGCACGCGAGGGCGCAGGCGGATACGCTCGAAGGCGGTACGATTGGCCCGCAGGGTTACTTCGTCGTCGCTGCCGCCCGCATAGAAATCCCAGTGCGCCGCCTGCACTCTGGGACAAGCCAGCTCCTCGTATTCCAGCACATTGATCGGTTGTGGCTGCGATTGCGCTTCCACGATCTTCCTCTCCTCTAGCTTTTTCCGCTCTGTTGCCGCTCTTGAGCCTGACGGATGGCGCGCAGGACCCGTTCGGGCGTGAGCGGTATCTGGTTGACGCGCACGCCGATGGCATCAGCAACGGCGTTGGCAATGGCTGGAGCCATACCGTCGATAGGAATTTCCGCGATGGCTTTTGCTCCAAAGGGGCCGAAGGGATCGCTGGTCTCGACGATGTAGGTCTCCATCTGTGGCATGTCGGGCGCGCTGTAAATGCGGTAATCGCTCAGGTTGGTGGTGAGCAACACGCCGTTTTCGTCGTAGACCATCTCTTCGCAAGTGCCGTAGCCGAGAGCCTGCGTCGCGCCCCCTTCGATCTGGCCCTCCGCCGTGACCGGGTTAATGACGCGGCCCGCATCGACGGCTGAGACGGCCTTGAGAACACGCACCTGACCCGTTTCCATATCGACCTCGACCTCCGCGCCCTGCGCGGCAAAGGGCGGCGGCGAATTGAAGCTCATCCAGGAAGCGGTTGCCATGATCTGCTGCTGGTTTTCGACGTGCAGCGAGTGCAGCGCCACCTGAGAGACCGTCACCGTCTGCCCGTTGGGGGCGCTGATGACACGGTCTTTGATGGTCAGCGTCTCCGGGTCGGCACGCAGCATGTCACCGGCCACGTCGAACATCTGTGTACGCACCTGCTCTGCCGCCCGTTTGACCGCGCCGCCGCTGATGTAGGTGGTGGAAGAGGCATAGGCGCCGGTATCGAACGGCGTGAAATCGGTATCCGAGGAGTGGATGATAATGTCCTCGACGCGCACGCCCAACACTTCTGCCGCGATCTGTGCCAGCACGGTATCGGAGCCGGTGCCGATATCAGTCGCGCCGACCAGCAGGTTGAAGGAGCCATCGTCGTTGAGCTTGAGGCTGGCCCCGCCCATATCCAGGCCGGCAATGGCGGTACCGTGCATGGCGAGCGAGACGCCAACGCCGCGCCGGAAACGCCCCGTGCCGGGATGGCCACGTTTCTCCTTCCAGTTCAGCCGCTCCTCGACGATTTGCAAACACTGCGGCAGCCCGCAGCTTTCGATGATCTGCGCGTAGCCCTCTTTGCCCTCGCCCAGCGCGCGCGCCAGCGGGTTTTCATCGCCCTCTTTAATCCAGTTCTTGCGCCGCAATTCCAGCGCGTCCATGCCCAGTCGCCTGGCGATCTCATCGATATGGCTTTCCAGGGCGAAGAAGCCCTGCGGGACGCCGTAGCCCCGGAACGCGCCCGGCGGCGGCGTGTTGGTATAGACGACGTTAGCCTCGAAACGAATGTTGGGGCAGGGATAGATGGGCAACGGCTTGGAGCCGGTGTTGCTCTGCACCGTCAGCGAGTGCGTGCCATACGCGCCGGTGTTGGCAAGCACGGTCATGGAGTTGGCAATCATGGTGCCGTCGCGCTTGACGCCCGTCTTCATGCGAATAATCTGCGGGTGGCGCGAGCGGCTGCTGCGGAACTCGTCGGCGCGCGAGTATTCTAGCTTGACGGGCCGGTTGGTGGCGATGGTGAGCAGGGCGCAGATATCCTCGATCAGCACCTCCTGCTTACCGCCGAAGCCGCCGCCGATGCGCGGTTTGATGACATGAATCTGGCGCGGCGGCAGGCCAATGACGGGGGCGATGATGCGGCGCACGTGGTAGGGAACCTGCGTGCTGGTACGCACCACCAGTCGGTCGTCCTCGTCCCAGTAAGTAATGGTAATGTGGTTTTCGATGGGCGTCTGCTGCACCTGCGGCACGATATATTCGCCTTCGACCACCAGATCAGACTCGGCAAAGCCGCGCTCCACGTCGCCCACCTCAGCTTCGATATAGGCGGCGAGGTTGCGCGAGGCGTCGTGAATGCGGTACGACTCCGGTTCGGGATGGATGCGCGGCGCATCGGGGTCCATGGCGTGACGCGGGTCAAGGACGGGTGGCAGAACTTCATAGTCGACCTGAATCAGGCGCAGGGCCTGCTCGGCGATTTCGGGCGTCTCGGCGGCAACGGCTGCCACGCGATCACCGACAAAGCGCACGCGATTGTCCAGCACGTACTGGTCGTGCGGGCCGGGTTCGGGCCAGGACTGGCCAGCGGTGGTGTAGGGAATGCGCGGCACATCTTTGTAGGTGAGGACGGCATGCACGCCGGGCAGCGCCTTCGCCTGCGAGACATCGATGTCGCGAATGATGGCATGGGCGTGCGGGCTGGTGAGCAGGCGCGCATGCAGCATATCGCGCAGATCGATATCATCGACATAGGCGGGCTTGCCGGTGACGAGTTTGACGGCATCCACCTTGCGTTCGGGTTTGCCGACGACGCGCAGGTCTGTTTCCGCCCGCGTCTCAACCATTGTGGCGACGCCACCCTCGCCCTGTGCGCCGCCCGCCGGACGATCCTTGCCGCCAAAGAACGTGCCGTCGTCGGGCGGATTCGCACCATGCTCGGCATGCTCTAAGGGCGAGCGACCAGGGTCCCAGGGCTTGAATTTTTCGCCGGAGCCGGGGCGGCTGATGGGCGCGACCGTCTCGCCGCGCAGAACGGCTGCCGCGCGCAGGACAGCCTGCACAGGCTTGACATAGCCGGTGCAGCGACAGAGGTTGCCGGAGAGCGCGTCGCGTACCTCGTCTTCGGTGGGATTGGGATTGCTCTTGAGCAGGGCATAGGCGGAAAGCACCATGCCGGGCGTGCAGTAGCCGCACTGGATGGCGCCGGTGTCGATAAAGGCTTCCTGAATGGCGTGCAGCTTGCGGGCATTGCCCAGGCTTTCAACGGTGGTGATCGTGCAGCCGCCGGCCTGCGCCGCCAGCATGACACAACTCGGACGCGGCACGCCATCCACCAGGACGGTGCAGGCCCCGCATTCGCCCGTCTCGCAGCCATGCTTGACGCTAAAATAGCCCTCTTTGCGCAGCAGCGTCATCAACGATTCGTTCGGCGCGCAGTCCAGACTTTTAATTACTCCATTGATGCGTAGTTCCAGTTCCATAGTGACTTACATTCCCCCTTCTGACGAGACCATGCCACGCCAGCGCGCCACGTTGGTAGCTTCCTCAAGCACGCGATGAGCCAGGTTCAGGCCGCTGGCGCGGCGATAATCGCTGCTGGCGCGAAAATCGGACGGCGGCTGAAATTCTGACCAGTTCGCCTGCACTGCGGGCAGAATCGCCTGCACATCGGCGCGCTGCCCCTGCAACTGCCGCTCCACGCTTTGCAGGCGCTGTGGCTCCATATTGACGCCGCCGAGGGCCAGCCGCACGCGCCGGTAAATGCCATCCTGCACCTCAACCGTCGCCGCTGCGTTGATGAGGGCGATATCGGTGCGCGTTCGCCCAACGCGCATGAACGAGCCGCTGGAAGCCAGTGCGGAGCGTGGGATCAGCGCCTCGATAATCAGTTCGTGGGGACGACGATCAAGGTTGAGCGCGCTGAACGGCACGCGTCGCTCTTGTTTGCCCTTGAAGATCACCCCCGGCAGGGCCAGCCCGGGATGGTCGGGCGTGCCGCCGCTCAGGTTGACCTGTGTCTTCGCGCCGGAGCGCAGCAGAATTTCGACATCCAGCACGGCCAGCGCGGTAAGCAGGTCGGCCTGTGAAGCTGTCCAGGCCCCCAGTGTGCCGCCGAGCGTGGCGCTGTTGCGGATCAGGCGCGAGAAAGACGAAGCCCGCGCGGCCTGCGCCAGAATGCCCGTCGCCAACTCTTTCAATACGGGCGAATCGACCATGCTTTGCAGGGTGGTCATGGCGCCGATATGCACGCCGTGTGCGTCCTCGGAGATATAGGCCAGTTCAAGGTCGCGCAGGTCAACGACGGCCTGGATGGTGTCATCATTGAGGCCGAGCAGGTAGGTGCCACCGGCCAGCGGCACCGTGCGCGTATCAGGACGCGACAGCAAGATCAGCGCATCATCGAGTTGTTCCGCCCAGTGATATTCAAGCAGGTTAAGCAACATCGTTCTTACCTCTGTAAGGGTAGCAGCGTAAAGGTTTCGACATCGATCAGGCCCTGATCGGTCAGCTTCAGGGATGGAATGACCGAGAGCGAGAGGAAGCTGAGCGTCATGCAGGGGTGTTCCAGCGTGCAGCCAGCTTCGGCGGCGGCGGCATCCAGGGCGCGCAACTGCCGCACCAGTTCTTCGGCAGGCAGCGGCGAGACGAGGCCGGCGAACGGCAGGGGAACGCTGGCGCGTATCTCACCATTAACGGCGAAGGCGAAGCCGCCGCCCATCGCTTCCAGCGCGCGCGCCGCAGTCAGAATATCGCGGTCATTTGTACCGGCGATGACAAGGTTGTGGGCATCATGGGCAACGCTGGACGCCAGCGCCCCCTCGCGCAGCCCGAAGCCCTTGACCATCCCCAGCCCGACGCGCCCGCTGGCATGATGCCGCTCGATCACCACCAGCTTGAGCAGGTCGCGCTGCGGGTCGGCGACAATCTCGCCGTCGCGCACAGGGGCCTCTTCGCGCAGGTGCAGCGTGGTGATCTGCCCCGGCTGGATGCCCACGACCTCGATCATGCTACCGCGCGCGGGAATGCGCAGATCATTTTCGGAGACATTGCCAATGCGCACGGTGCCGGTGACGCCGGGGAAGGCAAATGAGGGCGGCTCGACCAGCAGCTGACCATTCTGAGCCACCAGCTTACCATCTTTGTAGACCGATTCGACGGCGAAGGTATTGAGGTCATCCAGCACAACAAGGTCGGCCACGAAGCCGGGAGCGATGGCGCCGCGATTGTAGAGGCGGAAGTACTGGGCCGTATTATAGGAAGCGAGCCGTATCGCCTCCACGGGGTCAAGGCCCAGTTCGATGGCGCGGCGCACCATCGAATCGATATGGCCGCGTGAAGTCAAATCCTGCGGGTCGCGGTCGTCGGTGACGAAGAAGACGCGCGGCGGGTGCAGTTCTTTGACGAGCGGCAGCAGCGTATCCAGGTTGCGCGCCGCCGAGCCTTCGCGGATCATCAGCCACATGCCCAGACGAATACGCTGGCGCGCTTCCTCAAGCGTGGTGCATTCATGGTCGGACATGACGCCCGCGACGGCATAGGCATTGAGGTCGCCGCCGCTGAGGCCGGGGGCGTGACCATCGACAACCAGCCCGCTCTGCTGCGTCGCTACAATTTTCGCCAGCACCTGCTCATCCGCGTTGAGGACGCCGGGCATGTTCATCATTTCGGCGAGGCCCAGCACGCGCTCTTCGCTCAGCAGGGGCAAAAGATCATCGGCCAGCAGCACGCGATAGGGGCTTTCGTAAGCTGAGGCAGGCACGCAGGATGAGAGCATGACATACGCGGAAAGCGGCAGGTTACGCCCGGATTCCAGTACGTAGCGGATGCCCTCGACGCCCAGCACATTGGCAAATTCGTGCGGGTCGAGCATGACAGTGGTGACGCCGCGCGGCGTGACAACACGGGCAAACTCTGAAAGCACCAGCATCGTGCTTTCAATGTGCATGTGACCATCAATCAGGCCAGGGGCCAGCCAGCGTCCCTGCAAGTCGCGTTCCTCGTGTCCCTGGTACGTACCCGCTGCGCCTACGCCCACCACCAGGCCGTCAGCGATAGCGACATCGGCGGCATAGATTTCGCCGCTGCACACGTTGACGAGCATGGCATTGCGCAGAACCAGATCAGCCGGGGTCTGCCCGCGAGCAATCGAAATGCGGCGCTGAATTCCGTCCATAGATAAAACCCTCCCTTATCTAGTGATGTAGCTGTGTTTCAGGTGATATTGCAGCATATCGTACCAGAAACTCAGCGAACAGTCGAGGGTTTAGCCGTGTTGACCGTGTTGAATTGCATTCAGCAAGCAAAATATGCGAGAACATGCATCTATCCTTCAGGTTCATTCGCCATTCGTTCCCCGCACACCAGACCCATTCATTACTCTCTAGTATACTCCGCGATAGCATTCAGTGGAACGCTTTTCTATTGAGTGGAACCAACTCGCGCCATACGCTCTACAAGGAGGAAGAACATATTTCAGTCAAGGTAAACATGTCATGCCTGGCTCCCGCTCAGCATCCGAGACAACCGCCTGGTCAACATACTCACCCGGATGCTGAGCGGGAGCCAGGCATGACATGTCAACGACGCTTTTTCACGGTATTGCCATGAGTGATACCATAATCGAGCAGGGGCAGAATGTTCAGAATTCGATTTGATGAGCGTCAGACAATAAAAATGAGCGTCTGGTTCAGACGCTCACTGATGTGTTTCAAGCAACTATTCGGCAGTCTCGAAGTATTGCTCGATCAAGGTGAAATGTTCGTTGTCATGCTCGCAGATAGAAGCAACGATGGTACAGATCGGTTGGGTGGTATTTTCATCCCAGGGTGGCCGTACCTCTTCCTGAAGTTTCCTGTCATCGAGGTTATCGGCAACCAGGTGGGTGAAGCGTTCGTGCGTTTCCTCCCAGTAGTTGCGCACCTGGGGCAAGGAAAGCGATTTGTCCATCTGGCGCGCCTCCTCGTTGGCCTCATCGCCCGAAGGCATAACGGGCAGCAGAGGTTGATCGTGGGTATAGGCGACAAGCAGTTTTTGCGTTGCCGCCTTCCAGTGGCTCATGTGCGCCAGAAAATCCCTGACAGACCACCCCTCCGGCGTAATCGCCATCTGCTGTTGCTCATCGTTCAGGCGAATAATCAGCTTCTGGAAGCGCGCAAGGTCTTCCTGCAAGGCATCAAGAATTTCCTGTTGCGTCGGTCGTTGCATTGCCATACTATACCTCCTTTATTCTGCCATGTTCCACTGTTGCCACTGTCTCTATTACGTACACGTTAAGGCAGAGGATACGCAAGGGCTAGAGTGATCTTTCCTCTTTGTTCGTTTGTGATGTATAGTTTTTATCAGATATGTTTCAGGCTCCAACGATAGGAAGGAAAGGCAATGAACAATTTTGGGACAACGCTGGTGAAATTGCTGGCGCTGGCAGGCGGCGCGGCCATCGGGGCGCTGCTCTCGCGCCTGTACGATGAGGTGATGACGCAGCGGGCGGAGGAACGCTCGCAGCGCGACAAGATGCGCTACGAACAGGGCCTTTCCGCCCGCAACGAGCAGGGCCAGAGACAGGGACAGCAACCTTAAATAAACATCAGTGCAGTTATTAAAGGAAGTGAAGAGGATAGACACGCATGACAACATCATCACAGGGGATGTCGGCAAGCGAGCGTGTGCATGCCGCCATCAAGGGGCAGCCGGTTGATCGCGTACCGCTGGTCTTCTGGCACCATTTCAAGCCGGAGGGTTCGGGCCAGCGACTGGCGGAGATGACGCTGGATTTCTTTATCGGCAAGTTCCAGCTGGATATCGTCAAGATCATGCCCGACCTGCCCTATCCCGCGCCGCAACAACCCGTTACGCAGGCAGCGCAATGGCGCGACCTGCCGCGCCTGAGCGTCGATACGACAGAAAGTTTCCAGCAGCAACTGGTCTGCATTCGCGCCATTCGCGAGAAACTGGGCAACGATTACCCGTTGATCCTGACACTGTTCAGCCCACTCACGATGCTGATGCGCTTTGTTGGCAAGCCAGCAGCCGAGCAGATGCTGCGTTCAGACCCGGATTCCTGTGAAGCCGGTATGAAAACCATTGCGGAAAACCTGCGCGACCTGATGCAGGCAGCCATCCAGGCGGGCGCGAGCGGCATTTTCTTCTCCTGCATGGGCGCAACCAGCGTTGACCTCACGCGAGCGGAGTATAAACGCTACGGTCGTCCCTACGATTTACAGGCGCTGGAGGGCGCGCAGGGCGGCTGGCTCAACATCGTGCATGTCCACGCCGACCCCTCCCAGGCCGGAGACGCCATCTACTTCGACGCTTTTACCGATTACCCGGTCTCTGTCATGAGTTGGAGCGACAAGCTGACGGGTCCCAGTCTCTCCGAGGCGTTTTATATGACCGACAAGGGCCTGATGGCCGGTCTCGCCGAACGCGGCCCGCTCACACAGGGGCCAGAGCAGGCACTCTCAGACGAGATTCACGCCGCCATCGCCCAGACCAACGGCCAGCGACTCATTCTCGCCAATGGCTGCTCCGTCCCCGATGACACTCCCGAAATCTGGCTGCACGCCGCGCGCCGCATCGTGGACACCATCGTGATTAACAAGTGATTTGATGGGGCGGGCAAGGGGTTGCTGACCGCCCCCCAGGCCGACCGCAAGGGTCGGCCCTACTATACGCGACGGTGAAGGCGCCTGCCTACATGGCCGCGCATCCTCCACAGGCCGACCGCAAGGGTCGGCCCTACTATCTGTCGCGCTCATCTGTATCGAGGTACAGGAGAGCGCGGTGGCTCCAGGCCACGCGCGAGGGATGGCCCCAGAAGCGTTAACTTCAGGCCGCCGCAGGCCAGCCGCCAGGGGTGGCCCTACTCTATACGAGGCGGTCGTGCCGCCTGGGGAGCCGCGTCTCTCGTAGGGCCACCCCTGGCGGCTGGCCTGCCTGGCCTTCGCACGGCCTTCAGTTAACGCCTATGAGGGTCGGCCCTACTATACACGGCCCCACCGCGCTTGTGACGCGGTGGGGTTGCTCGCTTGTTTGCAAATAATTAGCCAGAAATATATCCTTCGCTTATCAGCTTCTCATAGACCTCATCAATCGAGAGCTTCAAATCGTCCTCGATGCCATAGTAGCGGGCGATGCCTAACGCGGCCTGTATGACATCCTGCACCTCTTTCGCCAGCTTTGCGCGGTCGGGCGCGCCGTGTTTCTGCATCTTCACGCCCGTTCCCTCGAAATGGTTCACCTCTTTCGCCAGTTCCCCCGCCTCCTCACATAATCGCGTAATGATCTGAAACGGCTCATTGCCATCAGGGAAACGCCTGTTCAGACCATCGACGATTTGATAGAGCTTTTCGAAGTAGTCGTGATTAGTCATGTGGTTACTCACTCCTTTCTGTACAGAAGAACGCAAGCCAGTTTTTTTTTGAAGGGAATTATCCCCCATTCGAGGGAGAGAGGTTGGCGATAACGAGCGATCACTTTCTGGCTGCATCCCTTCTATACTGCTTTTAGTAGCTTCACGCTACCGTCAAAAGCGAGAGGAGAGCCGGAATGGAGGATAAGATGCAGAACATTGCGGAAACTGAGAGTGTTACAGGTAAACAACCTGGTAGCTATAAGAAAAGGGGGCCTGTCCTCATCAATCGGAATTTTGCGCTGCTGTGGAGCGGGCAGGCTGTTTCCATTCTGGGTGATTTTGTCTTCAATACGACGCTAGTCGTATGGATTGCGGTTGAGCTGGCGAAGGGACAGAGCTGGTCGCCGCTGGCGGTGAGCGGTGTTTTCCTGGCTTCCTCGATTCCCACTTTTTTGTTCGGGCCGGTAGCGGGCGTGTTTGTGGATCGCTGGGACAGGCGGCACACCATGATGACGGCGGACGCTATCAGAGCAATCCTTAGCGGGCTGTTACTGGCGGTAGAAACGATTGCCAGTGCCTTCCGAGGTGGACAACTTACCCTTTTCTGGCAGCTTGGCATCATCTATGGCGTGGTCTTTCTGGTTAATCTGTGCGATCAATTTTTCCGTCCATCAATGATGGCGTTGATCGGGGATATTGTAGAGGAGCCGTTACAGCCACAAGCGATGGGACTGGGACAGGTCTCGGTGAGCCTTGCGACTCTCGTCGGCCCGGCGCTGGCTCCCCCGCTTTTGCTGCTCTTCGGCGTGCAATGGGCCTTGCTGATCAACGCATGCTCGTTTGTCGTTTCGTTCATTACCTTGCTCCTGATAAGGTCACCTCGCTTCTCACGAAGCGAGAAGGCCGAGCAGACTGGCAGCTTTGTGAAGGATTTTATGGAGGGCATACGCTTTCTGACGAAAGCGCCTGTTTTGTGGGCGCTACTGGCCACAAATATGATAGCGATGCTCGGTGGAGGCGCGCTCTTCGCGCTGGACATCTTCTTCGCTACACGGAACCTGCACACACCGGCGGCGCTTTATGGTTTGCTGGAGACAGCACTGGGCACGGGTACGATTATTGGCGCGATTCTGGCAAGCATCTTTGTACAACGCCTTGGACTTGTCCGCACCATCTGGTCTTCCATGCTCGTACTTGGCGTACTGGTCCTCGTCTATGCACGTCTGACTGGATTTGCGCCTGCCGTGGTAGTGCTCTTCATCATAGGGGTGCCGCTGGCTGCGCTCAACGTTGCCGCCGGGCCGCTGCTGTTGAAAGTCACGCCGCGAGAGATAATCGGACGTATCTCTTCGCTCTTCAACCCACTCTCGACTGTGGCCTCTATCGCTGGCGCAGGCGTAGCTGGCTACCTTGCCAGTTCGGTAGTGCAAGGCCTCCACATCATCCTCTTCGACCTCAGCTTTGGTCCGATTGATACGATCTTCAGCGGCGCGGGCCTGCTCATCTTCCTGGGTGGCATCTACGCTCTGTGGCAAATGCGCGCCACCCCTGTAGAACAGAAACATTCTGAAAAAGTAGCGCGCTAAAAAAGGCTCTCCATCCTTGCAGGGGAAACGGAATCCCGCAAGAATGGAGGTACGTCACAAATGGTAATATCTTGTTAGAACAATCAGACAGGAGGCAAAGAGATGCCAGGAAGAACATGGCAAGCGGTCGTCGCCGCGCAATTACTGCTGAGCTATCTGATTGCCAGCACGCTGGCGACCGGTACGGCACTTATCCTGGTCAATATGGGGTTCAAGCTGGCGCTTGTGCTGCTGGCAGCAACGGCGGTTGGAGGCACTGTCGGGCTAGCGCTGACACTCAATATCCAGCACAGCCTCTATGTGCTTGAACTGGCGTTGAGCCAGCTTGCCCAGGACATACAGGTCAAGCGACTCTCGGCACACCGGCACTGGCCGCTCACAGCGCTCTTTGAGCAGGTGCAGGCGCTTGAACAGCATATGGCAGAGCAGGAAAGCAGCGCACGCCTGACCACGGAGCAACGGAACCAGTTGCTGCGGCAGGTGAGCGAGGCGGCGGCGCTGGAGGAACGCAACCGGTTGGCACGCGAACTCCACGATTCGATCAAACAGCAGCTTTTCAGTATCAGTATGAGCGCAGCAGCCATTCGAGCACGCTGGAGTGAGAGCCTCCAGAGCGCGAGTGAGTCGTTGGACGATATTGTGCGCAGCGCTCAGGAGGCCCAGGTGGAGATGCAGGCGCTGCTCCAACAGTTACGCCCGGCGGCGCTGGATATGGCAGGGCTGGTCGAGGCGCTGCGGACACAGTGCCAGGCCATAGGCTATCGTACCGACGCGCAGATCACCGTCGAGATTGGGAATCTACCGTCCGAAGACCGTGTGCCACCGGGAACACAGGAGGCACTTTTCCGTATCGCCCAGGAGGCGCTTGCCAATATTGCTCGCCATACCCGCGCGCGCAACGTCTCGCTGAGCCTGTACCGGCAGGACAATGACCTGCTGATGGAGATACACGACGATGGGCAGGGCTTCGATCCCGCAACAGCACACGCAGGCATGGGACTGGTCAACATGCGAGAGCGCGCACAGGCCATGGGCGGCAGCGTGGAAATCGAGAGCAGGGTCGGGCATGGGACAACGCTCACTGTGCATATGCCCCTGATTGACACCGCTCTGTTGCGACAGGCACAGGAGCAGCGGGAACGAGAAATTGAAGTGCAGCGGGTAACAGGCAGATTTGAGCGGGCAAAGGAGATCGGCATGCTCGCGATACAGGTAACGGGCGTACTCATTCTACTCGGCGCGCCATTTCTGATCGTGGGCCTGTGCCTGTGCGCCTCGGTCTATGAATATCTCGCAGCCAATCGTTTCAAAACGCATGTGAGCTTGATCGCGGGGAGGAATAGCCGCCAGATGCTTGCGCTGCGTTGCCAGCAGCAGGAACTGCTTGCGAGTATCTTGCTCCTCGCGGGCCTGTGCTCCTGGTATCTGCCCGTTGTGGCGCACATGTGGTCTGTACAGATCGCGGGCTGGATAGCAACAGGCCTCTCAGCCGTTGGTGTGACGCTGGTTCTCTTTACGCTGGTACAGTTCTACCGCAATCAACACAGCTATTACAGCCTCTTAAACAGGCAAGAACGAGATAGCGAAATCAAGCACAGCCAGAACACCGACCTTGCTAACCTGGGAGTGTGGCTGGTAGTAGTTATTCTCGCGTTCTTCATTGGAGGTTTCTCGCCGGGCTTTCCAGCTCACAGCTTCGATCAGTGGAGCAGTGATGCCACACTTGCCCTCTTGATTCTCTGGCCTACACTTGCTCTAATAGACCTGCTCTGGCTTGCATTGCAGAAACAGGCTCCGCTCAGAATGGAGGACAACTCGTGAAGGATAGTATTCGAGTCGCGCTGGTAGACGACCATCGCATCGTGCGGCGCGGACTGCGCAGCTTCCTGGAAGCTTTTCCCGATCTGACCATTGTCGGTGAGGCGGCAAGCGGTGAGGAGACGCTGCAACATATTGAGGAATGGCTGCCCGACGTGGTGATTATGGACTTATTGATGCCCGGCGGCATGGATGGTGTGGAAGCGATTCGCGCCATCCGTCTGACAACGCCACACACGCAGGTCGTAGCCCTGACCAGTTCTACGGAGGATGCCAGAGTGATCGCCGCGTTGCGAGCAGGCGCTATCGGCTATGTGCGTAAGGATGCCGACCCGAACACCCTTCTGGCCTCGGTACGGGCGGCGGCGCGGGGACAGTCGGTACTGGACCCTGCGGTGGCGAACACCGTGCTGCACGAGTTGACGCGACAGAGCAAAGCAGGCAACACCGGCAGCGAACTCACTGAGCGCGAACAGGAGGTACTGCGACAAATCGCATTGGGATGCACAAACCGGGAAATCGCCGAAACCCTGGTGGTCAGTGAAGAGACCATTAAAACGCACGTTGGCAACATCCTCACCAAGCTACAACTCGCCCACCGCATGCAGGCCGTTATCTACGCCCTCAAACACGGCCTCATCTCCCTCGATGAGATCAACCTTTCATAGCCTTTAGAGAGCCAACCACTCTCGCGGCTTCTCCGAAGCCAGTACACCGGCAATACGCGGCGAATGACGCACCAGGGCAGCCAGTTCCTGCATGGCCTGCTGTCGCTCCGGCATGGCATGGGTGAGCAATAAATAAGCCGGGGCCGTTTCAGGGATGTGTTTGAGCGCGCCCTGTTCGCTGGTCACAAGCCGCGCAACGTGGGCAGGCGTGAGGATATCGCCGGGATTGAGGCCGACCACGCTGGCAACACGTTCGGCCCGGTGGGCGATGTTGGGCGTGAGCGGCTGGTTAAGGGCCTCGGCGCTGATAAGCAGCAGAGCGAGGTTAGTGTGAGTGGGGATAACGGGTTCGTGCGCCGCCGGGGCTTTAATCATCAGGTGGCGCGCACCGTCGGCCTCGACGATGACGACATCGGCCCCACCCCTGGTCAGCAGTTCGTAAGGCTGCTCCGGCGGTAAGCCCGCCAGCTTGCCGGATGCGATGAGAGTGGAAGCGACAGTGACGCGGCGGTGCTGCATCCATGCTCCGGCAGCCATGCCCAGCAGGCGCGGCAGTTCTGGCGAGACAATGAAGGTATCGGTCTCGCCCCGCTTCGGAATAAAGATATGCGTCGTCGTCGTCGTAATGACACGCTTCCCCTGCGCCGCCAGTTCGTCCGCCAGCGTAAACATCGTCGTCGTCTTGCCCCCCGCGCCCACGATGGCAATGAGCGGATGCGCTGGCAATGCAAGTAGTTGCGAGAGTGATGGCATGGTCAGTATATCCTGCTTTTATGAGATGTAGCGATAGGTCATTATATCACGCCTTTTTTTGATGATGCCTATGAAATGTACGCTTGACGTACAGCGTATTTTATGCCATAATGAAGCTATGAAGAATGATAAGCTGCCAAAGTACCGCGATAAACGCTTGCGGCACTTTGTTGCTGGTTACAGGGTGCGGGACTTTCAGTTGTTTGAGCGGCAGCTTAAAAAAAGGTTGACAGTGCTGGAGGAAGCAGAAAGCAAGCAGGATTTAAGCCGTTTGCCGAGTAACCATTTTGAAGCACTGAGTGGCAATAGAAAAGGCCAATACAGTATTCGCATTAACGAGCAATGGCGACTTTGTTTTGAATGGTCGGAAAGTGACAATTGCGCGTTTAATATCGAGGTCGTCGATTACCATTAGGAGAAAAATCATGGAGAAACGCCCAATTTATCCCATCCACCCAGGTGAGATATTAGCTGATGAGTTAGCGGAATTGAACAAAACCCCGACGGGGCTGGCGCGTGAGTTGCATGTACCGGCTAACCGGATTACACAGCTTGTTGCAGGCAAAAGAGCCATGACGGCAGATACAGCCCTACGCCTTGAGAGATGGATGGGCGTGAGCGCCGCTTTCTGGATGAATCTGCAAAAACGCTATGAACTGGATCTTGCCCGCGAGAGAATAGACGATAAGCTGAAGATGATTGAACCTCTCCATCACACAGGTTCTGAGTTAACCATACAATAGAAGGAACTGAGCCAGGAGACCTGAACAGGGAGCCACCGGAAACAAAGCGTGTGATGGATTGCTCCACCACACGCTTTGTTTCGTTTGCGTCAATGGCCGGGGCCGATTCCTGAGCAGGAATCAGCCGCGAGTCATGGCGCTGACCTGTTGCAGGAGGTTCTGGCCCTGCTGGATGAGGTGCTGGGCCTGCGATGGGCTGATGGACAGGTTGTTGAACTCGGCGTTCTCGATGATGGTAATCATCTGGCCGACGTAGCCGTTACGGGTCTGGCCCAGGGCGTTGAGCTTGTTCTCCAGCGAGGTGTAGGTACTGTCGTTGGTGGAACTACTCTCGATGGCCTGGGTTGAGATGGAGAGCGTGGAGAGGCCAAACTGCCCGACGCAGGCGTCGAGTTGCTTATAGACGCGGTCGAGTTGCAGCAGGGTGTTCAGATGGTGACGGGCTGATTGAGGAATGGCCCAGCTCTGGAATTCCTCGTAGAGGACGCGGCCATCGTGGCTGTAGTCGTCCTTGAGGCCAAGCAGCGCCATCATCGTCGGGCGCACGTCGGTATGGTCTGACCACGTGCTGCTATCGACGCCGACATGGCGAATGCCGGGGCCGACGAGGCCGAGCCAGGTAGTGTTGATATCGGGCGAGACATCCCCGTGATTCCAGGCAAAGCCGGGCTGCTCAGTTACACATGGCGAGCTACAGTTGGGCGCGCCAACGAAGAGGAAGTAGTTGGGGTTGGCAAACATCGTAAGCGTGGGGGTACGCGCCGGGTCTGCCGTCACCATGTGCAGAATGTTCATCTCCACCGGGTCAGCCAGATAGTTGGTGACGTTATCTGTCTGGCCTGTAATGGGGCTAACCGCCGTCAATTTCCCCAGAGCCTGCCCGAACGCGCGCGTCACCGGGTCGGTGCGAGCAGGATTGCCGGTGATGTAGATGGTGGGAGCGGCATCGGAGTGAACGGTGAAGGGGGTAGTGATGCCCTGCTCGGTCGCCAGCAAGCCAGCCAGGTTGGCGTTGATCTCACCGATCTGACTGTAGGTGCAGGGGACGGTCACGCCATCGCAGTTAGCCGGGCTGGGCGCGCCGCCGACAAAATGGTCGCCCTCGTCGGCGGTGAAAACGAAGAGCGTGTTGCTCTTGTTGATGCCGTCGCTGGCGAGCCGCTGGAAGAATTTCGCGAATGCCTGGTCATAGGCTTTGAGGGCCGCGACATAGCCAGCCTGGCCGGGGCCATAGGCCGGGCCGCTGGGATGCGCGTCGTGGGCGTCGGAGATGTAGGCGTAGGTGACGGGGACGCCGTGTTCCTGCATGGCCGCGACATAGGAGAGCGAGACTGTCGCCTCCATGCCGTCAAAGCCGGGGAAGCCGACATTGCCGGTGGGACTCTGGATGACGTTCCCGTCGAGATCCGTCATCGGCCCGTTGGGGCTGATCTGGGGCGCGACGTATGCATTGCCGTAGAGGGCACTGTAGCCAGAATAGCCGCCGGGTTCGTCAGGCAGCAGATCAGGCTCGCCTCCGTTGGCCGAAGAGCAGAGCGCGTTGCCCTGCGCGCAGTGAACGGCGATGCCGACGAAGTCAGCATTGGCCTGATTGGGATTGTTCTGGGCTTCCTGTGCCTGTGGAGAGTTTGGCCCGAAAACGGTTGTGATGTCTGAAGTGATATTTTCCAGGTCGATATTGGCAATGCCAGCAGCGCCAACGTTACAGCCTGCCCGCGTGTAGGGTACCCAGGGAGCCGGGGTATTGACATTGGGGGCGGCAGTAATCATGTTGTACTTCGTATCAGTTGCCGTCGGTGAGGTGGAAACCGGGTCTGTCCAGTAGGTGAAGGAGCCTGCACTACTGGTGCTGCCATCGGGGTTGAAGTAGCGGTAGCTGTTGGAGACCGGCACGCCCATATCATTGCCATAGAGACCGGTCATGGCGGTCAGGATATCGGTTGCGGTGTGGGCGATGAGCGGGGTGTGGTGGTTGGAAAGCAGAACGCCGTTGTTCTCAATGAAATTGAGCAGGTGCGGCATCTGCTCCAGGTCGGAAGGAACGTTGGGATTATCGCGGGTGAAGTGCGTGTTGTCAAACTGGATGTAGATAACGTGCTGAATGTTGCCCTGTACCGAGTTGAGCTGGCAGCCGCCACCGCCGGACGCACGAGCAGTGGGCAGCGGGGACGCAAACTGGAAGCCGCCGAATCCTAACAGCAGTGTCAGGATTGCTGAGATCGCAACGATGCGAGTAACGGGAGTTCGCAGGAATGTTGTTATCTGTCCCATAGTTTCCCTTTCTAAAAAATAGGCGAGATACGCTAAGGGATTGCCAGAATCGTGACTGCAAAGCGGGGTCAAACGCGCCGGGTTCAGGTCATAAAGCTCCTCCTTTTGTAAGAGACGCCATAAGATAGCCTTCCACCATCAGGCAAAGAGGATACGAGAGAAAATTTTTCCGGCACTGCCAATTCCCCTGACCCGTACCGGGAATATCCCACAAACATGAGTATACCATATAAAATGCAAATACGGTAGAGTGATACCACTCAACGGAACAGTATTTGCATTTTTAGAATGTGTCAATTCGATCATGTCATGACATGAGAAGCGGCCTCGCACGTGTCATGCTGAGCGCAGCGAAGAATCCGAGGGAGCCACGCCATAAGCGTTAACTGGAGGCCGCCTCAGGTCAC
>CADDYT010000089.1 GCA_902810755.1 Chloroflexota bacterium
GGCCTGGCGGCTGGCATGGCGGGGGCGGCTGGCATGGCGGCTGATCTGGCGGCTGGCATGGCGGAGGCGGCTGGCATGGCGGAGGCGGCTGGCATGGCGGAGGCGGTACAACCCATCCTTCTGCACGGCGTCACCGGCAGCGGGAAGACAGAGGTTTATTTGCAGGCGCTGGCGGCGATGATTGCGCGGGGGAAGCGCGGCATCGTGCTGGTGCCGGAGATTGCGCTGACGGCGCAGGCGGTGCAACGGTTCGCGGGCCGTTTTCCGGGCCGCGTTGCCATCATCCACAGCGCGCTGGGGCCGGGCGAACGCTACGACGAGTGGCGGCGCATTCGCGCGGGCGAGGTGGATGTGGTGATCGGCTCGCGCTCGGCCATCTTCTCCCCCTTGCCCGATCTCGGCCTCATCATTCTCGACGAGGAACACGAACCGGCCTACAAACACGAGTTCCGGCCCACCTATCACGCGCGTGAGGTGGCGCTGCAACTGGGACGCATCCTGCATATTCCCGTTGTGCTGGGCAGCGCGACTCCAGCGGTGGAGAGCTATTACCGCGCGGAACAGGGGCAGTATCGGCTGGTGGAACTGGCGAACCGGGTCAGCGCGGCGTTGCCGCCGGTCGAGATCATTGATCTGCGCAGCGAACTGCACGCGGGCAACACCAGCATCATCAGCCGCCGCTTGCAGGCCGAATTGGAGCGCGTCCTGGCGGCGGGGCAGCAGGCGATTCTCTTTCTCAACCGGCGCGGCGCGGCCAGTTGCGTCCTCTGCCGCGAGTGCGGCTTCGTTGTCATGTGCGACCGCTGCGACATGCCCATGACCTATCACTCGACCGAACGTATCCTGCTCTGCCACTATTGCAACCGGCAAAGCCGAGTGCTGACGCGCTGCCCACAGTGCAGCAGCACGGGCATTCGCTATTTCGGCCTGGGAACGGAGAAGGTGCAGGAGACGATCAAACGCAGCTTTCCGCAGGCAAGGTTGCTGCGCTGGGATCGCGACACGGCGCGCAACCGCCACGCCCACGAGCAACTGCTCGAACGCTTCGCCAACCGCGAGGCCGACATCCTGATCGGCACGCAGATGATCGCCAAAGGGCTGGATATCCCCGGCGTGACGCTGGTGGGCGTCGTCTCGGCGGATATCGCGCTCAACCTGCCCGATTTCGCGGCGGCGGAACGCGCCTTTACGCTGCTCACGCAGGTGGCAGGCCGCGCCGGGCGCGGGCAGGAACCGGGCGTGGTCATCATCCAGACCTTCAACCCGCAGCACTTCTGCATCGATGCCGCCTCGCGCCACGCCTACGGCGAGTTTTACGCTACCGAGATTGAGGTGCGCCGCCGCTACGGCTACCCGCCGTTTCGCCACTTCGTCAAATTCACCTACAGTCACGAGAACCGCCAGCGCGCCCAGAACGAGGCCCTGCTGCTGCGCGAACGTCTCGACGACTGGATCGAGCGGCTCGGCATGACGCAGACCGATATCGTCGGCCCTGCCCCGGCCTTGATGGAGCGCGTGCGCGGCAAATTTCACTGGCAGATGATCGCGCGCGGCCCCGACCTGCACCGCCTCCTGCGCGTCGTCGATGCCCCCGGCTGGCACATCGACATCGACCCGGTCAGCACCCTGTGATGCTCATTATTCCCAGCTGGTGAACTTTGTCGGGATGACGCGAATGGGCTGGCTGTACTCCTGAGCCATCGCCTGCGCGTTCCAGCCCATGCCCTGCAAGAGTTGTTCGTACTTCTGCGCGTAGGCGGGCAGCGTGGTATTGACAGAGACAGGGTCAAGCAGAACGGCCTCGCCCTCGATCAGCACAACGTCATCGCCCTCGCCGGTCGTTTCCAGCGCCAGCATGACATTGGAGTTCTCGCGAATGTCACGTACTTTCACCGTATTCGGCTTGCTGAAAATGAGAATCGTGGTGCCGTCCCACAGAAACCAGACCGGCACCATGTGCGGCCTGTCACCGTTCACTGTAGCAAACCAGATAATCTTTTCGTCCTGCAACCGCTGATTGATATGCGCGTCTTTCGGCTGAGCAAGGTTCAGCATGCGTATCTCCTGTTCTTTAGAATTATGTGCTATCCTTACTTATATCACGCGAAAGCAAACACGTAGAGGGGCAACAGCTATGCCAGATCAAACATCGCTTTTCGGCTCGGATGATATCCCGCCCGAACAGAAGGCCGCGTCAGGGGCCAACACGAGCGCAAAGACGGCGCGAGCAGCCAGCGGAACAGGCGAGAGCGAGCCGCTGGCTGCTCGCATGCGCCCGCGCACGCTGGATGAGATTGTGGGGCAGGAGCAACTGCTGGCGCCGGGACGGCTGCTGCGCCGCACCATCGAAGCCGACCGCATCCCATCGATGATCCTGTGGGGGCCGCCGGGCAGCGGCAAGACGACGCTGGCCGAGGTGATCGCGCGGCAGACGCATGCTCGCTTCGTCACGCTCAGCGCCGTCTCCGCCGGGGTGGCCGACCTGCGCAAAGTGGTGGACGAGGCGCGCAAGCTGCTGCAATTCTCGAAGCAGCGCACCATCCTCTTCATCGACGAGATTCACCGCTTCAACAAGGCGCAGCAGGATGCCGTGCTGCCCCACGTCGAACGCGGCACCGTGACGCTCATCGGCGCGACGACGGAAAATCCCAGCTTCGAGGTCAACAGCGCGCTGCTCTCGCGTACCCGCGTCTTCACGCTCAAGGCCCTGACTGAAGAGCAGGTGGTGGGCCTCCTGCGCCGCGCGCTGGAAGACCGGGAGCGCGGGCTGGGCAACAGTGGCCTCACGATCGAAGACGAGGCGCTGCAACAGATCGCCATCTTCGCCAACGGGGACGCGCGCACAGCCCTCAACGTGCTGGAACTGGCCGCGCAGGGCGCGAGCGCGAGCAAGGCGCGGGGAGGGACCGCAACCATCACCGTCTCCCTCGTTGAAGAGGTCATGCAGCACCGCGCCCTGCTCTATGACAGGGGCGGCGACCAGCACTACGATACTATCTCCGCGCTGCACAAAGCCCTGCGCGGCTCCGACCCCGATGCCGGCCTCTACTGGCTGGCGCGCATGCTCGAAGCGGGCGAAGACCCCCTCTACATCGTGCGCCGCCTCATCCGCTTCGCCTCCGAAGACGTGGGCATGGCTGACCCGCAGGCGCTCGTCGTCTGCGTGGCCGCGCAGCAGGCCGTCCACTTCGTCGGCCTGCCCGAAGGCAACCTCGCCCTCGCTCAGGCCGTCGTCTACCTGGCGACCGCGCCCAAAAGCAACGCCCTCTACGAAGCCTATAGCCGCGTGCAGGCAGACGTGCAGCAGACGCGCAACGAACCCGTTCCCCTGCACATCCGCAACGCCCCCACGCAACTGATGAAAGACCTCGACTACGGCAAAGACTACAAATACGCCCACGACTACTACAAAGATATGCAGATCGACGACCCTGACCGCCCGCCCGCCACAAAAGTGCAGGAATATCTGCCGGAGAGCTTACAGGGCAAAAGATACTACGAACCGGGCCAGCAGGGAAAAGAGGCGAGCATTAAGAGATGGCTGGAGAAGCGGCGCGGGAACTAGCCTGCCGGTAATTGCCCGGTAGTACAGAGAACGTCTATCAGACGCTGAAAACCGGTGGCCTGCGCCAGCGTCTGGATACGCTTGAATCCTTCACCGTAGACAGGGTCGGCATTGCGCTCGATGCGCCGGGCATAGTATTTGCTCGTTTCGGTATCCATCTCGCTGTAGAAACGGTGGGAGAGGAACTCGCAAAATCCCTCTTCCGCCCACAGAGGCAGCGTTGTGACCCGATGAACAACCAGCCATGCATGGCCAAGTTCATGAATGGTCACGCCATGAAAGAGAGGGACAGGCAGGCCGCGCAGGATCACCACCCCGTTCACCACCGTTCGGGTGATTTGCCCCTGCTGGATGTAGGTGGAGTACCAGGTTGCGCCCAGCACTCTCCCTCCCTCATCGCGCTGCAACAGGCTGGCCAGATCGGAATGCCCGCAGAGTTTGATATGCAGCTCCAGATTGTTGTAAAACAATCCCTGCCGGTTGATCCATGCGACTAAGCCGGTAAAAATGGGATGAGCCTGGGCAATCGAATCGATGGCGCTTGCCCGGCACAGGGGGCAGCGCGCCGGTTCGTCTGTCCCGGCGCTTGCTCCCTGGTAGCGCGCCGGAACGAGGCGACCGCAAAATTGACAGGCAGGATATTCTTTCGCATGTTCGATACAGTATTTCGTTCCCCAGCCATCGACCAGATACGAGCCGATCAATGGCTTTCCACAGTACGCGCAGCGAGCCGCGATGTGCTGGCGATAGCAGTCAACGTGGTAGGGCTTGCCCTCAAGCTGGTAGAAGGACGGGCTGTCCAGAGGTTTGTTGCAGGCAGCACAGACAAAATGCGCAGGATGCCAGTTCGCGCCTAACGCGGTGATGTATCTTCCATAAACAGGTTGCTCGCATCCCTTACAAATCGGCGCCATGGTTTACTCCAGGACGCGCGCCAGGCGTTTGCCGCTGCCAAAACTGAAGAGCATGCCGCGACGCAGGGGGAGAGACGCGCCACGCCCCACCGTGCCGCTCCCTCCCAGAACGACCGTCCAGGGAGTATCGGTCATATTCACCAGACGATATACGCCCTCTCTGGCATCCCAGCCGGTCTGGCCAATCATGGGAGTACCCCGGCGGGCAAATGGTGGCCGCTTTCCCGGCTCGGCAATATCAGCAAAGATGGGCAGGCCATGATAAAGGACGACCGGACGCACAGGGGCATAGGTACCTTTCGCCTTCTCTTCCAGCAGTTCTAACACTGCTGGAAACGGCGCGCGCGAGTTAGTGCCACAGAACGGACAGGTACGTCGTGGTGGCGGTTGCAGCCAGTACTGGTAAAAGAAAGACTGCCGACAACCCGGGCAACTCACCAGTACATCATAGGCTTCGGCCAGGGCGCGTTCCCATTCAAGCGCCAGCGGGCGCTTTTGCGGTTCGTGCAGGCCCTGAATCAAGGTCTGTTCCGTCAATTTTTGCAGTTGCGGAGTGAGAGAATGATAGGAAAGCAGCCCATTGCGGAAAAGAGGAGAACCGATACGCGAAAGCCAGTTGCGCCGGTCGTTGGGATTCTCGCTGAAGCAGGCGAACTGTCCGTAGCCCAGTTCGTCATCATGGATGGGGTCAGCGTCATCATAGCATTTCTGCGTCAGCATGACATTGCGCAGCAACAACGTCCACAGCACCAGCACGGCGAGGCTGTAGCGGTCGGTCAGCTCATCGGGCTTGTTTTTGCGCATCATCACTTCTGGCGCGATGAAACCGGGCATGCCTTTGACCTGCGGCTGAAGGAACCCTTTGACGATCAGGCCATCCAGATCGATCAGCACCACTTCGCCGCTGGTCGGCTGAGCGAGGAAGTTTTTCAAATGGACATCGCCGTGAGCCATGCCCTTGCCGTGAATGGCGCGCACAGCCGCTGCGGTGCCGCGCGCCATCTTCAGGTATTCCAGCCAGCTACGCCCCTGCCGGAATTGCGCTACCGCATCGACCGGACTATAAATGAACCTGTACAATGGAACATGGGTAGAGGGAATACGACGTGTTACAACCCCTGTTTTGCGCTGCCCGTTCAATTGATCGACAATGCCCAGCGGCCATGCCAGGAACTGTTCATCTTCGCCGAGATTTTTGCCCAGATCGAGTATTTTTTGCAGCATAGCCTGTTTATCGGGCGGCGCGGAATGATAGATTTTCACGACATATTTGCCATCGGTCGTAAAATAGATACTTCCTTCACCTCCCCGGTGGGCGGGCTGATCAGTGATCGTCAGTTGGCCGGGCAGGTTCTGGCTCCCCGGTAACAGGGTGACTGTTGCCATCGTTTCTCTCTCTTTGCATGATAATCACTAATGTGCGATCATCCCAGCTTCCTTTAACCTCGTAGGAAGATAACCAGTTCAGCAATTGAGCTGCCGCTATGCTCGGATTGTGAGCAGTCTGGAGCGCCGCCCTGATACTTTTTGCCCACTCATCTAAAGCTGAACGCGGCCCGTATAACAGATCGCCGGAAACGCCATCGGTCATCACGAAAAAAGCGGTGAAATCCTGTTCTGCCGAAGGGGTAATGGGACTGATGGCCAGGTATTTCTTGAAGTTGGGACGATTAATGGTGTAGGTAGATTGTTGGTCGCCCGCATCAGGGGCCTCCACCAGTTCCTTCGCTTGCAATTGCGTCGATAAGCCGAGCAAGGCGCCATCGCCAATCTGACCAACCACCCCATAGCCTGTTTCTACATTGAGCAGAAAGGCCAGCGCCGTACAGCTCAATTCCGCCACCTCCACACTCAGGCTGCTGGCATGCTGTTTCAACCCGAGATAGGTCTTATCAAAAGCCTGTTCCATTGCATCGAGCAGAGCAGTTTCCTGCGACACAGATGGGGCAGGAGATGAACTGTCCGGGGCCTCTGGCTGCGACGCGCCCCCCTGAGCATCCCCCGGCAGGGAGAGACACCAGCTCATAGTTGCTGCCTGGTGAAATTGCATGCTCGCAGCGTCGCCAGAGGAGGCTTCTGAAGCATCGTTGTTGTAGCGCACAAGGGGAGGATTGAAAATGAATTGCTCCAGAGCGGGCGGCGGCACAAGGTCCTTCAAAACAGCCGCGTCTTCTGAAAATGCCGCGCTGCCGACGAACGGCTCGCTTTCCGGCGGTATTGAAGCAGGAAGGTTGCGCAGCAGCAGCGCGGTCAGCGACTCAACGACGTAGGTCGCGCCGAAGCGAGAGAGGGGCCGCGTCCCCACGCCATCTGCCACAGCCACCGCCAGCCAGGGACCAATAGAGCGCACGGCAAAAGCATCATCACGAGGGGATCTGTGGGCCAGATGAAGCTTGCCAATCGCACTTGCCCCTACCACCAGATAGGGGCCAATTTCGGCATGGGCCATCATCCAGTGAGGATGAGTGTCCCCCGATGCTCCCAGGCCACGATCACCAATGGCAAAACCAGTCCGCATCTCAACTCCTCTCACGGAATACGAATCAGACCTGAAGTAGCCTGCATATCGGCGAAGGGATCATCGGGATTTCCTCCCGGCGCGACCGAACTGACGATACTCTGTGAGAGGTACTGGAATAGCGTGACAAAAGCAGCCGAGTCTGCTTCCATGCGGAAGGCCGTTCCTGTGCTGATATTCTTCAGAGTTGTATCATCCACGTTTGGCCCGCAGCCTACCGCCACGATCGTACTTGGCTTGATCTTGCCTCTGGGCCGGTTGATGACCGCGTCACGTTCCGGCATCCACAGGCGATCTGTCACTTCCCCGTTTCCATCCGTCGGCAGCCCGTCCGTCAGCACGAAGACCGCCGGCTTCCAGTCTCCTTTCTGACCGCCTTTTACTGCCTTGACAACATCCGGTTCGCGATCCATCGAACGCAGCAGCACCTGGAACGCTAAATCGAGCCGTGTCACCCCGAAAGCTACCAGGTTGGGAGGCTGGAAATCCGCTATGGGAACCAGCGTGTTGTTAAGCAATTGCGCATCACTGGCAAAGGTAATGATTCCCACCTTCACCACATCACGCGCAAAGGGATCGTTGGAAACTTCCCTTTGAAAGAGTTCCAGCCCCCGTCGAACGGCATCGATTGGCGCCCCATCCATACTGCTTGAAGTATCGAGAAGCAGGTAGACCGGCAGCTGGCGTTCGCCCCCTGCCGGTTGCACGTCAGCCCATGCAGGTACATTACTTTGCATGTTCTTCCCTTTCGTTTTTTCCTGTAGAGAATTTCCAGGAATATTCAGCTTTACAGCCCCTGCTCCTGATGCGCCCACTTCCAGAAGGCGAAAGTGCCATCAATGCCCGAAGAAGTGAAATCATCGAACAACTCCTGATGGATTCCCTCCTCAAGGTCGATCTGATATTCAAGCCGGATGGAGCCGGTGGTATCGGTCGCCGGGTCTTTTACATAGAGGTATGCCTTGGGCCAGCGCCTCAGTTTATTCCACTCGTTACAGAGCATGATTGCTTTGCCCCAGTCGTTTTTGGGGATGCGCCTGTCAGACACCCCCCAGACCGAGTAGATATCTTTCTGCTGCCCCTGAACCATCAGATACATATCCACGCTACAGCCCATCTCATCATTGTAGGAGAACTGGACGATGAAATCACCATCGCTGTCTCGCAAAAATTTGAGGGAACGCGCTCGAAGATACCGCTCAATCATGCTATGGTCGAATCTTTGCACGGCTGCCATGAGAGTTTCCTTTCCTGTTTTGAAATCCGTAATCACCGGTCTACTACGCATCAATCACCGGATTGATCGAAACGCCCCTTACTGGAAGAACTGGTCAAGCTGACGTAAAATGTCGTCGTTTGAACCCCCTTTCTGTTGTGGCTTTGCTGCCGGTTTCTTCTGCCCCGCCTGAGTGCCGCTCGCTCTCGCAGAGGCATCGAGAGCTTGCTGGATCATCGAAGCAAGATCGCCGCTTTGGGGAACTGGACCCGACTGATGGGCTGGAGCAGCGTTACTCTGCCCACCCTGATTGCCACCCGCTGCCACAGAGGTACCGAGGGTTTGCTGAATCATCGTAGCAAGGTCGACGCCTTGAGGAGCCTGGCCCCGCTGAGAGGCCGGAGCGACCGGGGGCGGTTGATAGGCTGGAACGACCGGGGTATCTGGAAAGACTTGAGGTACCTCAGTCCATTGTGCCAGTAGAGGAACTTCCAGCGTCTCTCCACTGGTCACCAGCCTGACGGATGTCCATAAGAAGCCGCCACTGATCGGCCTGGCTTCAATCTGTAAACGAGTCGTCCCAACACCAAACTGGGCCGGAACCACCCGTACCTGGTCGCTATCTACGACAACATGACCCGGACCGCCCTGGATATCCAGCGTCCCGCGAGCGGGTTGGCCCGGCGCCAGCGTGCCGAAATCCAGTGTCGGCGGCTGAGCCTTTAAGGCTGATGGTGAACTCGCGAATTGCGGAGCCGTGCTGGCCCCGGTGACGGCAGAAGAAGTAACAGTATCGACCGCCAGAAGAATCGAAGCTTCCGGCAGGTCGCGAAGCAGAAGCGCCTCTACGGTGACCTGACGCAAAGCTGAAGTCGGGTCCTCATAAAGAGCCTGGAGCAACTGGCACCATATCTTGATTTCTTTCATCATTGCCGGATTATATTCAACGCCACTACCAAGCAGTAATGTTCGGAGTTCATTTTCACTTAAATGAGAACCGCGAGCTACTAATCGGGCCAGACTTCCCAGCAGGGGAGCAAGTTGTTGAATATCTTCCCTCGACAGATGAGAACTCACTCTACCTTCTCCTTTTCTCACAGGTTAGCTGTCTGATTTCATCAATATTATCCATTACTTTCGATTTTCTGTCAAGATAAATTAGCCCAAATTTTACTGATAAAACTTGATAATAGTAAGGGGATGAATGATAAACTAATAAAATCAAAAGAGTGATAAAAATTTCTCTTATCAGAAATAGAAATATATTAATCAATGATAGCAGTACATTCTTTTTATATTAAATGATATATACTATCTTTTTTTGCATAAAATTTCACAGGAAAACCGTTCTGCTTTCCTTATCGCCAGCCTCCGCGACCGAGCGCCTGGAGGAGCTGGGCCTGGTGGCGCGGGCAGAACTGGCTGCTTTTCAGGTCGGTTTCTGCCAGGGTGTTGGAGAAGTGCATGACACAGGCGGGGAGAGGGCAATGCTGCAGGCCGTAGGTGTGGCCGAGTTCATGGACGGCCTCTTTGATGCTTTCCCTTTTCTCGTTATCCTGCTATCATTTTCACGTCGCTGTCTGGCATGTTGTGACAGCTATGCGGGAGATGGGACGTAACCTTTTTCGGGATTTTCCCCACTATGGAATAGAGTACTCGGAAAGCAGGCCTGCTGGTTTCGCAACAGATGAATGACGAAGAGAAGACAGATGCTGAACTGGTGATGCTGGCGTGTGACGGGCAGCGCGAGGCGTTCGGCGCGCTGGTGGAACGCTACGAAGCGATGGTACGGCATATTGCTGCGAGCATGGTGGCAAACGAGGAGGTGGCGCGAGAACTGGCTCAGGAGACCATCCTGGCTGCGTACCTCTCGCTGGCGCAGTTACGCAACGCCGCTCACTTCCGCAGCTGGCTCTACGGCATTGCGCTGAACGTGTGCCGCAGCTACCTGCGCAACAGCAGAAGCGACCCGTACTCGCTGGAGACGCTGATGGGCGGCATGCGCTGCGATTCTGCCTCGTTCTTTGCCAGGACGATTGACCCGCAGCAGGCATTGGAGGAACACGAACTGCAGCGCGCCGTGCTGGCTGCCATCCGGCAACTACCGACGAAGGAGCGGTCGGCCACCCTGCTGTTTTATTATGAGCAGTTGAGCCTGGAAGAGATCGCTCGCGCCAGCGGCGCGTCGATTACTGCCGTGAAAGGGCAGCTGCACCGCGCCAGGAAGCGGCTGCGCATCCAGCTCTCACCTCTCTATAGCGAATATAGCAGGACCAGAACGGCGACGATACAGGCGAAAGGGAGCAAGAACATGATACCGGCACGTATTCATTCGGTGCGGGAAATTTCTGAGAACGGGCAAACGGTGGTCGCTCTGCAGGACGAAGCGGGGCGGCGCGTGGTCCTTATATGGATCGGCAAAAGCGAGGCGCTGGCAATCGCGATGGGCATAACCGGCCTCTCTTCGGCCCGCCCGCTGACGGCAAATTTGATGGCCGACCTGCTGAAAGCAACAGGCGTCCAGCTTGAAGAGGTGCGCATCGAGTCGCTCAAAGACGACGTATTCTATGCCGTAATCAAGGTGCGCAACGGGGAGATCGTGCAGGAAATGGACGCACGGCCCAGCGATGCGCTCGCGCTCGCCGCCCACACGGGCCAGAGCGTTCCCATCTTCATCGCCGAGGAGGTGATGGAACGCTGCGCGGTGACGGTACCGGAGGGGAGGAAGCTGCGCGGCGGCAATCCCGAACTGGAAGCGGCTCGCGAGTCTGTGCGGAAAAAACTGGAGGAGATGTACAGCGCCTCCTCCATCATTGAGGCGGCCAAACAACGAGTGGCATATGTCAAAACGGCGGAGCAGATTCTTATTGATGAGCTGACAGAAGAGGCAAACGCACAGTGAAGGTGGAACCCTGCTGTTCCTGGCTTTCGACGGTGATGGTTCCTCCGTGATGCGTGACCATCTGCTGGACGCTGCTGAGGCCGAGACCGGTGCCGGCGATCTTGCCCGTGACGTTAGCGGCGCGATGGAATGGCTCAAAGATGTGGGGGAGGTCAGCGGCAGGGATGCCAATGCCGTAATCGCGTACACGCACGATAGCCCAGACGCTCCCCTGCTCCTCCTGTCGCTCCAGAGAGACCTCGACCTGTGCGCCATTCGGTGAGTATTTGATGGCGTTGGAAAGCAGGTTGGTCAGGATGCGTTCCAGGCGCACGGCGTCGAACTGGCCGATGAGGGAGTCCTCTGTTGTCTGGAAGATGATCGGATGGCTGGTCGTTTGCCAGTGTTCGGCGATGACCTGTCGCAGCAGCGTCACCAGATCGAGCTGGCTCAACTTTGGTTGCCGGTCGCTCTGAAGATGGGCGAGGTCGAGCAGTTCGTTGATCTGCGCGGTCATGCGCGAGGAAAGCGCGTCGATGCGCGTCAGGAGCATGGCAAGCTGCCCCTGATCGGGGGCGCGGGCATGGGTGAGCAAGCGGTGCGCAAGCTGAGCGTAGCCCTTGATGGCGCCGAGCGGGTTTTTCAGATCGTGCGTCACGAGCGAGAAGAGTTCGTCGCGCGAGCGCAGCGCCTGCTGAACCTGCTGGAAGAGGTGGGCAATTTCCAGGCGGGCGGCCACCCGCGCCAGCAGTTCGCGGGCCGAGAAGGGCTTCACAAGGTAGTCATCGGCCCCGGCCTGCAGGCCTTCGATGGTCGCCTCCTCACCGGCGCGGGCAGAGAGCAGGATGACGGGCAGCATGCGCGTAGATGGCCGATTTCTGATAGCCTGAAGCAACTGGAAGCCGTCCAGCCCCGGCATCATCACATCGCTGACGACCAGATCGGGCGGCTGTTGCTCGATCTGGCGCAGCGCCGTCAGCCCGTCCCGAACGGCTTCGACCGTGTAGTACGGGCTGAGGATGCGCGTGATATATTCCAGCATATCTGCGTTATCATCGATCACGAGCAGGCGCGCCCGGGGCCGCTCGTGATCGGCTGTTGCCGCCGCGAGGATCTGCCCCTGTTCTGTCCAGAGTGGCGAAACTATCGTCTCCCCTGCGCTCGCTGGCAGCCAGCGCAGGGCTTCCTCCACATAAGATACCACCCCGGACGAGGTTGAAGGAAGCGTTCGCCGCGTACCGAGGCGTTCGGCGGGCAGATGGGCCATGCCGCGCGGCAGCGAGACGGTGAAGGTGGTTCCCTGGCCCTCTGTGCTGCTCGCGCTGATGGAGCCGCCGTGCAGGCGCACCAGTTCCTGTACCAGGGCCAGGCCAATACCCGTCCCTTCAAACGCGCGCGCGCGCGTGTTGTGGACGCGATGAAAACGCTCGAAGACGTGGGGCAATTCCTCCGGCGGAATGCCCACGCCGGTATCGCGCACCTCCAGCATTACCGCCCGTTCGTCAGCACGCAGCGCCACGACGATCTCGCCTTCAAAGGTGAATTTGAAGGCATTGGAGAGCAGGTTGAGGACGATCTTCTCCCACATCTCGCGGTCAACGTAGACCGGTTCAGGCAGCGGGGGGCAGTTGACGACGAGCCGCATGCCAGCGCGTTCGATGGCAGAACGGAAGGCGCTGGCGAGATCGGCGGTGAAGGACGCGAGATCGACGGGTTCGTAGACTGCCTCGATACGGCCCGCTTCGATACGGGCGAAGTCAAGCAGGGAATTGACGAGTTTGAGCAGGCGCAGGCTGTTGCGCTGCGCCATTTCCAGACGCTCACGCTGCTCCGGCGACAGCGGATGTGCCTCGTCGATCAGGGCATCGGTAATCGGCCCTTGCAGGAGGGTGAGCGGCGTGCGAAATTCATGGCTGACGTTGCTGAAGAAGGTGGTCTTGGCGCGATCTAACTCGGCCAACGCCTCCGCCCGCGCGCGCTCCTCATGGTACGCCTGCACGCTCGCGATATTGGCGGCAATCTGCCCGGCGACGAGATCGAAGAAACTGCGGTAATCATCATCGAGCGTGCGGCGCGGGGAGACGCCGACAATGAGGAAACCATACAGACTTTCCTGGCCGGGCCGGACAATCGGCAGGATCAGCACGGAGCGCGGCGTTACTCCATCTCTCGCCGGGAGAGCAACGGCATAGGTCTCCGGGATGTTTTCAATGAGGGCCGCTTTGCCATTCGCTGCGACCTCTCTCAAGAGGGTAGAGGCAGGACACATGCTCTCACCGGAGACAGTCAGGCTGAGCGGGCTGACAGGCGTATTGCTCATAATGCCGCTAGAGCCGACCAGTTGCGCCTGCGTTCCCTGTCGGTTGAGCAGGTAGAGCAGGGTGAAGGGCAGATCATCGGGATTTTTTGCCAGCGTCCCGGCAGCCAGGCAACAGACCTCTTCGGCGCTGTGGGCCTCGGTACTCTGGGCCGCCAGTTCGCCCAGCGTGCGCAGGCGCCGCTCGCCCAGCACGCGCCCGGTTGTCTCCGTCACGGCGGTAAAGACGCCTCCGATGCCGCCGCTCTCGTCACGAATGGGGCTGTAGGAGAAGGTAAAGTAACATTCTTCGATATAGCCGTTGCGGTTCAGCAGCAATAATTGATCGTCGGACCAGGTGGCCTCGCCCCTGCTCAGCACGCCTTCGAGCATGGGGCCGATAACATCCCAGATCTCCGGCCAGCACTCTTTGCCGCGCTGGCCCATCGCCTGTGGATGTTTGGTGGCCCCAAGCATCGGACGGTAGGCGTCGTTATAGAGCATCACAAGTTCGGGCCCCCACCAGATAAGGATGGGGAAACGTGAGGCGAGGCAGATACTGACAGAGGTGCGCAGGCTCTGCGGCCACTGCTCTTTTGGCCCCAGCGGCGTCTGGCTCCAGTCTATGGAGCGCATTAACATTCCCATCTCGCCGCCGCCGACGAACAGATCATTTATGGTTGAAGGGAGCGTTGGCCCAGAATCGCTTATCATCTATTTCAAATATTCTTTCTTCGCACTCTCTCAATCAATGCTCAGGAAGGATACTGGGGAGACGCGATTTCTCCCACAACAATCTGGCCAACCTGCACCATGAACCGAGCTTCTGATGTACCCCTGGGAAATACAACAATACGCGGCAAGTATATCACTCTTTTGTACTATTAGCAAGCCCAACCATTGGAATTCAGGCCGACGTTTCCGCTTGCAGTTCCAGCAGCATAAACTCTTCATCATAGTAGCGGTCGCCGAGTTTGAGGGCGCGGGGAGCGAGGCCGTAGGTCTGGAAGCCGAGGGAGCGGTAGAGGTTGCGCGCAGGCAGGGCAGTGGTAACGACACTGAGATGCAGTTGTTCCAATCCAGGCTGTTGCTTCCCATAGTTGATCACCGCCTGCATCAGCGCCCTGGCTATGCCCTGACCGCGCGCTATGGGAAGGACATAGAGGCTGATAATTTCGCCTTTGTGACGCTCCTTGCTCCCTGCTGGACGCATAAAAGCGACCATGCCAACAAGGGCCAGGGTATCGTCGAACGCGCCGAAGTAGAAATTGTTTTCGCCACCGTGCCAGAGGCGTTGGAGAATAGACTCCCTGCCGCGAGCAACGGTTTCTTCGTAGGTCGAGCCGAACGATTCGGGGCTTTCGCTCAGCGCCTGCAAGCGCAGCGCCCATAAGGCTTCCAGATCATTTTCGTTAAGCCTGCGTATGACCATCATACCTTCTCTCTGATGGCGGCCAGTTGTTGAGCGTGCAACTGGTCGTGGCGGGGAAGGACGTTGACCAGCTGGTAGAATTTGCCCTCGCCCCGGCGATGGTGGCGGAACGGACGCTCCCAGGCCTCGTCGGGCAGTTGCGAGAGATACTCGAAGATTTCTTCGCGCCGCGCCGCCATACCGGCCAGAACGGACTCCAGCGAAGCGGGCGGCTCCGAGGCGCGGGTGCGGCGCGGCGCCTCCTCCTCGACGACGGCGATGAGCGGGTTGTCTTGCTCCTGCACGAGCCGCATCTGCTCCAGCGCCAGCCCATCGGCCACGTAGAGGTGATGGGCAAGCTCCAACGGTGACCATTCGCCCTCGGCAGGAGCCGCGCTCAATTCCTCTTTGCTAAATTTTGCCAGTTGTCCGATGAATTCGACGCGCGCGGCTACCATCTTGCGCCGCACTCTGTCGAATGGTCTCTCCTCTGTTGTCATGTATAGAAACCTCCGGTTCAAGACTCCTGTTGTTTAACCAGTCGGTTATATAAACGTTCGAGTTCTTCCTGGTTATTAAAGTGTAGCACAAGAGTCCCTTTGCCCTTCGCGTTGCACTTGAGGTCCACTTTGAGCATGAGGGAGTCGCGGAAATGCGTTTCCAGCGTATCGAGTTCGGGGGAGCGGCGCGGGGCGGCTGCCGGAAGGTGGGTCTGCCTGCCCTCGGCCTGCTCCTGTGCCTTGATGCGATTCGCCAGTTCCTCGGCCTGGCGCACGGTGTATTTCAATGAGATAATCTTATCCATGGCCATGAGCTGGTTCTCTTCGCTCTCAATGCCGATCAGGGCGCGAGCGTGGCCGGGAGTAAAGACGTCGGAGCCATTGATGAGCTTCTCGCGCACTTTCGGGGCCAGTTGCAGCAGGCGAATGGTATTGGTGATAGTGCTGCGGTCCTTGCCCACCTGGCGCGCGACCATCTCCTGCGTCAGCCCGAACTCCTCGACCAGCACCTGGTAGGCCAGCGCCTCCTCGATGGGGTTGAGATCGGCGCGCTGGATATTCTCGACCAGGGCCAGTTCAAGCATTTGCAGGGGCGTGACCTCTTTAATCAGCACGGGTACTTTGGTCAGCCCGGCCAGGCGGGCCGCGCGCCAGCGCCGTTCGCCCGCGATAATCTGAAACTGCACGACTCCGGTGGAACCGGCTGCCGGTTCGGCAGGAGCAGCGCCGACGGCGGAAGTAGTATCCTGGGCGAACCAGTCATCGGCTGGAGCAGGCGAAGGGGAAGCAGGCGCGCTCAGGCGAGTCACGACAATGGGCTGAAGCAGGCCATGTTCTTTGATCGAGGCGCTCAATTCGAGCAATCTGGGGTCATCGTCGCTGAAAATACGGCGCGGCTGACGGGGATTGGGAATGATACTATCGATGGCGGCATAAAGGATGGCGTTCTCATCGACGCGCTTCTGCGCCGACATCGCCTCTGATGCGCCGGGGATGAGCGCATCGAGGCCGCGCCCCAGGCCGAACTTGTGCTTAGCCACGAGCTAATACCTCCTCGGCCAGTGCTTTATAGGAAAGAGCTCCGGGGGACGTGGCGTCATAATCGAGGATCGGCTGCCCGAAGCTGGGCGCCTCACTCAAACGAACGTTGCGGCTGATGATGGTCTGAAACGTCTCGTTGGGAAAATGGGCGCGCACATCCTGCACAATCTGGCTGGCCAGGCGCGTGCGCGGGTCGAACATGGTCAGCACAACGCCGGCGATATACAGTTCAGGATTGAGCGTCGTTTTCACCAGCTGGATGGTGTTGTAAAGCTGGTTCACGCCTTCCAGCGCCAGGTACTCGCACTGAATGGGGATAATCACGCCGTCGGCGGCGACGAGGGCATTGACGGTGAGCAGGCCCAGCGAGGGCGGACAATCAATAAGAATGTAGTCGCAGCGTTGGCGAATCGGCTCCAGGGCCTGGCGCAGGCGGTGTTCGCGCGCCAGCACGCCCACCAGTTCCAGTTCGGCGGCGGCCAGATCGACCGTGCAAGGGGCAACGACCAGCTCGCGGCGCTGCGTCGGCACAATCACATCGAAAATACTGATGGTATTCTGCGGCTGGATGAGCAGGTCATAGAGCGTGTGCTG
This sequence comes from Chloroflexota bacterium, assembly GCA_902810755.1. The sequence continues at coordinate 16,937 of CADDYT010000089.1, forward strand.
CCGCACTTTGTGCGCCAGCCCGATGCCGCTGGTAGTGTTGGCCTGCGGGTCCATATCGACGAGCAGCACCTTGCGCCCGGCAGCGGCCAGGTAGGCGGCAAGATTAATGGCAGTGGTCGTTTTGCCGACGCCGCCCTTCTGGTTAGCAATGGCATATACTTTTGACACAGGGCTTTCCGTACCTTTCCTCTCATACGTTCCGTCACGCATGTATGCCCTATCTCATGCTCGCTCCATTGTAACAAATGTCCAAACAGGAAGCAACTGGGAAGCGAAAGCCGGTTTTAGCAAGACAGGAATGAATTGCAGATAGTGAACGTATTGCCGTATACGTCACCGCCGCTATCGCGGCGTCCGAGGGAACAATGCCCTCATAAATGATAGCTCGCGGCCATCTGCTGCGCGATTTGCTGCTCATACATGTCGGCCACTGGCAGGTTGGGCCGGTAGCGATGGGCAAGGGTGTTGGCGGCCAGCAGCACGCCGAAACGATAGAGGTAGTTATGTCTTCTTTTTCTGTTCTATAGTGGTAACCTGGAATTGATCGGCGAACATGATAAGGGTGCGCGTGGGCAGCAGGCTGGCAAGCTGGCAGGTCAGGCCATCTTCTGTCCAGCGAATGGTGAAGAAGCCGCTACCATTGCGGAAGGAGACGGCGGAGAGGCCGCGCACGGTGATGGGCTGCACGCCGCTCGAAGGCAGCGGGAAGGAGAAGAGCGCGGCGGGTTGCTCGTAGAGAAAGATGTCAAGCGCGCCCTGTCCGGTGATACGATACTGGGCATAATAGCGGAAAAAGGCGCCGTTGAGCGAGTCAAGGCCGCTAGCGATCAGATATTCATGGGCAGGCAGAGGTGAGGCGGCGCGAATGAGTTCAATGCGCAGCGTGGAAGTCTGTGTCCGGGGAATGGCCCGTCCGGTAGCCGCCTGATTCGCTGCCGCGACATGTGAAGCGGAAGCCGAAAACGTGCTATGATGGGATGCGCCATCGAGATTTACCATGAAGATCAGGCCGGGGCCGAGCAGCAGGAAGATGAGCAGGGCAACGGCCAGCACGAGGGAACGCACCCCCCAGACCTTGAGCAACTGGACGGCGTGGCGAGCGCGCAGCCGGGAGCCAACCTGTCGGCGTCGCGCCTCCGCCGTGCTATCAAGCTGACGCAGGGGCGTAAGGGCGGCGGAAAGCTGGCCGGCGACGTGGAGCAGTTCATCATCGTCGGGCGAGGGCCGTTCCTCTCCGGCGGCGATGGCGTCCAACCGTTCCATCCAGCGTTCGTCGATCTTCTCAAAGCGATCAGTCCGCTCAAACCCATCTTCCGCGTGTATATCCCTGTCCATAGGCTCCCCGTCGAACTGGTGCATCATCGCCTTTCTCTCTCTGCGTAGAGTGCGTCTCTCAAGCGACCAAGCGCGCGATGCAGGATAGAGCCGACCGTTCCTGGCGGCATGTGCATGACCCGTGCAATATCGCAATTGTGCAGGCAGGCCACGAACTTTAGCCCGATCACCTCGCGCTCGCGCTCCGACAGGTGACTCAGTTGCGCGAGCAAGAGGGTGCGTTCCTCACTGAGCAACGCGGCCTCCTCCGGCGAGTTCGCCAGCAGGTAGTCGGGATGGTCGGCGTCGATGAGCAGATCGAGCGAGACTTCCTGGCGGCGGCGCCGGAAATAGTCGGCGGCACAGTTGCGCGCGATGCGAAAGAGCCAGGCACCGGCGGCCTCCCCGCTCTGCAAGTCGTCGAAGTGCAGCAGCGCCCGCTCAAAGACCAGAGAAGTCAGATCCTCGGCCACGTCCGGCGCGCCAACGCGGAAACGCAGGAAGGCCAGCACACGCGGATAGTATCGCTGGTAGAGTTCGTCGAAGGAGAGCCTTGCCTGCTCCTTCGCCGCGCTACCGGCGACCTGCGCGCGCGCGTCCCGCGCCCCACTCACCCCATCCGCCTCTATTGTCTTTGTGGGCAACGCCCATACAGAGGAGATAGCCGCTCTCCCCGCTTCCATATCTGTCACTCCGCCTGTAAAAGCTCTTTCACTGAAAGAGACGCCCGAACGTGAAAAGTATTGCAGCGATTGACACCTTTTATATTACGCCGCCTGGAAACTATTTTTCACGCTTTTACGGTGCAACCCACACCTGAACGGTATTATCCCCTCCTCCTGAAGCCAGATACATGCTATCGGGCGACCAGGCAAGGACGCGGGCGGGGACAGGGTGAGAGAAGGTGAGGAGTCTCAGGTTGGTGACGGTATCCCACACCAGGACGGTCGCGTCGTCGGCGGCGTAGGCGAAGCGGCGCGCGGCGGGCGACCAGGCGAGGAGACGCACAGGGGCGCTATGGCGATAGGAGAGAACCTCGCGGCTCGTGGCAACCTGCCACATCTGAATCTGGCCATCCGCTCGCCCGCAGGCGATACGCGAGCCGTTCTGATTCTCTGTCGGGGGAAGACCGGGCAGGGAGCCGAGCGATTCAGGTGACCAGGCCACCCCCAGAACCCCTGTCGCCTGCCCCGGCTCGCTATACGTCGCCAGCCGCGCGCCTGTCGCCGCCTGCCAGACCTGGATGGAGCCATCCGCACTGCCGGAGACGAGCATGGTGCCATCGGGCGACCAGGCCAGGGCGCTGACGGCGGCACTGTGGCCGCGATAGATGGCAAGCGGTCGCGCGCCCGGCGCTTCCAGAACATGAACGCTGCCATCGCTGGCGGCGGTGGCGAGCAGGGGGGCAGCGGGAGAAGGAGACCAGGCAAAGGCGGTGATGGTGGAATCGGCATGGCCGCTATAGACAGCGGCAAGCAGGTTGGTGGTGAAATCCCACACGCGCACCTGCATGTCATCGCCAGCGGTAGCTACATAGCGGCCATCGGCTGACCAGCCGGTGAAGAGGACAGCATCGCTGATATCGTTAAAAATAAGCAGATTCTTCCCTGTCTGCGCCTCCCAGATATGGATGGTCTTTTCCCCGCTGGCGGAGATGATGCGCCGCCCGTCGGGATTCCAGGCCAGAGAGCGCACAGGGGCCGCGTGACCGCCATAGACGGACAGGACGCGACCGGCAGGCTCATTGACGACCGCCGTACCGTTCTGTGGGACAGGCGCCGACTGTTCTTTCTCCCTCACCGGTGCCATACTGGCGGAAGGCGCGGCAATACCGCCTGATCGCACAGCCTCTTCCAGCGCCTGCGCAAATGCGCGCACGCTCACAAATCGGCGGCTATAGTCCTTCTCCAGGGCGCGCAGCACAACCTGCTCGATGACGGGCGAGAGATCGGGCCGCTGCTGGCACAGGGCCGGGGGAGCAGCCGCGAGATGCTGCGAGAGAACTTCAGTCAGCGACCCCTGAAAGGGAGTCTGGCCGGTCAGCCATTCGTAGGCGACGATGCCCAGCGAATACTGATCGCTGGCGGGGCGCGCATTGCCCTGAATCTGTTCGGGCGCGATGTAGGCGACCGTCCCGGCAATCTCTTGCATCCCCTGCAGGCGCGTACTCTGCGCAACCAGCGCGAGGCCAAAATCGCTGAGCAGCACTTCATTGCGCCTGCCCAGCAACATATTCTCCGGCTTCACGTCGCGGTGAATGAACTTCTCATCGTGGGCATATTGCAGCGCCTCCGCGACCTGATTGATACAGGAGACGATCAGGGGCAGGGGAAGTTGCTGGCCTCTGGGGTAGCTCTGGCGCAGGGTGCCGTTGGGCGCGTAGTCCAGCACCAGAAAAGGCATCCCATCCTGAACGCCAAAATCGAGGACGCGCACGATATTGGGGTGGATGAGGCGGGCAATGGTGCGCGCCTCTTTCAGGAACCATTCTATCTCTCCGCCGCCTAACTGCATGGAGAGGACCTTCACAGCCGCCTCTGTGTTGAGATAGACATGTTCCCCCAGAAAAACCTGAGCAAAGCCCCCCTGCCCGAGCAGGCGCAAAATGCGGTAATTGCCCAGTTGCTGTCCAATGCTGACACTGTCTGCCAACGCTGCCCCCCTCTGAAAGACTTTTCGCGCCATGCTTGCCCCGTAGCACGCCGGGACAAGCGTAAGTACGGCCATTGTAGAGGAGGCAACAGAGCAATGTCAACCCCGGTAGAAGTACCGATGATTTTTCTACCCTCTCTTCGGCGGCAGCTGCTCCAGTTCCTGCATGTTCCAGTGGGCCAGCTTCGCCCCGCTCTCGTAGGCGCTCTGGAAGAATTCCAGCAGGGTCTGTTCCGGCGAGGCGGCTTGACGCACATCATCATAGAGCAGGATAAACTCGCCCAGGTTGGCGTCATAGTGGGCCTGAGCCGGGCGCAGCGTCGCGTTCTTGAAGCCCTGCGGCTCGGGATAGGTATAGGAGTAGAACGCCGGGGCGTGCAGTGTTGGGCCACCCGGCCAGAAGCCGCAGGCGATCTGTTCCGCATCTTCTGAAAAGCGTATAACCCGGTTGGCTCCCTGTGGGGGAGCGGCAGGCTTGCCTGAGAAGCGCGTCTCTGCCAGATCAAACGATCCCCAGAAGAAGTTGATGGGGCTGCTCTTGCCCCGGAAATGGGAACGATACTGCTGGAAGACCTTCGTTACCTGCACCAGAATGCGCCACCAGCGATTGACATATTCGGGATCATACGAGCGGTGGGTGGTGTCCTGCTCAAAGGGGATGGGATGCTCCACCTCGCTGGGCTTCGTATTGATCTTTACCTGAATGCCGAGAGCCGCCAGCGCGGCCATGAAATCGTGGTAGAAATCGGCTACCGTGCGCGGCATCAACGCCAGTGCTTTTTTCTTGCCCTCGCTGGTCACAATTGCCAGGTTGTGGTCGATGAAGTCGAAGCTGATCTGGAACGCGCCGCCCGTCGGCGAGGGGAGCAGCGGCGTTTCCAGGCCGCGTGCCGTCACCGCGAGAGCCACTTCCCACCACTGGTTGAGAAACGGGTGTTGTTCCAGCGCCACCTTGCCCACAATCTGCGTCTCCATGTGCAGCGTCTCAAAAGTATCCTTCCATGCATCAAAAGGCAAAGCCGGCCATAGATACGCTTTTTCCTGCTGGCTCATGCCCTGCGCCTTCGTCGTGTGCGTCGTCATCTTCCTTCTCCTCTCACATCCATCGTACAGGAATTTTCCCGGTTGCTATGATGTTCACGACGGCGGTGGTGTGAGAGGTTCATATAACATCTGTTCAAGTGGTATGTGGTATTTTTGCTCTGGCACAGAAGCAACGGGCATGGTATAATAGCATACACTGTGCAGAGACGAGAGGTGGTCATGTTTCGTAAGATTTTAATTGCTAATCGCGGTGAGATCGCCCTGCGGGTGATTCGCGCCTGCAAGGAGATGGGTATTCCAACGGTGATTGCCCATTCTGAGGCCGACCGCGATTCGCTGCCGGTGCGGCTGGCGGATGAGCGTATCTGTATCGGCCCGGCGGCCAGCGGCAAGAGCTACTTGAATATCCCCAACATCATCAGCGCAGCTCTCATCACCGGCGCGGAGGCGATTCATCCCGGCTATGGCTTTCTTTCCGAGAATACCAGCTTTGCCGAGATTTGCTCCGATGTCAACATTACCTTTATCGGGCCAAGCGCGGACGTGATGGCCATTATGGGCGATAAGGTGTCGGCGCGCGAAGCGATGGCGCGCGTCGGGCTGCCGATGCTGCCCGGCACGCCCGTGTTGCGCACGCTGGAGGAGGCGCTGGAAGCCGCGAACGATATCGGCTTCCCGCTCATGCTCAAGGCGGCAGCAGGTGGAGGCGGGCGCGGCATTCGCCTGATTAATAGCCGCGAGGATTTCGAGCGCGTCTTCACGCTGGCGCAGAACGAGGTGCGCGAGGCCTTCCACGATGACGGTCTCTACCTGGAACGCTACCTGGCGCGGGCGCGTCACGTGGAGGTGCAGGTGCTGGTCGATCACTACGGACATGGCGTTCACCTGGGAGAACGTAACTGCTCGGTGCAGCGACGCAACCAGAAGCTGCTGGAGGAGTCGCCGAGTCCCATTCTCTCCCCGGAACTACGGGCCGAGATGGGTATGAAGGCCATTCGCGCGGTGGAGGCGATTGGCTATCGCAACGCCGGGACGCTCGAATTTCTGGTCGATGAGCAGGGACGCTACTACTTTATGGAGATGAATACGCGCCTGCAGGTCGAGCATCCGGTGACGGAACTGGTGACCAGCACCGATCTGGTAAAAGAGCAGATTCGCATTGCCGCCGGTTTGCCGTTGCAACTGCGGCAAGAAGATATACGCCCGCACGGGCATGCCATCGAGGTACGCATCACAGCGGAGGACGCCGATCATGATTTTCGCCCACAGACGGGAACTGTAGAGAAGTATCTGCCGCCCGGCGGACCGGGTGTGCGCGTCGACAGCCATCTCTACGCCGGTTACGAGGTGCCACCTCACTATGACTCGCTCCTGTCAAAACTGATTGTGTGGGCGGAGACGCGCGACGCCGCCATTGCGCGCATGCAACGTGCGCTTGACGAATACGTGATTGAGGGCCTGACGACGACCATTCCTTTCCATCAACGTCTACTCAGGCATGAAGGCTTTATTCGCGGAGATACCTATACCCGTTTCCTGCAAGAAGAAGCCGTGGCATTAGGAATTTAGCGAACGGAGGAAACTATATGTCTCGTGTAGTTGTTACTGGACTGGGCATGGTAACATCGTTAGGCAACGACGTGGCATCCAACTGGGAGGCGCTGGTCGCGGGCAAATCCGGTGTGCGAGAGATTAGCGGCTATGACAGCAGCCGGTTCCGCGTCCATTTCGGTGCGCCGATCCGGGAGGACTTCAACCCGAACCTGTACATGGATCGCAAAGAGGTGCGGCGCACCGACCCCTATGAGCATATCTCTGTGGCCACGACGAAGCAGGCGCTGGCCCAGGCAGGTTTGCAGATCACAAGCGATATTGCCGATGACGTCGGCGTCTATATTGGCAGTGGCATCGGCGGCCTGGTCACGCTGCACGAGCAGTTCCAGGTGCTTTTTGAGAAGGGGCCGGACCGCATCAGCCCGTTCTTCATCAATATGATGATTGTGGATGGCGCGCCGGGGCTGGTCTCCATTCTGACGGGGGCAAAGGGGCCGAACTGGGCGGCAGTCTCCGCCTGCGCGACCAGCGGCAACACAATCGGTGAGGCATGGGAGACCATCCGGCGCGGCGACGCGAAGGTGATGATCGCGGGCGGCTCCGAAAAGGGCATTACGCCGATTGCGATGGCTGCCTTTGATAACATGCACGCCCTCTCGCGCCGCAACGACGACCCCCAGGGGGCCAGCCGCCCCTTCGACGCCACCCGCGACGGCTTTGTGATGGGCGAGGGTTCCGGCATGCTCATCCTCGAAGACCTGGAATTCGCGAAGGCGCGCGGCGCGCATATTCTCGCTGAACTGGTCGGCTATGCCGCGACCAGCGACGCTCACCACATCACCGAACCGGCCCCCGGCGGCGAAGGGCTGGTACGCGCCATGCGTCGCGCCCTGCAAAAAGCCGGTCTGCGCCCTGAAGATGTCGACTATATTAACGCGCACGGCACCTCAACCCCCTACAATGATCGCACAGAGACACAGGCCATCAAGACTTGCTTCGGCGACTATGCCTATCAAGTTCCCATCAGCTCTACCAAGTCGATGACGGGGCATACGCTGGGCGCGGCGGGCGCGGTCGAGGCGGTGATCAGCATTCTGGCCATCCAGAACGGCATCATCCCACCGACCATCAACCTGCACCACCCCGATCCCGAATGCGATCTGGACTATGTTCCCAACGAGGCGCGCCGCGCCACCGTTAACATCGCCATGTCCAACGTCATGGGCTTCGGTGGGCATAACACCAGTCTGAT
>CADDYT010000090.1 GCA_902810755.1 Chloroflexota bacterium
GGGTGGCCTGCTGCGGTCTCTAGACGACTTCTTTCCAGGCGGCACGAGCCGTCCGTGTATAGTAGGGCCACCCCTTGCGGGTGGCCTGGGGCGGGCTGAAGTGAACGTTTCTGGGGCTACCCCTTGCGGGTGGCCTGAGTCGGGCGCGCACGGGCTGAAGTGAACGCTTATGTGACCGGTATTGCCTCTTGCCGGTGGCCTGCGCACGGCGGTTTTTTCAATTGACACTTGTAGTACAATAAAAGCGTCACGTCGCTGTAGCTCAGTGGATAGAGCGGCCGTCTCCTAAATGGCAGGTCGTCGGTTCGAGTCCGACCAGCGACGCTTTTTTTATGTATGCAGCGTGATGAGGCCGCGCTGAGCGGCGAGGGAGACGGCTTCGGTGCGGTTGGTGGCGCCGAGCTTGCCCATGATGGAACTGACGTGGAATTTGGCGGTGCGCTCGCTGATGACGAGGTGGGCGGCAATCTCTTTGTTGGGCATGCCCTGAGCCAGCAGGTTGAGGACTTCCAGTTCGCGCTCGGTGAGCGGCTCCTGCGGGGGCAGGTGGCGCGCGCCGCTCGCCCTGACGGGGGAAGCGGACACGGGCGAGCCGGGGGGCGATTGCTGGCCCATGTGGCGCAGCAGTTTGGAGGCAACAATGGGTTGCAGCAGCGAGCCGCCCTGCATGGTGACGCGAATGGCGTTGAAGATTTCGTCGCGCGGCGCTCCCTTGAGCAGGTAGCCGTTCGCGCCGGCCTGCACTGCGTGGATGATGCGCTCGTCGTTATCGAAGGCGGTGAAGACGATGATGCGCGGCATGGTTTGCCCTGATGATAGTCCCTGCCGTCCCTGCACCGTAAAGTGAGGACGTTGTGCCTGTTGCTGGTGCAGGAGGCGGATGGTTTCGACGCCGTCCATGAAGGGCATTTCAAGATCGAGCAGGATGATATCGGGCTGCATGCTGCGCGCGAGGCGCAGGGTCTCATCGCCGTTGGCAGCCTCGGCGATGACCTCAAAGTCGGGCTGCGTCTCCAGCACGGCGCGCAGCCCCTCACGCACGATAGGGTGGTCATCGGCGAGTAAGATGCGGATTTTCTGGTTCGATTCTACCGGTTGTGTAGCCGTCATAGCAGCAGGCCTGACCTTTCTTTCTGCTAAGCGATGGGGACGCAAGCGGCGATGCAGGTGCCAGCCCCTGGCTCGCTGGAAATGCAGAGGGTGCCGCCGAGCAGTTTGATGCGTTCGCTCATGCCCATCAGCCCGAAGTGGGCCGCCTGCTCCTGCTCCTGCCCGCGCACCTGCCCCTGCTTGCCCACGCGCTCAGGATCGAAGCCACGCCCATCATCCTGCACGTAGAGGCAGAGTTTTTCTTTGTCGGCGACGAGTCTGAGCTGGATATGCCGCGCCTGCGCGTGCTTGCTGGCGTTGGCCAGCGCCTCCTGAGCCACGCGGTAGATGCCGGTCTCCAATCGATCGGCCAGGCCGGGAAAGTGCTTCGCGGGCGAGCAGCGGAAGGAGATGCGGGCCGTCGTCTCTTCGCGGGTCTGCTGCACCAGCAGGCTCAGCGCCTCGCGCAGGGTGTGGCCTTGCAGCGGGGCGGCGCGCATGTCTATGACCGAGCGGCGCGCCTCCTCAAGGTTGCGCCGCGCCAGGGTCAGGGCACGACGAATGGCCTCCTGCGCTCGCTCCGGGCGCGTGGCGGAGAGAGCGTCCGCCGTTTCCAGTTGCAGCGTGATCGCGGCAAGGCCCTGGGCCAGCGTGTCGTGAATATCGCGCGCGAGCCGGTTGCGCTCCTCAATGGTGGCGAGCCGGGCGGCGGCGCGTGTATGCTCGGCGGAGATGCGCGCTCGCTGGATGGCCAGCCCGATCTGATCGCCGATGATGTGTAGCAGTTGCAATTCCTCCGAGGCCAGCTCGCGCCAGTCCTCGCTGGCGACGTTCAACACGCCGATGGCGGTTTCCCCGGCGTAGATGGGGACGCTGGCATGGTAGCGCAGACCCAGCGAGGTCGGGTCGCCCTCACGCTCGGCATTTTTCAGGCGGCTGCAGCGCAGCACGTCGATATTGGCCGCGCCCTCAAGATCGCCCTGCACAAACGTGTCCAGGCAGAGGCAGGAGCCGGTCATGCGCTGTGGGTGGTCGGCCAGGTAGGGCGGCAGGGATTGCGCCGCTGCCAGGTAAGGTTTGCCCTGCTCGTTGAGCAGCCAGACCCAGCCCGTGCGCAGCCCCAGCAGTTTCGTCACCTGCGCCAGCACCTCCTGCAACGCCTCATGCACATCTACCTTGCGGTTCAAATGGCCCGCGATGGCATACAGCACTGCCAGGTCGCGGTTGCTACGCAGCAGCGAAGCCGTCTCCTGTTGCAACGCGGCATCTTCTTCGCGGGAATGATTCTCTCTCATGATGTATCTATACGTCTCAGGTTACATGACCGTTGCTGGTGAAATTGGACAAACAGTATCGGCAACTTCGTGTCATGCTGAGCGGGGGCGAAGCATGACACGTTCGATTTTCCTACGGAGAAGTATATCACTGACGGAAAGAGGTGTCGAGGGAGTTTCTATGGCTTCCAGGCCCTGCAACGCGGATTCTGAGCCATAGATATGCTATAATAGCGGCTCAGAGGAACTCTTCTGTCACGACGAAAGGAAGCTTTTTACCATGCTCAATGACCCTGTATTGTTGAATGACTGGCACGTGGTAGCCTATGCGCCAGATTTGCAGGAGGGGAAGCCGATGGCCGTGCGCTTGCTGGAGGAAGACCTGGTGTTATGGCGCGTGGGCGACCACATCCTGGCCTGGCGCGATCTCTGCCTGCACCGAGGTACGCGGCTCTCGCTCGGCAAGATCGAGGGCGAGACGCTGGTTTGCCCCTATCACGGCTGGACATATAACACGGAGGGGCAGTGCATTCGTTTTCCGGCGCACCCGAACCAGAAGCCGCCCGCGACGGCGCGCGCAAAGGTCTACCGGGCGCAGGAACGCTACAACTGGATCTGGGTCACGCTGGGCAATCCAGAGCGCGATATCCCCGAATTCGCGCAGTGGGACGACCCAACCTTCCGCAAAATCCACTGCGGCCCCTATTCCTTCAACGCCAGCGGGCCGCGCGCCGTCGAAAACTTTCTGGACGTGACGCACTTCCCCTTCGTTCACCAGGGCTATCTGGGCGACCCGGCCTTCCCGGAGGTGAGCGATTACACGGCGGAAATTGATGCGGAAGGGGTCACGGCAAAGGATATCACTGTCTATCAGCCCGACCCCGACGGCTCCGGCAAGGGGGCCTACGTCACCTACACCTACAAAGTCATTCGCCCGCTCACCGCCTACTTTATTAAGACCTCTTCCGGCGCTCGTTTTGCCATGTACTTTACAGTGACGCCGGTGAGCGAGCGCAGTTGCATTGCCTGGACATATGTCGCGCAGGACTACGATAATATCCCGGAAGACGAAATTCGCAAATTCGAGGACATGATTACCTGGCAGGATGTACCCATCGTCGAATCGCAGCGCCCGGAACTGCTGCCGCTCGACCTGCAGGCCGAATTGCACCTGCGCTCCGACCGCACTGCCATCGCCTACCGCAAATGGCTGCGCCAGCTCGGCGTGACCTTTGGCACGGTGTAAAATAACATCGGGCGTGTCATGCTGAACGAGAGCGAAGCATGACACGCTCATGGTCCATTCCCGATTGGGAGTAAAAATTCCCCTGTACAGAAGGAAGCTCTGTTACAACCCTGAGTGGTTAGCCCTCTTCCTGTACAGGACTGACACACCCTGTCTTCTGATAGGCTTGCCAGTAACCGAACGCTTTTTCAAGCTCGTGTTCTGATGCCGGTTTCCCTGTACGCTTTATATATCTTCTTCAAATCAAACTCTAGCGTGCGACGCCATTATAACCTGTACAGTTTCTCTTTTCAAGATTTGTTGTAGCCAGACAAAAGAGAGAAACCGCCCGTCCCGAACCGAGACAGGCGGTTTCTCTCTTTTGTCTGCGGTTATTACGCCTCAAACTGAATAGCCTGACAGTGATAATTCTCCGTCAGTGTATTGTTATCGGCGTGGCCGACAGCCCAGACATCGTGGGCGGAGACGGCGGAGACCGCGACAAGCTGGGTGCTGTTTGTGCCGGGGCTGGGACTCTTCACCACGTTCCACTGCTTGCCGTTCCAGTGTTCGATCAGCGTCTTATCAAAGACGGTGCTGGTGCCGTTGCTGCCCACCGCCCAGACATTGGTGGCCGAGATGGCCGTCACCGCCCAGAGGGAGGGATGCATGCCGGGGCTGGGGCTGGTGACCACCTGCCAGTTCGTACCGTTCCAGTTTTCAATCAGGGTCTGGATGTTGCCGTTGTTGGTGAAGTAACCAACTGCCCAGATGTCGCTGCTGGAGACCGCTGTTACGCCCTGAAAGACGCCGCCCTGGCCAGGGTTGGGGGTTGTGACGACGCTCCAGGCTGTGCCGTTCCAGTGTTCGGCCAGCGTCTGGCCCATGGTGCCGCTGGCTCCCACCGCCCAGACGTCGGCCGAAGAGACGGCTGTCACGCTGGAAAGGACATCGTTGACCGGCTTCGGGCCGGGATTGGGACTTTTCACCACACTCCACTTTGTGCCGTTCCAGTGTTCGATCAACGTCTTCTGCCCTGAAGAACTGCTGGCAGTGAAGCCGACCGCCCACACGTCATTCGAAGAGACGGCAGCCACGCTGAAAAGTTCGTTGTTGATTGAGCCGGGGCTGGGGCTGGCAACCACGCTCCACGTTGTGCCGTTCCAGTGTTCGGTCAAGGTCTGCGTGACTCCCGTCGTGCTGACCTGGAATCCCACTGCCCAGACATCGCTGCTGGAAACCGCGCTGACGGCATACATCGTATTATCAATTGTGCCGGGGTTGGGGTTTGCCACAAGGCTCCAGGCTGTGCCGTTCCAGTGTTCAATCACTGTCACCTGTCCGCTGGCCTGGCTGCCCGAGTTGCCGACGGCCCACACATCGCTGGCGGAGATGGCCGCGACGCCGCTCAGGCCACTGCCCCCGTTACTCCCATCGGGGCTGGGTACAACATTCCACGCGCAGGTACTCGCATTCGCCTGTGCGCTCGCTGCCCTTGCCCCTATCGTTTTGAACGATAGAGCGCCGAGTAGAACAATTACTATACACAGCAAGATAGCAATTCTGATAAAACGCGCCATTCTCTGTCCTCCTGACTTCATGTTGAATGGTAATCCGTAAGTATCCTTTATCAGAAAGGAAGCATCTTGCTCATTACAATGCGCTTATGCGCGTTTTTGTCTCGACGAAGCAGAACAGCTTGTGCATGCGCGATGCTGAAGGCAAACGAAAGCGGTGATAAGGCGCGATCGCGCCTTATCACCGCTTTCGCCGCAGTCTATAGTTCGAGTCTCCACGCGCCGCGACCGTGTGTGGCGGCGTAGAGGACGCGGGCGGAGGCGGAGATGGTCAGGCCGTAGACGGCCACCATTGGCAGGCCGGGGGCGGCAGTCTGCCAGCTCGTGCCGCCGGAGGGGAGCAGGGCGACGCCGAAATCGGTGGCGACGTAGAGGTTGCCGGTCTGGTCATCGAAGGCCACGCCGGTGACGGGCATGTCGCCGAGGTCGTAGCTGATGTCTTTCCAGGCAGCCTTGCCCGTTGTGGGGTCGTAGGTTACATCGAAGACGTGACCGGGCGTGTCTGGCGTGTAGGCATTGTAGCCGGAGAAGGTGACGTAGGCATGGTACGGGTTCGCGGGATCAACGGCGATGCCGCTGATGAAGCGACCGGGCTGGGCCGAGGTATCGATGCGCGTGAAGGCCACCGTAGCGGCGGGCGCGTCGGCATTGGTCGAGATGAAGAGACGACCGGGGCGCGTCGCCGCCCAGAGAATGTTGCTAACGCCGCTGGCGCGACTGATGGCGACCACGTAGCCGCCGCTCTTGTCCGGGCCATAGCTGGTATCCGTCAGCTTCGCCGTGCCGAGCGGCTCCCAGTCGCCGCACTGCGATTTGAAATCGCCTTTGAATTCGTTGCAGTGCTGCGTCAGGTACGCCTGCGGGCCGCCGTCATCGACCGTGCGCCAGACATGTTCCAGCCCGACGAAGAGCGTGCCGCCCACCTGCGGGTCCGCGAGCAGCGGGACATAGAACGAGGCCGCTTCCTGGCTGCTGACCAGCGGATCGGAGATGTAGTCCCAGCCGTTGGGGTCGGTGGCGGCGAAATTGACATCCAGATTTGGCCCGTAGTAGGTATGCACGCGAATATTCGGGTTCTGCACATCGATGGCTGAGGAGCCGCCGTCGCCGCCGACCGACTCAAGCCAGTTGCTGCCCTGCGAGGTGTAGGCCCACGTGCCGTTGTCCTGCGAGCCGCCAATAATGTCGGTCTTCGGGTGCTGCGGATTGACGGTGATGCTCTGGAACTGAATGGTTGCCAGCCCGGCATTGAGGCTGAAAATCTGCGTGGGAACGGCCTTCAGCCAGTTCTGGCAGTCGGTCAGGTCGGCGCCGGAGAGGCCACGACCGGCGCAACCGCTGGAAGCATCGGTGAAATCCCCGCTCGTGCGCACGAGGCCGCCATCGGAGCCGAGGAAGGCGATATCGGGGTTGTTCGGGTCGAAGGCGATGACGTGCTGGTCGGGGTGCATGCCCTGCGGCGTGGCCTGCGCGTCGTCGGTCATGTCGGTGAAATCGACGCCCGCGTCGGTGGAACGCTGCACGGCGCGCCCGTTGGAGGGTGGGCTGGCGGTAAAGATTTCATTGTACTGCATAGAGCCGCCAATCCAGACGATATCAGGATGGCCCGCCGGTGAGGCGATGGGCATGTCATACGAACACTGCGGGTTGCAGTAGTTGTAAGAGGCGTAGCCCGGCGTCCCCTTCGTCGAACTGGAAAGCTGCGTCCAGCCGGGATTGTGCGTGCCGTCGGTCAGTTGCGAGGCGGGGACGTTGGCATCGTCGACGCGGTAGAAGTTGGCGGTGTTGCCATCGGTATCGCCGAGGTAGATGCGTAGCTTACCATTGTCGGGGGCCAGCGCGAACTCCGTGCGCGACCCCGCGCTATTCTGTGCCAGGCCCCCGCCAGCTGAGGCAAAAATCTGCTCGTAGCCGCCGTTGCCTGTACTGCGGTAGAGGCCATAATCGAACATGGAGAAGTAGATGCGCGGCGCGGAACCGGTAGGCAGGCCGGTGCTGTCAAAGACGATCTTCGAGACGCCGCCCCGGAAGAAATCGTTGCCGTTGGAAGTCGTCGGGTCAACCGAATCAGACGGTTCGCTGAAGACCAGCTTGAAGCTCTGGCCGCCGTCGATCGATTCATAGAGGCCCACCGGCGGCGCATCCGGCGGGGTGAAGCGACCGCCGTTGATGGATGACGCGCCATGCCGCGCGACATCCGTGCCGATAAAGATGTGGTTGGGGTTGGTAGGGTCAATGGCGATGGCGCCGATGGCGCGATTCTTCGCCACCGGCACGCTGCCCGCCACCAGTTTCCAGGTCTTACCGAAGTTCGTCGATCTGTACAGGCCGACCCCGGCTTCGGAGTCGCTCGACCCGTTCTCCTCACCCGTGCCAGCGTAGAGCGTCGCGCCTGTCGGGTCGTTGGGGTCGATGACGATGGAGCCGATAGCGTTGGAGGCGAGGCCGCCGGAGGAGGAATGCCAGGTGGGGGTCGCGGCAAGACCGTTATCCGTTTCCCAGATACCGCCGCCAGCCGCGCCAACCCAGACGCGACAGAGCGTCTCGTCGCAGGTGCTGGAAATAGCGATGGCGGTGACGCGCCCGGAGGCAGTGGTGGTCGCGCCTGTGTACGTAACCTGCACGGGAACGTTGCCCACTACCGGGCCAACGAGATTCCAGGAGTGGCCGCCTGCGCTCCTACGCCTTGAGAGGGCCAGATACGCCTGGTATGCCCGAATAGTCTGGTCATACGAGACAGAGGTCGCGGGATAGGCCAGAGCGGCGTACTGCTGCGCTTCAAAGACATTGCTGCCCTGCGGGTTATTGTCATCATACTGCCCGTCATCATCATAGTGTGTGCTGAGGAAGTGATTGAAGTCGGGTTGAACAGGCTGCGCGTGGACACGCCAGGGGAGAGGCAGCATATAGCCGGTAATCAGCGTCACGATCAGTACAGTGATGAGCAGAGCAAAAACATAACGAGATTTGAGTCTTACATGGGTCATACGAGGGGTATACCTCCACTACACAGAACAGTAAAGGGCCATATCTGGATAAAAGAACATGCCGGGCAAAGAAATTCGCGCAGGCCGGATACGGGAGAAACAATCGAGAAGGCAATTATGTTATCATCTGTGAAAGGAAGAAACCGTAACGGAAAGGAAAAACACACATGGCCGATTTGAAAAACATGCCAGAGTCCTACTGGAAGGAAAAGTTGACGCCGGAGCAGTACCGCGTGATGCGCAAGAAGGGGACGGAACGCGCCTTCAGCGGGCCGCTCTACTACAACCACGAGGCGGGGATGTACCATTGCGCCGCCTGCGGCCACGAACTCTTCTCCTCCGAAAACAAGTTCGATTCCGGCTGCGGCTGGCCCAGCTTCGACCGGCCCATCAACTCGGAGAACGTCGAGTATCATGAAGACCACTCGTTCTTCATGAACCGCACCGAAGTGACCTGCAAAAACTGCGGCGCGCACCTCGGCCACGTCTTCGAGGACGGTCCGCGCGAGACCACCGGCCTGCGCTACTGCATCAACTCCGTCTCCCTGCAGTTCGAGCCGAAAAAAGAAGAGAAGTAGATGATGCTGTGAGCCTCTCACAGCATCATCAAATTGTCTCGTCTTCCCAGACGCGGTGCAGGATGGTGAGGGCGGCTTTCTCAAAGGCTTCATCGGTGAGGAGAGAGAGGTCGGGTTCGCCGCGCAATTTGCGCTCGGAGTTCTGCTGGAGCAGGATAAAGGCGAGCTGCTCCCAGCCCTGCGCGGCCTTATCGGCGGGGAAGAGCGCGGCAAAACACGGATCCTGGGCGGGATACTGCCAGAGAGCGCGGTTGCGCGCCAGGCTGTAAACGAGGTAGCGGCGCGCCGCCTGCCCGGCGTTCTTATCCGGCATGGTGACATCATCCGGCAGGTTCAGGTGCCAGCAGCCGGCGATGGCATACCAGCAGGCAAGGTTGTAAAGCAGGTAGCTGTCGCTCTCGGACGTGAAATCCCAGTTGCCGCCGCGCAGGTGCCGCAGACCGTTGATGGCGTCATCTCTGCACGCGGCATCGTTAAGCAGGAGACGAGCGGTGCAGATGCCGAGGTTGAGGCGGCGTTCGATGGTTGTGTCGTCGGGTATGGCTGTGCCGTTGCGCCTCACTACCGGTTGCCGGTACACATCGTTGTGCGTGTGGAAGCGACGCCATGCCTCACTGTAGGCATCCAGCGCCTGATAGAAATGCGTTTTGCTGCTGTCGGGCGGGGTATCTGTCAATATCTTCGTGGTTGTACCGGGTTGCGTCTGCACCATCGCCTGCAACCCCCACATGGTCCAGGTATCGCCCAGATTTTCGTAGGGCTTGTACCACTTTTCATTCAGGGCGCTGGCCTGCTGGAAATGGTCTATGGCCTGCCGATAAAACGTGGGGAAGCGGTCGTATCGCTGCGAGCATACCAGGTAGAGGTAGCCAACGTAATTGGTAAGCAGCGTGTGATGCCGCCGCGTGTAGTCGCGGCTGGAGAGTTTATGCTGCCCGCTCAGGTAGCCGGTGAGCCAGCGCCAGTAGAAGGCGGGGCTTGCCTCGTTCGCCAGAATGCTGCGGTGCGTCACCTCGACGGCCAGCCAGCCTGTCGCCGGTGGCACCAGCGCGAGATAGCGTTTCTCCCGCTCATAGAGATCAGGGGCGCCCGTGCTATCAGCCGTTTCCTGCCCGGCAAGTGCTTCCTGCTCAACCTTCACCTTTGCCTTCCTGCCCCTGTTCCCGTTCCCGTTCGGCTGCGTTGGAGTTTCCGTCGTGGAAGTGGCGCTGGCGGCGCTGGCGGTCGCTACCGGGATGCTCTGCCCGGTTTGCCTGCCTGCCCCGTTTGCCGTATCCGATTCCCAGAAGGTAGAGAGAACCGAGGGGATATTGCTCCGCAAATCCTGAACCTCGAAACTCAAGCCGAGTTGTACCCTGTCAGCTGTCTCGCCGCGCGCCTGCAAAATGGTTGCTATTTTTGTGCCGCGAGGGGTAAAAACAAGGCTCAGGAGTTCAACGGCGGTCTGCACCGTTGTATTGGCCCCTGCGGCATCTTTGAGCGAGGCCAGCAGGTTATTGAGCTGCGTCGGGTCGGCTGCTTCGGGAACGGGGTTGCGGTCCGCCGTGCGCGGCAGCAGGAACATGGAGCCAGCTCTTCTCTGTTTCCGCCCGCCGTTGCCCGGTTGCTCGGTCTCCTCGCTGATCTCCGTCAGGGCCGTCGCCAGCCCCTCGCGCGTCAACTGGTTCAGGCCGCCTGCGATCCTGTCGAGATCATCACAGTCTGAGGCATTGGTAAACGGATCAACGACCAGATGGGCAACGCGGCTCAGCCGCCAGACATGCCAGATGAGGACCGCGCCCAGAATAATGATGAGGATGGTCGCGACGATCTCGGCCAGCGTTAGCAGCAAGCCACCAACTTTGCCGAAATTATTCTGCAAGCCGTCTGCGAAGGTGGACAGGGGGGCCGGGAGAAAGAACAACAGGCAGACAATCACGAGCAAAGCCACAATGATAGCGATAATGAGAGGCGTCCGGGTCTTCATAATGGGGTCTCCCTTCGTACTTTTTCTTGATCGTCTCTCGATCAGGTAATGACAAAGAGGATAGTTGCGCTAATCAATAATAACATAGCCTCAACCATCTTTTTCCATAAGCAAGCAGCCCGGGTAGGAGTTTTGTCTCTGGCAAGCATACAAACGATATGCTGTTCTACAACCACCGCCGCCTCTGTGGAGTAATATCATAGAGCGGTAGATGGGTTTTTGCCTCAACAAGCTCTAATAAGCCCTGCATCTGCCTCTCATACTCATCATAGGGAACCGTTGGCCTGAACTGGTAGAGGAAAAACGGGCGACGCGGAACCCACATCCACTGCACGAGGGTCTCGTCGTTTGATAGCGCGTAGGTTTTTGGCATGCCTCGTTTCCAGGTGCCACTTACGGTGAAAAGGCGGGCCTGATCCCATCCCAGCCAGATCGTTATCTGAAGAGGGGAGGTCTCTGCATCGCCTTGCGTGCCAGTTTTGAGTACAGTTCGTTCTGTGGCATAGTTTTATTCGACTCCCCGTCGTGTTATTTACTGACACAGTATAGCATATGGCTACTTGCTCATCAACATCTTACCCCACATCACTTATCCTCGTTTTCCTACATGACAGGCGGCGATTTTTGCAGTACCATATAGGACAATGACGGAGAGAATAGAAAGAGATGTAAGGATGGATGATTTACAGGATCGTCACCGTCATATCATGCTGAGTGAAGCGAAGCATCTGAGGCAACCCATAACGGTCAATCCGATGATTGGATGCTTCGCTTCACTCAGCATGACACGTCAGGGGACGATCCTGATGGCATGCCGTATGCTGGCTCCCCGTCACAGGTCGACAGCGCAGGCCACCCGCCAGGGGTGGCCCTACGAGAGACGACCCCTCCACAAGCGGCACGAGCCGCCCGTATTATAGTAGGGCTACCCCTGGCGGATGGCCTGCGGTGCCGGGTCGTATAAGAGGAATCCGGCAGGCCAGCAGAGGGAGCCAGCATACGGCATGACATGACCATAGGAGAGAGGGCAGGCTGTGCAGGATATCGATGGGGCGTTGAAGCAGTATTTTGGCTTTGGGGAGTTCTGGCCGGGGCAGCGGCAGGTGATTGAGCAGGTGCTGGCGGGACGCGATACGTTTGTGTTGATGCCGACCGGCGGGGGCAAGTCGCTGACGTACCAGCTCCCGGCGCTGCTGCTGCCGGGGCTGACGGTGGTGGTCTCGCCGCTGATCGCGCTGATGCAGGATCAGGTGGATCGCTTGCTGGCGAATGGTATTGACGCTACATTTATCAATAGCTCGCTAGCGGTTGAGGAGCGGGCACGGCGCGAGCGGCAGGCCATCAATGGCGAGGTGAGGCTGCTCTACGTCGCGCCCGAACGGCTGATGGGGCCAAACTTCCTCTCTTTGCTCGACCGTGTGGAGAATAACGTGGGGCTGTCATTGATCGCCGTGGACGAGGCGCACTGCGTGAGCGAGTGGGGGCATGATTTTCGCCCGGAGTATCGCCAGCTGGGGCAGTTGCGCGAACGCTACCTGGAGACGCCCATGCTGGCGCTGACGGCGACGGCGACCGAGCGCGTGCGCGATGATATCCTTGAGCAACTGCGGCTACACGACCCGTATATCCATATCGCCAGCTTCGACCGGCCCAACCTGTATTATGAGGTGCGGCAGAAGCATCAGAGGTCATACCGCGAACTGGTGCAGATTTTGCGCGAGCTGGATGGAGCCTCTACCATCATTTACCGCAATAGCCGCGAAAGCGTCGATGAGCTGAGCGCGGCGCTGGAACGCGACGGCATCCCGGCGCTGCCCTACCATGCCGGGCTGAGCAACGAGGAGCGCGCAGAGAATCAGATGCGCTTCATTCGCGACGATGTGCCGGTGCTGGTGGCGACCATCGCCTTTGGCATGGGCATCGCCAAGCCAGATGTGCGCGCGGTCATCCATTATGATTTGCCGCGCAACCTTGAGGGCTACTATCAGGAGTCGGGCCGCGCCGGACGCGACGGGCTGCCCGCGCAGTGTCTCCTCTTTTACAGCGCAGGCGACCGTGCAAAGCTCAACTATATTGTTGGACAGAAGGAAGACCTGTACGAGCAGCGGCTGGCGCAGCACCAGTTGCAGCAGATAGCAGCCTATGGCGAAAGCGCGGAATGCCGCCGTCGCATCCTGCTGGGCTACTTCGGCGAGGTCTACGGACGGGACAATTGCGGCAACTGCGATAATTGCCTGCACGAGCAGGTGATTGAAGACCGCACGATAGACGCGCAGAAGTTTCTCTCCTGCATCGTGCGCACGCAGCAACGCTTCGGCATGCGCCACATCATCGACATCCTGCGCGGGGCCAATACGCAGAAGATTCGCGACTACGGACACGAGCAGCTTTCGACCTATGGCATCGGCAAGGATCGCAGCGTGGAAGAATGGTTGCGTCTCGGTCGCTCGCTGCTCCACCAGGGACTGCTGCTGGAGACGAAGGACAGCTATCCGGTGCTGCGCCTGAATCCCTACTCACGCGAGATTTTGCGGGGCGAGCGGCAGGTGCTGGTTGCCATGCCCGCGCCTGCACCTGCTTCCACGCCGGGCAGAGCAAGGCAGCAGCAAGAGGCGGCGCCGGGGAAGGTGAGAAAAGAGCAGATTGCCCCCCTCTCGCCGGAGGAAGAGGGATTGTTCCAGCATTTACGCAACCTGCGCAAGCGACTGGCCGACAAAAAGGGTCTGCCGCCCTACATGGTCTTCGCCGATACCAGCCTGCAGGCGATGGCGCAGTGGCGACCGCTCAGCCAGGCGCATTTCGAGCGCATCCCCGGCGTGGGGGCGAGCAAGCTGGAAACCTACTTCACGGTCTTCACCGACGCCATTCGCGACTACTGCGCGCAGCACAATATGACGACGGACATAGAACCGCCGACAGGGGCGAAGAAGCCGGAAAAGGCGAAGAAAAGCGAGGAAGTAGCCATCGGGCCGTCGCCGTCGTCGCGGCAGCTCACGCTGGAGCTATTCCGCCAGGGGCTGAGCATCGCCGAGATTGCCGCGCGCAGAAATCTCGCGCTCACAACGATTGAAAGCCATCTGGCCGATTTAATCGAGGAGGGCGAGGAGGTCGATATTGAGCGGCTGGTGCCGCCCGCGCGCTACGCGGTTATGCTCGCCGCCTTTGAGCGTTTTGGCGACGGGCCGCTCAAGCCGGTCAAAGAGTTTCTGGGCGATGCATTTTCGTATGGCGAGTTGCGCATGGTGCGCGCCACGCTGCGCCATCACGGGGCCCCGCCCGATGAGACCTGAGAAAGCTGTTCCAGTTCGCGCGGCGTCAGGTAGCGCCAGTGACCGGGGGGCAGGTTGGCGAGCGTGAGGGGGCCAATGCCGGTACGGATGAGCTGAAGGACGGGATGCCCAACGGCGGCGAGCATACGGCGCACCTGGCGTTTGCGCCCCTCATGGATGCTGAGAGCGAGCCAGCAATGTGTCTGTGAGGAACGCTCGCGGCGCAGCAGGCGCACCTGTACAGGCGTGGTTCGGTGACGCTGGCCGTTGTCCTCGACGATCTCGACGCCGCGCCGCAGGGCATTGAGCGCGGCTTTATCGGGGCAGCCCTCTACCAGCGCCTCGTAGTGCTTCTGCATGGAGTAGCGGGGATGGGTCATGCGCAGGGCAAAATCGCCATCGTTGGTGAGCAGGAGCAGGCCGCTGGTGTCGAGGTCGAGGCGACCGACGGGGTAGAGGCGCAGATGGCGCAGTTCTTCCGGGAGCAGATCGAGGACGGTGCGCCGATGCTGCGGGTCGTAGACCGTGCTGACGTAGCCGACGGGCTTGTGCAGCAGCACGTAGACATGCTGCGCGGGAGCCGAGACCTGTTTGCCATCGACACTGACGGTATCGCGCGCGGGCTGGATGCGCGTCCCCTGCGCCCTCACGGTCACGCCGTTCACCTGCACGCGCCCGGCTGCTATCAATGCTTCGGCGTGGCGGCGCGAGGCGACTCCCGCATGGGCCAGGAAGCGGGCCAGGCGTTCGCCCTCCTCCTGTCCCTTGCTCTGTTCTTTCCCCGATTCAGCTTCTGCTGCGGATTGGTGTTCCGGGTCTGGTTGCATCATACATCCCATTTTCCTGCGAGGCAGGCCGCGCAGTGTTTTTCGCGACAGGTTGATTGATAGATATGGTGCAACCCCTGTTGCGCGCAACTGCCGCGAGGTTCAGCCTGCAATTGTAACTGCGCACACATAACACGGATAACACGGTTAGAAGAGAGACCGGGATGCTCAAGGTAGAGTTGCCGGGCAGCGTCCGTCAGCGCGCTATCGCCTTCGATCAAGCCGAGGGCGGCGGCAAAGGGCAGGACAACGTTGCAGAGGACGATATCGGCGCGCGCTTTGCTCAGCCCGGCCTCGATGAAGAGGGCACGCAGGGTGTGCAGCGCCTGCGAGGTTGGCAGAGCGAGACACTGGCGGATTTCCGTTGTCGCGCTCTGTGTCGCGGCTCGTTGCCAGAGGCGGCGCAGGGCGTGCAGGCGCGCGGCATCGAGTGAGGGCGGCTCAACGCCGCGGCCGGTCGGCGGCGGCACGTGACCGGCGCCATCCAGACCCAGCAGGTAGAGGGCGGCTGCGCGGAAGAAAGCGCGGTCTCGCCCGTAGGCCAGCGCCTCGGCCAGCGCAGGCAGCAAGCAGCGGTCATAGAGGTGTTCTACCGGCGGCCTCTCCTCATATTGCTCAGCAAAGACGGCGCGCAGTTGTTCCACAAAGCTCTCCACTTTCTGCTCGAAGCGCAGCAGCCCGGCGGTGCGCAGCAGCCCGGCGCGCTCCTTCTCGTTCAGACGCCGCATCACGTCATGACACGGCCAGTGCGCCGCCTCTTCTGCTGACGGCAAAGGAGACAGGGCTGATTGAGCAGGCGAGCAGGAAAGCACAGGCCGGTCGTAGAGGGAGCAGGTGGGGATAGTGGCCCCGTCCTGGCGGCTGGTGGGCCGGTCGTCGTCACAGAGCAGGACGACGTGCAGCACGACGTGATTGTAGCGAGCATCCGTGTGGTGCCGGTGAGCGAACCAGTCGCTGGCGCGCACGTGAAATTCGACATCGCCCACCAGCGCGGTCTCTTCCGGTTCCGGCGCGAAGACGGCATCGCGCACATCGGGGCCAGCAGCACTGCCGCGCTGGCCGGCAAAGAGCAGCCGGTAGCAGGAACCGTTGCCCAGTTGCAGGTTCGCGCCAACCGGCAAGGCCCACCAGCGCCGCGCCACCTCATCTTCGGCAGGGTAGAGACGGCGCGGTTCAAGAACGGCTGGATCAGAGGCCACATCGCCCCCGCAGGCCCCCGCGCCTCCCGGCAGGGCAGCCGCCGCGTCGCATGCCAGGGCAGCCGCCGCGTCGCATGCCAGGGCAGCCAACAGACCCCCGGCGCCCGCCCACAGGCCACCCGCAAGGGGTGGCCCTACTAGAGACGTCATGTTCCCCATATGTGACATCTGGCTGCCACTGGTCGTGTATAGTAGGGCCACCCCTTGCGGGTGGCCTGCGGTGTGACCTGTTGACGGCGGGCGGGTTGTCGACGGCGGGTGGCCTGTTGACGGCGGGCGTCCTGTTGACGGCACGTGACCTGTCGACGGCGGGTGGCCTGTTGACGGCACGTGACCTGTTGACGGCGCTTGTGCTGTTGTCGACGGCGCGTGGCCTGTTGACGGCACGTGACCTGTCGACGGCGCCTGTGCTGTTGTCGACGGCACGTGGGCTGCTGACGACGCCTGGGTTGTTGACGACGGCGCGTGGCCTGTCGACGGATGGGTTGTCGGGGTCTCCATTCACAGGTTCTACTCCAGTGCCTGCTCTTCGTCAGCAGTTTCGATGGTGTGACTATCGAGAGAGGCCCGGCCCTCGGCTACTGTGGCTTCGGCTTCGGCGCTCCTGGCGGCCTGGATGGCTTGCTCCTCGGCGGCTTCGGCATCGGCCAGCGTGGCCTGCGCCTGTGTATAGGCCTCTTCCGCTGTGCGCAGGCTCATTTCCGCGTCTTCTCCGCTCAGTTCGCCGCGCTGGATGGCCTCGCGCACGCGCTGCAGGTTCTCTTCGGCCTGCTGCGCGTTGTGGCGGGCCTCTCGCGTGGTCGCGCTGCTGGCCTCGGCCATCGCGGCGGCCTGCGCAGCAGCGGCGGCGGCCACCTCGGCAACGGTCATAGAGGTAGCAGCGTTTTCCACGCTCTCTTCCTCAGCCTCGGCGGCCTGCGCTCGCGGCCCCATTTCCGGTGGAAAGGCCGCGTCCCTGGCAGTTGTGGCCTCCGAAGCTGTTTCTTCTGCCGACGGCGCGGACGGTTCCGCTAGCTCCTGCGCCGCTGCCTCATCTGCGGGCGCGGGCGGCTCCTCGCCCCCGTCGGTTTCGGCTTCGCCTGTTGCGTTCGTCGGGGCGGCAGTTGCGGCGGTCTCAACGGTTCCGGTCGTCGCGGTAGCTTCCGGCGCGCTTCCTGCCAGCTTGCGCGCGAGACGTTCGGCCTCCAGCGCCCGTTGCCCGGCCTCGCGTGCGGCGCGTTCGGCTTCCAGGGCGAGGGCGTCGGCGCGGTCAGCCTCTGCCTGCAACAGATCGACTTCCTGCAACAGGTGGCGGCTTGAGCCGAGGTGTTCTAAGCGGGCAGAGGCTTCCATGGCGCGTTGCGCTGCCTGCCGCGCCTCCTCCTCGGCGGCCTGAGCGGCAGCCCGTGCCTGGCGCGCCCGTTGCTCCGCCTCCTGAAATGTGAGCGCGACCGGCGGTGAGGGCTGGGCCTCTGCCTCTTCCCGCGTCGCGGCGATGGGCGTTGCTTCGGGTTCCGCCTCGAAATCCTCTTCCCGGCCCACTACCGGCGTGGGATGCGGTTCAATCTCCCGCTCTGCCTCACCGATAGCCGGGGTAGCGTATGGTTCGGCTTCTCTCTCCGGCTCCGGCTCTAGCGTAGGGGCAGGGGCAGGTGTGGGAACCTCTGTTTCTTCTGTCGGCGCTGCGGTTGCGCCATTCATGCCGACAGGTGGTGCAACTGCCGCCTCCGGCTCCAGCCCTGCTGTGGGTGGCGCAGGTTCCACTTCTGGCTCCGTCGGCGTGGCGGAAGCAGACGGGTCCGTCGGCGTGGCTGTCGTCGTGACCTGCGCCTCTAACGGTTTGTCGGCAGCCGGGGCAACGTCCGTTTCTGGCGTTACCTCTCCTGTCGGGGCGGCTTCCGGCTCAGGAGTCTCTGCTGTCGGCGGGCCTGAGCGCAGGGCCGCTAATTGCTGGCGAATAAGCTCCAGGCGTTCCTCGATACGCTGGAGACGGGCAATGCGCTTTTCTACACGGGCCTGGGCGCGTTGTAAGCCTTCCTGTGCGCTTGCCAGGCGTTCGCGCATGCGCCGCTCGCGCTTCTGTAGTTTCTTCTCGTTCTTGCTTCTTTCCTGGGCTGCTCTTTCCTCTGAGTGCGCGGTGCGGTACTGATCGGCCATAGCTTCTTTCGTCCAACCTTCCCTGGCAAAGCGGGGTCTCCCTTCCACGCTTTGCCCGTTTTTTTAGAGGATACCTTATCCGCTCAAAGATTGCAACCTTTTGTTGCCTCAGTCTCTGCCGATAGGTATAGGAGAAACTATGTCACAGGGGCATACAATGATAGAGCAGAAAGCGGAGCAATCTATGATTTTCCTGAACGGTGAAGAGGCCGCACAGCCAGCAGGAGCGGATATCTTTACGTCCGAAGGGGGTCGCTACTGGCGAAAAATCTATGATAGCATGCCGTGCGGCGTCGTGGTCTGGGATGCTGGACGGCACATCATTGAGGTTAATGCGACAGCGCAGCAGATTCTGGGCCTGGACGTTCAGAGCTTGCAGGCCTATGTTGAGCTACGAGTTCCTGATATGATGATGCATCTCGATGGCACCCCGATGTCAGCAGAGGAATGGCCTTCTTCTATCATCTTTCGCACGGGCCAGCCGTTGCACAATTATATTGCCGGTTATAACAATCCTGATGGCTCTTATCGCTGGATACAGTTTGATGGCGTCCCGATCTGTGGGGAAAATGGCACGATCACCCATGTGGTGGTCAGTTTTATCGATGTGACCGAGCGCGTGCAGGCGGAACGGCGCGCTCGCGAGAGCGAAGCCCGCTTACAGGCCATCTTTACCAACCTGCCGGTCATCCTCTTCGTTATGGATCGCACAGGCATCATTACCTTTCTGGAAGGGAACGGGATCGGACAGCCTCTTGATAAGGCGGTGGAGACGATGGCGACCTCGGTGTTCGATCTCTACTCCAGAACAGACGATGCGCTGGAATACATGCGGCGGACGCTGGAAGGCGAGACCCTGACGGCACAGACAGAAATCAACGGGCGGGTCTTTGAGGTGCGGCTCGTCCCACTACGCAATGAGCAAGACGAAGTAAGCGGGATTCTCGGTGTTGCCATAGATACTACCGAGCGCAAACGAGCCGAAGAGCAATTGCTCTACCAGTCACGGCACGATGCCCTGACCGATCTACCCAATCGCATTCTGCTCATGGAACGCTTAGAAGAGGCCATCAAGGCCCCCGGGCAGGCAGGGCAGAGCGTGGCCCTGCTGGTGATGGATCTGGATCATTTCAAAGATATCAATGATACCTTTGGACACCAGCATGGTGATCTGCTACTGCAACAGGTGGCGGAACGCCTGCTGCACGTCGCGGGGCCACAGGCAACGGTGGCCCGGCTCGGCGGCGACGAGTTCGCGCTTCTGCTGCCTGCGACTGATAAGGCCAGAATACAACAAACTGTGGAATCACTTCTCACGGCGCTGGAGGCCGCGTTCACGCTGCGGGGCTATGCGCTGCGTGTCGAGGCCAGTACAGGGATCGCCCTCTATCCAGAGCATGGACTGGACGCGCTGACGCTACTGCGCCGCGCCGATATGGCGCTCTATATGGCGAAACGGGCGCATGAAAGCTACGCCTTCTATGATGCCACCTACGACCAGTATAGCCCGCGTCGCCTCGCCCTCACCGGTGCGCTGCGCAACGCCATCGCCTCCAACGAACTGCTCCTCTACTATCAGCCAGAGGCCGATACGCTCACCGGAGTTGTACAGGGAGTTGAGGCCCTCCTGCGCTGGCAGCACCCCACCTACGGCTTCCTCTCGCCTGACCAGTTCATCCCGCTGGCCGAACAGACGGGGTTGATTACGCCACTGAGCGCCTGGGTGCTGGAAACCGCGCTCAGGCAGTGTCGGAAATGGCTGCGCTCTGGCCTCGAATTGAGCGTCTCCGTTAACCTCTCCATGTGGAACCTGCGTGACGAATGCCTGCCGGACACTATCGCCACCCTGCTGCAAACCTGCTGCATCCCACCGCGCCTGCTCTGCCTGGAATTGACGGAAAGCGCGGTCATGGTCGATACCGAGCGCACGCTGGCCGTCCTCTCGCGCATCACCGCGCTGGGCGTGCGCATCTCCGTCGACGATTTCGGCACCGGCTACTCCTCGCTCTTCTACCTCAAACGCCTGCCGGTCAACGAACTGAAGATTGACCGCACGTTCGTTCAACACATGAGAGATGTGGAAGCGGATGCCGCCATTGTACGTTCCACCATCGAACTGGCGCACAGTCTCGGCCTGCACGTCGTGGCCGAAGGCGTGGAAGACAGAGCTACCTGGCAGCAGTTGCGCGCCCTCGGTTGCGATACCATCCAGGGCTACTATCTCTCGCGCCCCCTCCCTCCCCACGACTTTGAACGCTGGCTGCGCGAAACAAAGCTTGAGGTCGCCATTTGATGTATCCGGCAGATCATCGCTTCTGCCACAAAACGCCCGTTTGTGATATAGTATCATCAAGAGATACTCAATGATTGAGCATGGCGGTGAAAGTGTCTCGAACGTGTCATGCTGAGCGGCTGCGAAGCATGACACCTCTGAGAGCATGAGCGTAAAGCAGGAGCGAGGCAATGGCAGTAATGAATGTGTATAACGAGATACAGGCGGCGTTGAAGCGCGGGGAGCGCGTGGCGACGGCGACGGTGGTGAAGACGATTGGCGCGGCCCCCTGCGGCGTGGGCAGCAAGATGGTGGTGCGCGCCGATGGCACGACGAGCGGCAGTTTTTCCGGCGGGCAGGTGGACGCGCAGGTAGCAGAGAAGACGCTGCAGGCGTTGCAGGAAGGCTATTCACGGCTAACCCATATCCATCTGGATGGCGACCTCGCTGTCGGCAGTTGCGGCGCGACGCTTGAGGTCTTTATCGAGGTGCTACACCCGGAACCGCGCTTGATTATTGCCGGGGCCGGCTACGTGGCCCAGGCCCTGGCCCGGCTGGCCTCCCAGCTTGATTTTCGCATTATAGTGGTCGATGATCGCCGCGACCTCGCCGACCCGCAGGCGTTTGGCGACCACGTGCAGCTTACCTTTGGCGATATCCCGGAGACGCTGCGCGCCCTGGAGCCGGACGAGGCGAGCTGGGTCGTCATCGTCACGCGCGGCCACCACCTCGATAAGGACGCGCTCAAGGCGGTGCTGGAGTCGAACGCGCACTACGTGGGTATGATCGGCAGCCCCGGCAAGGTCAAAAAGATTTTCCGTGATCTCTACAACGAGGGCATCCCCCGCGAGCGGCTGGCGCAGGTTCACTCGCCCATCGGCCTCGACCTCGGCGCGGAGACCCCGGACGAGATCGCTCTGAGCATCGCCGCCGAGATGCTTATGCTGCGCAAAAACGGCACCGGCGCCCCTCTCAAAGATCTGCGCCGCCTGCTGGACGAGGCGCTGCCGGTTGAGGAAGCGATTGAAGAAACGGTCGAACAAACTGTATCATAAAAATCTCCGGGACAGGTCATCCTGAACGCAGCGAAGGATCTGAGGCAAGGGACTGGCGCTCTGGCCCCTAGAGATCCTTCGCTGCGCCCAGGATGACCTGTCCCGCTCAAAGCCGTGCGGTCTCCATGCGCGCCAAGCAGCCAGAGATCCTTCGCTACGCTCAGGATGATATGTCCGCCGGTGTACCATCTTGAAAACCTGGCCCGGAAGAATGATAATAGTTAATGCGGCCCGGTGAAAGGTGCGCGCGGGCCAGGGATGAACAGGAAGGATACTCCATTTTGAGGCAAAATACCGGCGGTATCAGATACTCATTTATGTTGTTCAGCATCTTCAGCAGTCTTCTCCTGCTCGCCGCCTGCTCGTCATCACCTTCACCCTCTTCATCGCCTACGGTCGTTGCTTCGACGGCGGCTACGGTGGTGGCTACCTTGCCGCCTACCAGTACGCCGACACTAACGCCGGGGCCTGCGCCGACGCGCTACACGGCGCGGACGCTCTTACAGGGCGGCTACCGGCCCGATGACCTGGCTTTCGATACGCAGGGGCGTTTATTGTTCAGCGATTTCTACAACGACACGATCAGTCGACTGAATGCGGATGGCTCGGTGACGACGTTGCTGAGGGGCATTAACGGGCCGGAAGGCATGGTCGTGTTACAGGATGGCACGCTGATCGTAGCGGAGCAGCGGACGAACCGCATCCTCTCCTTCGCCCCCGGCTCGCATACGCCGACGCTGCTGCGCCAGTTGCCCGGCACGCCGAGCGCAGCTCACTGCAAAGACGGCGTGGACGGCATCGCCTTTGACCCGACAACTAACACAGTGATTGTGCCAGACAGCCCCAACGGCAATGTCTATCGCCTGAGCCTGGACGGCAAAACGTTGACTCTGCTGGCATCCGGCATCGTGCGTCCGGTCGGGGCCTACGTCGACGCGCAGGGAACCATCTATGTTGCTGACGAGTGCGGTGGGGCCGTCTGGACGATCACGCCCGGCGGCAAGACCACACGCATCGGCGGCTTCGGTATGCCCGACGACGTGGTGCTCGATGGACACGGCAACCTGCTGGTGATCGACCTGCAGCCATCTATTCACGCGCTGATTCGCATGAACCTGGCAACGGGGAAACGCCAGACACTGGCCAGCGCGGGCTACATCGAGCCGCAGGGGCTGGTTATCGATGCGCAGGGCAATATTTTTGTATCGGACGATTACGCAGACAAGATTGTGGAGTACGAACCGGCATGAACAAACTCTTACCCATGAGCGAGGCTATTGCTCGCTACGTTCCCGATGGCGCCTCGGTCGCGCTGGGGCTGGCGCTGGAGCCACTCATCCCCTTCGCCGCCGGGCATGAGATCATACGCCAGCAGCGGCGCAACCTGACGCTGATCGGCCCGATTTCCGATATCCTCTTCGATCAATTGATCGGCGCGGGCTGTGTGGAGAAAGTCAAAGCAGCCTGGGTGGGCAACGTGAGCGAGGGGCTGGGCCACTGCTACCGCCGCGCCACGGAAAAATCCATCCCGCGAGCGATCACCACCGAGGATCACAGCAACTTCTCGATCGCGCTGGCGCTGCTGGCGGCCAGCCTCGGCTCGCCCTACATCCCCACGCGCACCCTGCTGGGCAGCGATATCATCCGCAAAAACCCCACCTTCCGGCAGGAGGTCTCGCCCATCGATGGCACGCCTCTGCTGCTCGTTCCCGCTGTAAAACCGGATGTCACCATCATCCATGTGCAGCGCAGCGATGAAGAAGGCAACGCGCACCTGTGGGGCAACGTGGGCATCTGCGAAGAGGCTTTCCTGGCCGCGCGCGACGTGATTCTGGTGGCGGAGGAGATCGTGCCGCACGAGGTGATCGTGAGCGACCCCAACCGCGTCCTGGGGCCATCGTTCAAGGTGCGCGCCGTCGTCCACGAACCCTGGGGCGCGCACCCTTCCACCGTGCAGGGCTACCATGGGCGCGACCACGCCTTCTACCACGAATATCACCAGCGCACGCGCACCCTCGAAGGCTTCCAGCAATGGCTCGACGAATGGGTCTTGCAGCTACCCACCCGCGCCGATTACGTCGCCAAACTCGGCGAGGAGCGCATCGCGCGCCTGCGCGTCAAAGAACACCGCTACGCCACACCGGTGGATTACGGCTATTAACGGGGTTTTCAGGGGCTGCAGCCCCTGAACGGGGTCTGGGGTGTCCCCAGATTTTCCCCTTTACCCAAAAACTGAGGGAAAGATAATCATGGAATATACCGCGAAAGAATTGATGGTTGTCTGCGCCGCCAGGCAGATACGGGATGGAGAAAACGTCTTTGTCGGCATGCGCCTGCCGCTCATCGCCTTCGCGCTGGCGAAGCGTACCCACGCACCCAACGCCATTGGCCTCTTCGAGGTGGGCATCATGCGCGACACGCCCGCCGCCGAGCTACTCTACACGATGGGCGACCCCGCCAATATCAGCGGTGCGCTCTGGGCCACGCGCATGGTCAACCTGATGGGCCTGATGGCGGCGGGCGAGGTCAACCTGGGCTTCATCGGCGGCGCGGAAGTGGATCGCTACGGCAACCTGAACACCTCGCTCATCGGCGACTGGCAGCGTCCTTCCGTGCGCCTCCCTGGCAGTGGCGGCGGCGCGGACATCGCCTCGCTCTCGCACCGGCTCGCCATCATCATGCAGCACGACCGGCACCGTCTGCGCGAGCGCGTCGATTTCGTCACCAGCCCCGGCTACGGCTACCCCGACGAACATGGCCTGGCTGGCACCGCCTGGCGCGAGCGCGTCGGCCTGCCCAGGGGCGGCCCCTCCGCCCTCATCACCACCCTGGCCCTCTTCACCTTCGACCCCGAAACCGGCGAGGCCCTGCTGCAATCCTACCACCCCGGCACCACCATCGAGCAGGTGCAGGAACAAACTGGCTGGCCCCTCCGCCTCGCCCCTGACTGCGCCGAAACCGTGCCTCCCAGTGAGGAGGAGTTAAAGGTGATTCGGGAGTCTGATCCAGAGGGTGTGTGGACGAGGTGAGGGCTGCGCAGCAGGATCGGCAAAGAGGGGTGGTCTCGTACTGTAGGGACAGGGGGTGGAGCGGTAGGGACGCGGGGGCCTTGTGCCTGTCCGCCCAGCAAGCCTCCCCGTTCTCTTCTCCTTGCAGATAGAGGAATTCGGTGGCGAGGCGGACAGGCACAAGGCCCCCACCAATCCCCTCAAC
>CADDYT010000091.1 GCA_902810755.1 Chloroflexota bacterium
GGCCACCCCTGGCGGGTGGCCTGCCTGGCGTTGGCACGGCCTGAAGTGAACGCTTCTGGGGCCACCCCTGGCGGGTGGCCTGGGAGGGGGTGGAAGGCTGAAGGCCTGTTCTCTCTCTTCAATTTCCTGTTCCGCCTGACCGCCTGTCGAAAAAGCTTGACAGATATGGCTTGAACGGGTATAATCGAGGCAGGTGTACGAGTTACACGAACTCACAGACACTCGCCTTACAGAAGAACAATAGATCATGGCGATGAGGCTCGCCTAACGCCCCGTGCTAATAGCCTCTACCATCCGCAAGCAGGAATGATCCGGCTGGTAGAGGCATTTTTATGCCCTGTTCTAAAATACTGCTCGCCCGAAGATAGCTTCATCTCTTCGTGGGGCAAACCTGACTCTAGCCGCCGCTTCCTGCTCGCGCAGCGCGACGTATATTGTAGAGGTTTGTCTTAAAGGAGAGATGGACATGTTGCAAAGTGCTATTCTGCAGGTACTCCAGATAGCCACCGTGCTTCTCTGCGCCCCTCTTTTGCGTGGAATTATCAACCGGCTCAAGGCGTTCATCCAATCCAAACGAGGGCCGAGCATCTGGCAACCCTATCATGACCTCTGGAAGCTGCTGCGCAAGGGCAGCGTCGTATCGGAG
This sequence comes from Chloroflexota bacterium, assembly GCA_902810755.1. Next base: position 647 of record CADDYT010000091.1, read on the forward strand.
CATGCTTCCTGGGTCTATCATGCCGCGCCCCTCTTCAGCTTCATTACGCCCTTGATCGTCGCCATGCTCATTCCCGTCCTGACGGCCTATCCACTGCCCTACGCCTTCATGGGCGATATGCTGGCCGGCGGCTTCATTCTTTCGCTTGGCGGCTTCTTCACCTCGCTGGCGGCGATGGATACAGCCAGCACCTTTGGCGGTATGGGCAGCAGCCGCGCCCGCGTCGTCTCTTTGCTGGCTGAACCGGTGGTGATCCTCGTCCTCTTCAGCGTCACGCTGATCGCCCAGGTCACCATTCCTTTCGCCGTCAATCAGACGCTCATCTCGGCGGATTACCTGTACAATCCGGCGCACTGGCTGCTGGCCGCCGCCCTCTTCATGGTGATTTTAGCGGAAACGGGCCGCATCCCGGTCGACAATCCTGCCAGCACCTTTGAACTCTCCATGATCGAGGCTGCGCGCACCCTGGAATATTCCGGCCAGGAACTGGCCCTCATGGAATGGGGAGGAGCCATGCGCCTCTTTGTGCTGCTGACCATCCTGCTCAACGTCTTGACCACCCCCTGGGGCCTGGCGCCCGATGGCGGCACCAACGTTCTCACCGTCCTCATCGCCCTGGGAACCTTGCTGCTCAAAATGTTGGTGATCTGCGGCGTCATCGTCGTCATCGAATCCTCGATTGCCAAGTGGCGATTTTTCCGCATCCCGGAATTTCTGGGCGCGGCGCTCATTCTGGCGGCCCTGGCTATCGTCGCCTTTTATCTGACGCATCTGGGATAAGAGAAACCTGACTTTCATCTGATGGGAGGAAGCGATAAACATGCCTACATTCCTTTCACTCACGCTGATGGCGGTGACAGCAGCCGCGCCGCCCACCCTGGCTGTGCAACTGCTGCAAGCGTTGGGAGCGTTGCTGCTCTTAACCACGTTCGCCCTCGTGGCGGCGCGATTACTGTCTGGCGCGCTTCAGGCCTACGCGCTGCAATCACTGGTCATCGCGCTGGTAGCGGCGGTGGTTGGCTACTACACGCACAGCTTCGACCTGTATATCGTTGCTGTGCTGACGGTACTCGTCAAGTGCGGCGTGATCGTCTGGATTTTGCGCAATGTGATGCAGCGCCTGCATGTACAGCGCGAGGTGCGGCCCTATCTGGGCATCCCCGCCTCGCTGCTGATCTGCGCCCTGCTCACGCTGCTGGCCTTCTTCACCTCGCCGGCAGTTGTGGCCCCCGGCACCTTCCTTAACGAGCCGCCGCTGGCCATCTCCATTGCGATGGTGCTGATCGGCCTTTTTATTCTCAGCAGTCGGCGACATGCCATCGCGCAGATACTCGGCCTGCTGACGATTGAAAACGGGCTGTTCTCCGGGGCTATCGCCATCGCCTATGGTATGCCGTTGATCGTCGAATTCGGCATCCTCTTCGATGTGCTGGTCGCGGTCATGGTCATGGGCTTGCTGGTCACGCTGATCCAGCGTGAACTGATCACCGCCGATACGGCAGACCTGCGACGCTTGAAAGGGTAATGCGCCATGCTCTTGACTCTACTGCTTCTCATTCCCCTGCTCGCCTGCGGCCTCTGCCTGCTCGCGCCTGCCCGGCGCTGGATGGAACTGGCGACGGTCGCCGGTACCGCGCCGGTGCTGGTTCTGGCCGGGGTGGCAGCCCACCAGGTGATGCTGGCAGGGCATATCGCCGAGCTTTCTGACTGGCTCTACGCCGACGCGCTCAGCATCCTTACTGTGCTGGTGATCGCCTTCGTCGGCTTCACCAGCGCCCTCTACTCGTTGGGCTACCTGCGCGAGGATATGCGCGAGCAAGACGTAACACGAGGCGAAGGGCTGCGCGACCTGCGACGCTATTACGTACTGTTCAACCTCTTCCTGTTCAGCATGCTGGTGGTGCCGGTGAGTAACAGCCTGGGCGTGTTGTGGATCGCCATTGAGGGAACGACGCTGGCCTCGCTCTTCCTGGTGAGCTTCTATCGCACGGGCGAGGCGCTGGAAGCCGCGTGGAAATATGTGATTGTCGGCTCCGTTGGCATCGCGCTGGCGTTGTTCGGCACCATCCTGGCTTACTATTCGGCGGTGCAGGTGCTGGGCAGCACCTACGATCTCAACTGGTCGGTGCTGGCCCCCGTCGCGGCGCGGCTCAATCCCGCCGTCATGCGCCTGGCCTTTCTCTTCATCGTCGTCGGCTATGGCACGAAGGCCGGTCTGGCCCCCATGCATACCTGGCTGCCTGATGCCCACAGCGAAGCGCCCAGCCCGATCAGCGCCCTGCTCTCCGGCATCCTGCTCAACTGCGCGCTCTACGGCATCCTGCGCTTCTACGCGCTGGCCGTCCCCTCGCTGGGACACGCCTACCCGACCGCGCTGCTGCTGACCTTCGGCCTGCTCTCCCTGCTTGTCGCCGCGCTGCTGATCTTTCGCCAGCGCGATTACAAGCGCCTGCTGGCCTATTCGAGCGTCGAACACATGGGCATCATCAGCATCGGCGTGGCCTTCGGAGGGCCACTGGGGCTGTACGGGGCATTACTTCAGGTCGTCAACCATGCCATCACCAAATCGCTGATGTTCTTTGCCAGTGGTCAGGTGCTGCTGAAGTATGAAACAAAAAATATCGACCGCGTCTCAGGCGTTATCAAGCTCCTGCCGGTCAGTGGCTCCCTGTTGATCGTGGGCGGGCTGGCCTTGACCGGCTCGCCGCCGTTCAGCATCTTTATCAGCGAGTTCAGCATCCTCAGCGCGGGCTTTCGCCAGGGCTACCTGCTTCCGGCCATTGTCATGCTGGCGCTCATCGCGCTCATTTTCATCGCATTTCTCTTCTTTCTCAATCGCATGGTTTTCGGCAAGCCACCGGAGGGGGTCAAGCCCGGTGAGACCAGCTATACGGGCCTGCTGGCGATGGGCCTGAGCGTCTTGCTCGTCGTTGGCCTGGGAGTTTTCATCCCCACGCCCCTGAGCGATCTTTTGCACCAGGCAGCAGCCGTGCTGGGAGGAGGTCAATAATGGACCTGATTCATTTCTGCACGCGCCTCTCCTCGGCCTGCGGTTCCTCCGAGGAAATCAAAGCGGTGCGCCCCTTAGAGGATGAGATTGTCGTCTCGCTTTCGCCCGCCTCGCTCTTACAGACGGTGCGTACCCTGCGCGAGGAGTTCGCGGCCACCTTTGTCGACCTGTTCGGGCTGGATCAGCGCCCATCGCAAGACGCCTTCCAGCTTCACCTCATCTTCGCGCTGGATAATGAGCAAAGCCGGGTGCATCTGGTGATCGACCTTGATACGGAGAGGCCAGCCTTCCCCAGTCTAATGCACGATCTGCCAGCTACCGACTGGTACGAGCGTGAGGTATGGGAAGAACCGGGCATCCAGCCGGAGGGACATCCTCTCCTGCGCCGGTTGCGTCTGCCGCCGGACTGGCCCCAGGGAATCTATCCTCATCGTTCGTCGTTTGCGTGGAGTCAGAACGTCCAGGCGGCCGAACCGCACCATATCCAGTTAGAGAGCGCGCCGGAGGGCGTTGTCGACTATCCGCTTGGCCCGGTGCGTTCCGGGGTGGTCGAATCCGGGCATTATACCCTGCGCACCGTCGGCGAAGAGCTGGTCGATATGCACCTGCAACTTTTCTACAAGCATCGCGGCATCGAGAAGCGGGCCGAGGGGTTGCCTCTGCCCTTGCTGCCCCTGCTCGCCGAGCGCATCTCCGGCGCCAGCGCCTTTGCGCACTCGCTGGCGCTCTGTCAGGCGCTGGAAAGCATCGCCGAAGTCGAGGTGCCGCAGCGCGCCCTCTACCTGCGCACACTGCTGGCCGAACTGGAACGGCTCTACAATCACCTCGGCTACCAGGCCGATCTCTGCCAGGCGACCGGACTGGTGGTCGCTCAGGCGCAGTTTGACATCTGGAAAGAGCGCATCCTGCGTCTCAACGCGGCGATCAGCGGACACCGCTACCTCTTCGGCATGAACGTTCCCGGCGGGTTGAGTCGCGACCTCTCAGAAGCCTCGCTGGATATGGTGCGCGGACTGACGGCGACGCTGCAACCCGATCTGGAGTCGCTGGGCAAGCTGCTGTTTGACTCGCCCTCGCATCGCGACCGCCTTGAAGGAACCGGCATCCTTACGCCGCAGGACGCCCTGGCCTATTGCGCCGTTGGTCCGATTGGGCGCGCTTCTGGCGTTGACCGCGACCTGCGCCGCGACCATCCCTACGCCGCCTACGCCGACATCGATTTTGAAGTTCCCGTGCTGCAAACGGGTGACGCGCTGGCTCGCGCCCGTGTACGCCTGGAAGAGGCGAAGCAATCGCTGCGTATCATCGATCAGGCTCTTGAACGGCTGGCGGCTGGCTCTATCGCTGTACCGATAGAACAACTGCCTGCTGGAGAATCCGCTCTGAGCCTGGTCGAATCGCCGCGAGGAGAGAGCGTCCACTGGCTGCTGGTCGGGGAGGATGGTCGCATTCGACGTTACCGGGCGCGTCCGGCCTCGTTCGCGAACTGGCAGGCGTTTCCCCTGGCTGTTCCCGGCCACAATATTCTGACCGATTTTCCGGTAATCGAGCAGAGCTTCGGCCTGTCATTTGCCGGAGCCGATTGTTAGTGCAAACGTACTCTCCCGGTGACGCCTGCGTTGAGCATGGCATGAGCCGGAAGTTTCTCAGGAGGAGGAAACAGATGGTCTTTTCCTGGATACGCCGAGGGCTGCGCACAGGAGTGCTGACCACTCGCTATCCTGCTGTCCAGGAGCGTCTGCCGGAGGCATTTCGCGGCAAGCCAATCATGGATGCCAGCCGCTGCATTGCTGAACAGGGTTGCAACGCCTGCGTGCAGGTCTGCCTGCCAGATGCGCTCAGCCTGCAAACGGTGGTCGAGAGCGCGGGCAATGAAGCAACGCAGCTCGTGCTGGACTACGCGCGCTGCGTTGCCTGTGGTCTCTGCGTGAGCGCGTGTCCGCAGCAGGCATTACGCATGACGAACGAGTATGAACTGGCGGCCAGCAGGCGCGAGGATTTGCGCATGGTAACGCTGTTCGCCCCACCCGATACGTCGGACGGAGAAAACGGGAAGGAGGAAAACAATGGCCGATATGCTTGATTCAGCGACAAGGGAGGCCGGAGAGCGACTCAAGACAAAGGTGCAACGCCTGTTCGGGCATTCGCTGCATATTCGCCATGTCGATGCCGGTTCGTGCAATGCCTGCGAATCGGAAATCAAACTGCTGCTCAATCCCTATTATGATATCCAGCGGCTGGGCATCTTCTTCACCACCTCGCCGCGCCATGCCGACCTGCTGCTGGTGACGGGGCCGGTCACGCGAGCGATGGTAGACCCGCTCCGTCAGACTTACGAGGCCATGCCCGACCCTCGTCTGGTAGTGGCCGTAGGAGCCTGTGCCTGTAGCGGCGGTATCTTCGGGCCATCGGCCTTCTCACAGGGTGGCGTAGAACATGTGCTGCCGGTCGATGTCTTTATCCCCGGTTGCCCGCCCTCGCCGCTCACGCTGATCCACGGCCTGCTGCTGGCGCTGGGGCGGGTAGAACAACGCATGCAGGGACATACCCGGCGCATCAAAATGGGCCGCCCGCTCTCCGTGATTACGCCTTCCATGCAGGAAAAGGAGGCGCAGAGTTGAACTGGAATCTCTTCCCCACATTTGCCTTCTGGACAATGTTTGCCCTCTACGCACTCGGCGTGGCACTCGCGCTGCTCATGCGGCGAGAACGCGCCATCACTATCGCCGCCGCGCTCTGTGCAGCGGCGGCAGGGCTGGCGGCGCTGGTGGCCGGAGTGGGCGTGCTGGCTGGCGCGCCAGCTCCGGGCGGCGCCCTGGATACCAACTTGCCGTTCGGGGCGTTGAGCCTGCGCCTGGATATGCTCTCGGCCTTTTTCCTGGCAGTCATCGGCCTGGTCTCGCTGCCGGTCGCTGTCTATTCCATCGGCTACCTGAAACACAGCGCGGGAGTACGACGGCTGCGCGCCTTCGGCGTCCTCATCAACCTGCTGCTGCTCTCCCTCGTACTCATTGTGGCGGCGGCTGATGCCATCGTCTTTCTCATGGCCTGGGAAGCGATGGCCTTCCTCAGCTACCTGATGGTCAATTTCGAGTATGAAGAGAGACAGGTCATTCGCGCCAGTTTTCTGATGCTGGCCGTCAGCGAACTGGGAACGGTTGGCATCTTCATTGCCTTCCTCCTGCTCTACCGTGTCGCGGGCGGCTCTGGCTACGACACGTTGCGGGCGGCGGCGGCCACGCTCTCGACGCCATTGCGCAGCGCCGTCTTCCTGCTCGCTTTTGTCGGCTTCGGGGCCAAGGCGGGTATCCTGCCACTGCAACTCTGGCTGCCGGAGGCGCATCCTGCCGCGCCCAGCCACATCTCCGCCCTGCTTTCGGCGGTCATCATCAAGCTTGGCATCTATGGGATGCTGCGCTTCCTGCTCGGCTTCCTGCTGGGAACGGGCGCGCTTCCTGCCTGGTGGGGGCTGGTCATCTTGAGCGTGGGGGCGGTGACTGCCATCGTCGGCATCCTCTATTCGGTTGTGCAGGACGATCTCAAGCGTTTGCTGGCCTACTCAAGCATCGAAAACATCGGCATTATCCTGGCCGGTCTGGGCGCAGCCCTGACGTTCTACGCCTACCACCTGATCGCGCTGGCCGCCATTGCCGCCATTGCCATGCTCTATCACGTCCTCAACCATGCCGTGTACAAAGGGTTACTGTTCCTGGGGGCCGGATCGGTGAACCATGCCACAGGGACGCGCAAACTCGCGCAACTCGGCGGCCTGATTCGCCTGATGCCCTGGACGGCCCTTTTCTTCATCGTTGCCGCGCTGGCCATTGCCGCCGTGCCGCCTTTCAACGGCTACATCAGTGAATGGATGCTGCTGGAATCCCTGCTCCAGAGCTTTGCCATCCCTGATACGCTGACGAAAGTGGTCATCGCGCTCTCCGGCGCGCTCATCGCCCTCACCGCCGGGATCGCCGTTACCTCGTTCGTGCGCGCCTGTGGCGTGACATTTCTCGCGCTCCCGCGCAGCAAAGAGGCGGCGGCGGCGCACGAAGCGTCGCTCAGCATGCGCCTGGGCATGGGCTTCCTGGCCTTCTTCTGCCTCGCCCTCGGCGTGCTGCCCACCTTCGTCATTCCCGCGCTGGATCGCGTCACAACGGCGCTGCTGGGACAAAGCGTGCTGAATCAGGTGGTGCCGCCGCTCTTCACCAACCATCCGGGGGATTACCAGTTGCTGGTGACGCTTGGCGGCGCGCTCTTCAAAGGATGGCTGCCCGTCAACGGTCTGGTGGTGATTGCCGCTCCCGCGTTCTCCACCATTGATTCGCCAAGCTATCTCTTTCTGGCCGAACTGCTGCTGCTCGGGCTTGTGATGCTGGCGCTTCGAGCGATACGCCCGCTGGGAGTCCGGCGCAGCGGTCGCGTGTGGGCCGGGGGCATTCCGCGTTTCGAGGCCTCGATGACCTATAGCGGCCTCGCCTATAGCAACCCGCTGCGCATCATCTTCAACAGCTTCTATCGCTCGCGGGTCGAAAGCAAGGCCATTGCCCCCGCCGCCCGCCACCGCGAGGGGCACATCACCTACGAGCAGGAGATTCCCCCCCCGTTCGAGCGGGGAGTCTATCGCCCCCTGCTCAGATTTGGAGAATGGGTGACGCGCCCGGTCCGCTTCATCCAGTCAGGCAATCTCAACCAGTACGTGTTTTACATCTTTCTCATCGTCCTCATCGTGCTGGTTTTACGAGCCATTTAAGCGGCTCAGATGGAGGGAGCAGCATTTATGTTCCAGCGACTTCTTGTAGCAATCGATGGTTCTGAGAGTTCTCTACAGGCGGCAGAGGTTGCCATCGCGCTGGCAAGCCTCTTGCGGGCAAGATTGGACATCCTCTCAGTTGAGGAGACGCTTCCACGCTATGTCGCGACCCACGAAGAATCCTCGCGCGAACATCTGGCGGCCCTGGAATACTTCAATGGCTTGCAGGCTCCGTTGCGCAAGCGGGCAGAACAGCGGGGAGTGCAGACGCACTGCGCTGTGCTGAGCGGTCACGAAGGACAGGTGATCCTGGAATATATCAAAGGGCAGCACTGTGATCTGCTGGTGCTTGGTCATCAGGGGCATTCGGCAGTCTGGGGGGCCTTTCTGGGCAGCACTGCCGATAAACTGGTGAATCACGCGCCATGCAGTGTACTGGTGAGCCGGGCGAAAGGGGGCAAATCGCTGTTCCGGCGCCCGCTCGTGGGCCTGGATGGCTCGCCACTGAGCTGGCAGGCATTTCGCGTTGGTCTGCACCTGGCAAAACTGGCTGGCGCAACGCTGGCCACCCTTTCCGTGATCGAAGGGCCAAAAGCTCCGCCAGAACAGCAGTCGATTGCCCGCACTCCTTCCGGCAAGCTTGACTGGGACTGGGCGATTTACTTCCAGCAGATGCAGGCGCTGGCGGCAGCTGAGGCCCATCTTGCCGATCTCCCTCTGGAACCATTCACGCGCGAAGGCTCCGCCAGTACGCTGCTCACCTCCCTGGCGCAGGAGCGAAATAGCGACCTGCTGATTCTCGGCGCGACAGGCCACGAACACCCCTTGAGTTCGACCACCGGTGGCACCGCCCGCAAGGTCGCCAATGCCGCGCCATGCGCCGTTTTGCTTGTGCGCCCGCTCGCCTTCCAGAGCCGTGTGCGCGACGTGATGGCAGATACAGTCGCCGCCATCCATCCACAAACGCCGCTCTCTGAGATCATCGGCCAGGTGATTGAGCAGGGAAACAAACTACTGGTTGTGGTAAACGAGGAGAAACAGGTTACAGGTGTGATTACGCTTGGTCATCTCTTAACGCAGGGCGAGCTATTTCGCCGACTCGATGTGCAGCGGGCAACAGATGCTCACCAGCTGAGCGAGCAACTGAGCCAGCTTTTGAGCGTTGAGAAAACGGCTGAAGAGGTGATGATCCGGCATCCACTGGTCTGCAAAGATGAAAACACGATAGGAGAAGCGGCCCAGTTGATGGCTGTGCGTGGCGTAACCCGCCTTCCTGTCATCGACGCGAAAGGGAAACTGGTTGGTCTACTCGATCAGGCTGCTGTCCTGCGCTATTACGCGAATCTGCCTGAAACTCCCAGGACGTTCGCCGCCGATCAGACAGTGCAGGCTACTGACTCTGCGCGGCAGGTAGGCGACACCGTGATATCGCAGGTTCCGGTGATAGCTCAGGGTACGCCCTTCATCGAGGTTCTGCGCCAGGTACAGAGTACGCCCCTGCGCCGGGTGATTGTGGTCAATGCAGACGAACAGGCGATCGGGGTGATCGGCGACCGTGACCTGCTGGTATCGCAGGGATTAGCAGCGCCGCGCAATCCCCTCTTTGCCCTTGCCGGTCGCCTGTTTCTGAATTTCCCGGAAGACCTCTTCAGACGACGCTTCACACAGGGACCGCCAGGGGCGCAGCAGATCATGCGCCCACGCCTCTTCAGCGTGACGCCAGCTACCCCCATCGCGGAGGCGCTGCGCTTGATGCTGGCGCACCAGATCAAGCGCCTGGTCGTGGTCGATGAAGCCGGAAAGCCGCTGGGGCTGGTAGATCGCCAGCAACTACTCCACTCCCTGGTTGAAGGCAGCATACACCAATGATAGGGAGAGGTCTACCGGGAACGGAGGAGCAAAAGACATGAACTGTTACGTATGCCGAGTCGAAACGGGCAATTGCTCTCACCCCGCGCTGGCTATCTGCCAACGCTGTGGGGCTGGCGTTTGCGATGCGCATGTGGTAGAAGTAAAAGTGATCGCAGCTACTGGCCTGGCGGGGAGCGCGAGATACCTGCTGATCTGTTCCCGTTGCTATGCCGCGCTTTCTCAAGAACGATCGCCGCGCACTAAAAAGCCAGCACAGGAAAAGAGTACGCCTGCTCAGCCTGCGGGCAAGCACTGGTGGAACAGGCTTCGGCGAAATCGTTCAAAAGAAGAGAGAGGGCAGATGGAACCGGCAGAGGCGGTCAAAGAAGTGGAGCGGTTCCTCCAGCAGCAGCGCAGACAGGGCGTGGATCATTTCAAAGAAACGGACGGAGAGAGATAGAGAAGGAGAGAAACGTAGATGCCAGCGCCTGGAACACTCCTCTCCCTCTATACAGGGCATCGAGAGCGCATAGCGTCTCTGTCCTGGTCACCCGATAGCACAGAGATCGCCTCAGCCTCCTGGGATAAGACGGTGCAGATCTGGGAAGCCAGCAGTGGAAGACTACTGCTAACCTATGAGCAACATCGTGGTCGGGTGAACAGCGTGGCATGGTCGCCCGATGGGACACGCATTGCTTCCGCATCGAGGGATGGCACGGCGCACGTCTGGGATGCGCGAACCGGTGAGACCATCATCACCTATCGCAATCACCGTAGCTCTGTCCTGTCGGTCGCCTGGTCGCCGGATGGTCAATACCTCGTCACCGGTTCCTGGGACAGAACGGTGCAGGTCTGGGATGCTGTTACCGGGGCAACAAAGGGCATCTCTGGCGGCCATACTGAAAAAATTACTTCAGTGGCGTGGTCGCCAGGCGGCGAGCTGATTGCTTCGGGCAGCGACGACTGCACGATACGGATCATCCATGCGCTCAGCGGACAACTGCTCTTGACCTGTCAGGACCATCTCGGCCCCGTCACCACTGTCGTCTGGTCACCTGACGGTAGATGGATCGCTTCGGCCAGCTATGATCGCACGGCCAGGGTCCGCGATACCGCTAGCGGCAGGTGCCTCCTGACCTATAGCGGACACGAGTGGAGCGTCAACGCCCTGGCCTGGTCGCCCACGAGTCGGTATGTGGCCTCCGGCGGCGACGATATGCAGGTTCACATCTGGGATGTTCAGACAGGGCAAACGCTCCTGATCTACCGGGGCCACGCCACCAGCCTCTGGAATTTTGTGGAATCGCTGGCCTGGTCGCCTGACGGCACCCGCATCGCCTCCGGCAACGATGACTGGCAGGCGCATGTCTGGACTGCTCCGCTCCTCCCTTGACGAGCCTGTTGTAACATGTTATCCTGTGAAAAAGGAATAATCTCTTAGCGGTGATGAAGCTCACCTGATCTGCCAGCTGTGGCTGATAGCTTCTACTCGGGCAAAAGGATAAGGCCGGGTAGAAGCTTTTTCTTTCCAGAAAGGAATAGAGAGACGAAAGCAGGTGAGGATTATGAATACCAACAGCACTTCGGAACAGAATGGAGTTCCCGTCTCTATCGAGGGAGTGACCGTACCGGCCTGCGAATTGCGCATCGAGCGTCACCCGGTTGGTACAGAAGGCGCGAAGGAGGTGGAGTTTGTCTGCGGGGCAAGCGGCGGGCCGGAGCAGGGCTATGTGCTGGGGAGAGCCGGAGAAGACCTCTCTTCGATGCAGGCCATCTGCAACGCCTGCCCCATTCCCCACGCTCTGGCCTCCCCACACGCCTGCTTGAACCTGGTACCTGTCCGTCGGCTCCCCGGCGGCAGGCGGAGTCTGCCGGTCATTCCATCTCCCTCGCGCGTTTCCGGCGCGACAGTGGAAGCCTACTTTGCCTGTCGCTGGTTCTATACCCTGTACGGACAGGAACAACCTCGCGATCTGACCATCTGTCGCTCCTGCCCTCACTGGTTTCCCCGGCCACCGCGCGAACTCATTCCAGGCTACTGGCCCGAAACGCAGAAAATGCTGCGCGTGGTCAATGGCGAAGAATCCACCGCGCGACCTACAGGTCTTGGCCCGGCTTCCCCTCGTCAACGCACAAAACACTGGTGGCAATCCTTGAGCCAGAAATTTCATCTGTAGAGGGCAAGAAGCCGGTTGCAGCTTCAGTTCCGTCTGTGGTATACTTTACGTAAGAGAATGATGGGTGATGAAGCTCACCCGAAAGATACCCGCGAAGGGTTGATAGCTTCTACCTCGCGCACGAACGCGGCGGTAGAAGCTTTTTTTGTCTCTTAGCCCATACTGGAGGGGGTGAAGCGCGTGGAGCGCGCATTAGCAGGCACTGACAACGATGAGGTATCCTCACTACGAGGCTACACACTCGCGAAGCAAGAGGTGGCTGCCTCGGTTCGCGCCGCAAAGCAGCTTTTCCAGACCCTCGGCGCAGCAGAAGCAGCCGGGCGTTGCCAGGAACTGCTGGTTCAGCTTGCCGAAGATCGCTTCAATCTGGCGGTCGTCGGACAATTCAAACGCGGCAAAAGCACACTCATGAACGCGGTGATCGGGCGTGACCTGCTGCCTACCGGACTCCTGCCCCTGACCTCGGCGATCACCACGCTCTGCTACGGCCCCAGAGAACGTCTCCTGTTGCGCCGCAAGGGTTGGGAATGGGAGCAGGAAGCCCCACTGGCGCAACTGCCAGACTTCATTACCGAACGCGGCAATCCCGGCAACGAGAAGGGGCTGGTGGAAGCGCGGGTGGAATTGCCCGTCCCGTTCCTGCGGCGCGGCCTGCACTTTATTGACACGCCCGGCATCGGCTCGGCCCGCCACGAGAATACCGCGACCACCTATGGCTTTCTGCCGCAGATGGCAGCCGTGATCTTCGTGACGAGCGTTGAGGCGCCCTTGAGCGAGGCCGAAGAACGCTTCCTCCTCGACCTTCGCGGCCAGGTGCGCCAGTTGTTTGTCGTCGTGAACAAACTGGACATGCTCGGCGATGCGGAACGCGAGGAAGTCCTCAGCTATATTCATGCCCAGGTGAAGCGGCTTCCGGGCAGAGAAAATATCCGCATCTACCCGCTCTCCGCCCGCGTCGGCCTTGCCGCGAAGCTGAACCACGACCAGGCAGGCATCTATCGCAGCGGGCTACTCCCATTCGAGCAGGCGCTTACCGCCTTTCTCGCGGAGGCGCAGGGCCGCACTTTCCTTGTCTCCATTCTGGATCGCGCCCTGCGTCTCTTTACCGGAATAGACCTGTCCCCGGTTGATGCCGAGCATGAGCCAGGGAAGAACGCGCTCGCATTGCAGCAAAATATGGAAGCCTTGCGAGCATCGCTGCTGGCCGCCGGGCCTCTCTCTGCCACGCCACGTCTGGCAGAGCCGAGAGCCGACAGCCGACAGATCATCGATCAGACAATTGCGGCAAGCCAGTCTCCGGGTAGAGTCGGTCGTGGGCAGGCAGGCGCGCCGGTTCGCACCTGCCCGATCTGCGCGGGGCTGGAGGAGGCGCTCTTCGCGTTCTTCGCGCAGTGGCAATACACGCTCGCTACCAACCCTACAGCACAACAGGCATTCGCAGCCGAGCGCGGCCTCTGCCCCGTCCATACCTGGCAATATCAGGAGATGGCCTCGCCACAGGGCATCAGCGATGGCTACGCGCCGCTGATCGAGACGCTGGCAGGCGAGCTATCCCGCCTGGTCGAACGCCCGACCGAACACGCAGCCGCGCATCTCGCGACCCTGCTATCAAGCACCACGACATGCGCCGCGTGCCGACTCGTACAAGAGACAACGCGCGAGCAGGCCAGGCAACTGCTTGCACACCTGCTTACGGCTGAGGGCCGCGCTGCCTACACATCCTCTACGGCGCTTTGCCTGCCTCACCTGCAGGCAACTCTTGCCTGCCTGAAAGACAGTGGGAAGGGAAGCAGCGAGCATACTGCACTCGTTGAATTCTTGCTGCGCGAGCAGGTGCGGCGCCTCGAAGACCTCGCCGAGGACCTGCGCAGCTACGCCCTCAAACGCGACGCCCTGCGCCGTGGACTGTTGAATCAGGAAGAGGCAAATGCGTGGCGGCGCGCGCTGGTGCAGGTGGTGGGTGAGCGGGCCGCACGCGGCGGGACAACAGTGGGCGATCAGGCAACCGTCTAGCGGCAAGAAGGAGTTTTCCATGACTTTCCACAGCATCCTCTTTCCAGAAACTGAAAGCAAAAAAGAGACAGCCGATGCGCCTGACTGCTTCGTTGACCTGAATCTTGACCAGATTGTCGATACCATCACTGCCAGCAAGCAGGAATATGAGTTAAAGCCGTTTTTCTATACTCCCCTGCGCGACCTTGATACCATCCTGTATCGCCATGAAGTTATGCGCGACATGGAAAATAACACGTTGTTCGAGTATATTCAGGCGTTTGCGCAAAAGATGCGCCGCATGCGCGAGTATCTGGCACAGGCAGAGAAACTTTACTACAAATATCAAAAGGAACGCTGGTTTCTGGACGCGGTGCAGATGTATGGTGAGGCCGTGAGCGGCCTGGCGCGTGATCTTACCTCTGTCGATCTTCAATCTCGCGGCCTGCTGGCTTTGCGCGCCTACGTGACGGACTATGCCGGTTCCGACCCTTTTACCTCGCTGATGGCGGAAACAAAACAGCTACAGGCTGATCTGGCCGCCATCCACTACTGCCTGCTCATCAAAGGCAGCACGATCAGGGTGCGCAAATATGAGGCGGAAAGTGATTATAGCGTGGACATTGAGGAGACATTCGCGAAATTCAGGCAGGGAGCGGTAAAAGACTATCTGGTGAAATTTCGGAGCTGGCCGGAGATGGACCATGTAGAGGCGCAAATCATGGAACTGGTCGCGCGCCTGTATCCCGACATCTTTTCCCATCTCGATGATTACTGCATGAGAAACGCGCACTACCTGGATGCGACCATCGCCGCCTTTGATCGCGAAATCCAGTTTTACGTCGCCTACCTGGAGCATATCGCGCGCTTCAAACGCGCTGGTCTGTCATTCTGCTATCCGCGCGTTTCCAGCACATCGAAGGAAGTACATGCATATGCCGCCTTTGATCTCGCGCTGGCCCACAAACTGTTGAACGAAAAATCGCCTGTGGTCTGCAACGATTTTTCTCTTACCGGCAAAGAGCGCATCATTGTCGTTACCGGCCCCAACCAGGGCGGCAAAACCACATTCGCCCGCACCTTCGGGCAACTGCATTATCTGGCCAGCATCGGCTGCCCCGTGCCGGGCCGACAGGCGCAGCTCTTCCTCTTTGACCGGCTCTTTACGCACTTTGAGAAGGAGGAAGACATCAGGGACCTGCGCAGCAAACTGGAGGATGATCTGGTCAGATTGCATGCTATCCTTGAACATGCCACAAGCAGCAGTTTGATTATCCTGAACGAAATTCTCACCTCCACCACCGTCAACGATGCCTTATTCTTGAGCAAAAAGATCTTGGAAAAAATTGTCCAGCTGGACGCGCTCTCCGTCTGGGTGACCTTCATCGATGAACTGAGTACGTTCAGCGAGCAGACCATCAGCATGGTCAGCACGGTCGTTCCTGAAAATCCGGCTCTGCGCACCTATAAAATCGTCAGGAAGCCCGCCGACGGGCTGGCGCACGCGATCGCGATTGCCGAAAAGTACCGCCTGACCTACCATGCTTTGAAGGAGCGATTACAGGCATGAAAGCTTTTCTCATGTATAAAGATCAGGATTTTGACCTGCAACAGCCATTACCGCCGCAGGCTCCGGCGCTGATCCAGGACCTGGAACTCAACACGCTGTTCAACGCGATGGCCCTCGGCGATAAATTCCTGTTCGAGGTGGCTAAAAAAGCGGTCCTGTGTGGCACGCAGCATGATCTGGATACCATCCACTATCGCCAGCACATCCTGAAGGACTGCCTCAAACATGCCTCCCTTGTCAGGGAGATCTATGCCCTGACGATAGAAGCCATTGAAAGCGAACGCAGGCATTTCCTGGGCCTGTTGAGCAGGTATCCCGACGCCATCCTGCACCGCTCGCTTGAAGTGCTACAGATGTTTGTGAACATCCTGAAAAAGCTCAGGCAGCTCGCCGATGAACATGCCGCCGAATTTGAATCGGAGGGCTTTAGCAGATTCTTCGCCATGTTGGACAAAGAATTGAGCGATGACTACTTCGCTGTCGTCCAGCAGCATCTCAAGGCGCTGGAATTTCGCGACGGCGTGTTAATCAGCGCCAGGCTGGGGCGCGGCAATAAAGGCATCGATTACATCCTGCGTAAGCCTGCCGACAGGGGACAGAGCTGGCTGGAGCGCCTCTTCGCCGAACGCGCGCCCTCGTACAGCTTTACCATCCCTGATCGCGATGAAAGCGGGTCCAGGACGCTCTCGGACTTGAAAGGGCGGGGCATTAACCTCGTTGCTAACGCGCTGGCGCAATCCAGCGACCATATCCTCAGTTTTTTCACCATGTTGCGCACCGAACTCGCCTTTTACATCGGCTGCCTGAACCTGTACGAACAGCTTGCTCAGCGCGGGGAGCCATTGTGTTTTCCCCTGCCCGCGCCCCACAACGAACGCAGGTTGACATGTACCGGCTTATACGATGTCAGCCTGGCCTTAACGATGGAACAGCGTGTGGTGAGTAACGATGTACAGGCCGATGGGAAAGACCTCATCATTATCACCGGGGCCAATAAGGGCGGCAAATCGACGTTTTTGCGCAGTATCGGGCTGGCTCAATTGATGATGCAGTGCGGCATGTTTGTCCCGGCAACCTCTTTCTGCGCCAACGTCTGCATCAGTCTGTTCACGCACTACAAACGCAAAGAAGACGTGACGATGAGAAGCGGCAAACTGGATGAAGAACTCAGCCGGATGAGCAATATCGTCGACATCATCACGCCAGATTCTCTCTTGCTGCTCAACGAATCCTTTGCCGCCACCAACGAAAGAGAGGGAGCGGAGATCGCGCGGCAGATCATCACGGCGCTGCTGGAGAAGCGCATCAAGGTCTGCTTCGTGACCCATTTATACGAATTCGCGCACAGCTTTTACAACAGACACCTGGGAAATGCCCTCTTCCTGCGCGCCGACAGGCAAGCCGACGGCACGCGAACCTTCAAATTAATCGAGGGGGAGCCATTGGAAACCAGCTATGGCGAAGATTTGTATAAGCGGATATTCTGAGCAAATTCCCTTGCAAAAGACGCTCCAAAATGCTATAGTCTATTTAACATTATCTTAACATTCTCTTAACATTGCGTTAATATTCTGACGTGCATATCTCTGAGGGGAGGAAAAGCAGTGATCTCTATTCAAACCGCGCTGCTGCGGCTGGCGCTGGCGCTCGTGCTGGGGGCGGCGGTTGGATTGGAGCGGGAATGGAGTGAGCGGGCCGCCGGGTTGCGCACGCATGCCCTGGTGGCGCTTGGCTCCTGCCTGATTATCATTGTCTCCGCTTTCGGCTTTGCCGATATTCTGGGAACGCCTGATGTGGTACTTGATCCTTCCCGTGTTGCCGCTCAGGTGGTCAGCGGCATCGGCTTTCTGGGCGCGGGCGCCATTCTGCTGCGGAAGGAGATTATTAAAGGCTTGACGACCGCCGCCGCCATCTGGGTAGTGGCCGCCATCGGGCTGGCATGTGGCGCGGGCTTACTGATTGAGGCCGTGCTGACCACCGTCTTTACCGTTGCCGTTCTCACACTGCTCAAACCCCTGAGACGGCGCCTGCATCGTTCGGCAGAAGCATACCAGCTTAAGATCAAAGTGACGGCTGTGGAGCAGGCGCTGCTGGGTCGGGTCTACAACACCTGTCACGAGGCCGGGGCTACGATTGAAAACATCGAGGTGCAGGCGGGCAACGGGCGGGAAAAGGTAGAGATCGCATGTACGACGCGAGAAGCTCTGCCTCTGGCAAAATCTCTGGTGGCGCTGCGCAGCGAACCGGGTATCGAAAGCGTCTCAATCAACCTGCGCAACCCCAGCAGCGCCATCGCTCCATTTCCCCTCTTTACTGAAGAGCAGACGGCAGAGGAAACGGACGAATAACCGTTTCTCTTTTAGCCGCGCAGGGTAGCAATGAGCCGCTTCGGATTGAGCAGCAGGTCAATGGCATCAACCGGGCCGAGCGCCACGATATCGGCGGCCTGCAACGTTCCCACCGCTACTCCTTCGCCTGAAAGTACGGCAATGCCGAGGGCAGCGGCGCGCAGCATAGCGATATCGTTTCGGCCATTGCCAAAGGCAACCACATGCTCAGCCCCAAGCTGCCGCACATAGCGCGCTTTCTCCTCCCCGCTTCCGATGATACGAATGGGAATAGCCAGCAGGCGTTCAAGCGCAGCGATATTGCCGTGAGTTCCTGCCGTCAACGCCTGAAGAGAGAGCAACTCGGCCAGCCGCCTGAGCTGCTCGACAACCCCTGGGAAGGGAGTTCCATCGACGGCCAGCGTTCCATTGATGTCAAATACGGCGTGTTGCAGTTCAAGCGTCCCCCAATCGGGAATGTCTACCTGAATCATATATACTCCTTCAAAAGAATGGCGGTTATGTGATCTTACCTATTTCGATGCGCGCTGCATTGTCCTTTCAGCGGACGCTTTGCCGGTCAAACGCGCGACCAGCCGCGTCACCCAGGCAGGCATATGCATTCGTTTGTCCTCGTCGCTTTGCCTGCCGCCATAGCGTTCCAGCATGTAGGCCCGGGTCAGTTCGTGAAGAAGCTGGCTATCCGTTTCATCGACAGCATGAGAAGCGTTTTGCGAAGTGACGGGGCTGGCTTCGAGGTAGGCCAGCAGGCGTTGCTCATATTCTGTCGGCGTTTCAGCAGGCGCTCTTGCCAGTTGTTCCTTCGCGGCGGCTACCGCGTGTAGCAGTTCGCGATAGCGCGCGCGCGCGGAGGCAGGGTCGAGCGGCTCAAGCATCACTTCTTGCCGTGTTCCGCGCCGCCGCTTCCACCATTGACGCCAGCGTTCGCCCAGCAAGGAACGAGCATCCAGCCCCTCCCGCACTTCCTCGACGCCTTCACGGTCGATGCGCATAAACCAGCGGCGCAGGATCGCCCTCACCAGCAGCAGCAAGGCCACAAAAGCCAGGAGCAGGAAGACCCAGCGACCAATGGTGAAGACTTCCGGCGGGATGGGCTGCGCAGGACGCTGTGGTCGGGAAGGCGGATGCGGTAATACGATCTGCGGCGGCGATGTAGCCGCCCCGTGATGGGTAAGCAGGCCGATGAGCCAGGAGAAGAGATAGTAAATCGGCGTGAGGACGAGGAAGATAATGCCATAGAGAATCCAGCCGAGCAGGGTTCCGAGCGCGTTCCACAGAGGCGCCAGCGCGCCGAGCGCGAACTCGAATGACGACAGGGAGAAGATCGATTCGAGGACGAGGACCAGCAGCGTCAGGAAAGCGCCGAAGAGGGCCAGAGCAAAAAGCCAGGAGCGTGTCGGGTCGGCCTGCGAGCCTGCCGGGGCGCGCCGGTTGTGGCGAATCGTTCCCAGGCGGGCCAGCGAGAGCGCGACCAGGCCGCCGAGGAAGAAGACGGGCAGCGCGAAGGCAAGCGCGTCGCGCAGGGAGGGCAGCGGCGGCAAGGCAATGACGAGCAGCAGAACGGCGAGCAGGACGCCAAATCCCACTTTGAAGGAGGCGGAGAGCGAGCTATATTCGAAGCCGATCTGCACGTAATACATATCGCGCCGCCACAGCCATGTCACAACCGCCACATCGACAAAAGCGGAAAAGATTGCTTGAGCATGGATCAGGGAGGGAAGCAGCGGCCCCACCGTTATGGCAAGAGCCAGCAGCCAGCCAGCCAGGTGCAGACGAGCCAGTTTTCTGTCCCCGCCTGCGCGCCGAACCCTGCTTTCTACAAACATCGCCCACCAGAGCAGGCCCAGTTCGAGTAGCGCAATCTCACCGGCGCCCAGAGGCATGTCCGCCAGCGTGCGCGTGAAAAGGAGCGTGAGGACGACAACGATGAGCGCCAGAGGCTGCGCTTCCATCACGCTGATAGCGATGGGAAGGGCAAAGCGTTCAACCCGGTTTGATGCTCGTCGTGCTTCGACCTGCATCTTCGTCTCCTCCTTCCCCGATGGTCGTAATGAGTTCATGCCAGAGTTCCCTGCCGCCCAGGCGATGAACCGGCAAATCACAGGTATCCGTCGCCACTTCGTCGTCTGGATTTCCCGCCAGCGCGAGGTGAACCGCCGCCCCGTGCGAACGCAAGGCAAGCAGGCTGTCAACGGTTGCCTCGCTCAACGCAGCCGCCGCCCCGACCAGGACAACCGTCGTTCCCAGCGGGAGGGACAATCGCTCTCTCTCAATGAGCGTGTCCATCGGCGAACCAAAGTAGGGGATGAGTCGACTGAGAGCGGTCAGGAGACGTTCGCGCTGCTTCCAGCCGCGATCAAGCGGGACGCGCACCCTCAATAAGAAAGAGGGTACGGAGGCCTGGAATTGATGGAGCAATTCATCCGTCGAGAGTGGCTGCTCGCCCTGAAGAGGAGCCATCAGGCTATTGGCGAGCAGGCCCACCATATAGCCTTTATCCAGCGCCCAGCAGGCCAGGGAAGCGGCGGCAGAGATGGTCAGCTCCTGGATGTCAGGGTCGAGGCCCAGCCAGGCCACCGGATAGCTGTTGATGTCCAGCAGAATGAGCAGGCGGTACTGGCTGCTCGGCTCGTAAATCTTGCTGCGCAGCTCCCCGGCCCGCGCCGTCGCCTTCCAGTGGATGCGGCGCGGGTCATCGCCGCGCACGTACTCGCGCACGCCTGCGAAGCGCAGAGGGTCTTCGAGCAGGCGGCGGGGCGTCGTGTGTTCGCCAAAGGGATGGCGAGAGGGCAGGCCGAAAGCCTCAATTGGCGCGACGAGGGGATAGACCATCATCTGCTCGCTCGCGGGAACGCTATCTTCGCGCACCAGCCAGCCAAAGGGGTCTCCACTACGCACCAGCGCAGGCCCGAACGTATGCACTCCCCTGGCAAGGCAGCGGATACGGTAGCGGCGGGTCACGCGCTGGAAAGACCAGAGAGCAAGCGTGTTGATGAGCGCCACGCGGCTCGGCTTGTATGTTGGCGTCGCCCGCCCGGTGAGCAGGGTGAGGGCGGCAGGAATCTCATCTTCGATTTCCAGCCAGGGCAAGGGCAGCAGTTTCTGATTTTCTACGCTGAGCGAGAGCGTAATGGTCTCCCCAAAGAAGGCGCGTGGCTGGCTGACCTGCTGGCGAACGACAAGGTGCCGTAGCGCCCGGCGATACCAGATTTCAGGCACGATGCCAACCACAAGCGCGAACAGACCCGCCAGAAAGGCCAGCGGCTGATGCGCCAGCACGCTGATGATGAGCAAGATAACCGCGAGTACGTACCAGGGACGGCGTTTGAGCAGCGTCTCATCACGATAGCGGCTCAGGTCAGTATCCATGACATATACCTCGTATACGTCGCAAAGAACGGGCATAGGTGTCGCTCTACAGGTTCCATCTCATCTTCCTCTCCCGGAGAATAAAAAAAGCCTCTACGACGCTGCGCTGAGCGTTATAGAAGCCATTAGCTCTACCTGAGCATTTGTTGGGCGAGCTTCATCGCCGCTTTCTCTCTGTTCAGAGTATAGCATATCTGTGCTGCCGCGTCCAGAAGAGAACCAGGCGGGAACCCCTGCTCTCCTCTCTTGACGCTCGTCGCGGAGATTGTGTATACTCTGGACAGAGAAAAGATGATTATGCGATGAAGCTCGCGAAACGCCAATCAGGCTAATAGCTTCTACATCCTCTTCCGCAGAGAGCGAAAGAGGATGTAGAAGCTTTTTTTACAGGTAGATCGAAACGAGGCATCGGGAAGAGAGGAAAGCAAGGAATGAGCAAGCGAGATGCCACAGATAAAGCGCCTGAAAAGTCCGGTCTTCCGGCTACGCTGATCGAGGTGCAGGTGCAGCAGGCACATCGTCATTGCCCCCTCTATAGCTGGGACCGGGAGGCCGCGTGTTTGCGCGTGACGGGAATGCAGCAGGCGGAGCGAGGATTACCGGCTGATGTGGCGACCGTACAGCTTGAGGGGCAGGTACAGGTGCCGGTGCTGCTGCCAGCGGCGTGCAGTTTTGCGCCGGGTAGCCGCCTGCAGGCTCGCCTGCTCGGCGCGCTGGGCAAACCTGCCATGACGGAGCAGGCATTGCCCACAGACGGCTGGGTACTTGTAGCGGTGGCCGAGGTCGATTCCTCTTTTACCGCCTGCGCCTCTCTGAGCATGCTGCCACGCGAGCAGCTTGAGGCATTGAAAACCTATGTCGGGCGCAGGTTGCAGGAAGAGGTGCAGGCCGGGGAAATTCGGTGTGTTGAGGCTGACGAGGCGGCCAGATTGCTGCGCGAGACCCGGGTGGCCTTGAAGCGCAGACAACGGGCAAAGCCAAAGGAGTGGGGCTGGCAGAAACGCGAACGCGAGGAGGAAGAGAGGCCGGTGGCATGGCGGGCCGTGGAAGGTCTCTCCCAGGCGCTGCGCCTGCAACTGCTGCGGGACAGGGCGCTGCAAGAGGATGAGAACGGGCCGCACGCGCAGGCCGAACACCTGATCCGCTTTGTTCCCCAACGTTTTCAGGACGCCCTGAGCGCGCTGCTGCTTGACGATGAGCGATTGCTGGCTTTCATCGAACGGCCCCTGTTGCGCCATCGCAGCGGCTGGCTGGGCCTACAACGCTGGCGCTCCAATGAAGGCCTCTTGCTGCTCACAGATCGGCAAATCCTCTGGCTCAGAGATTTTCTCACTCCCGGCTCCAACTTCCTGCCCGGCGGCTATATTGCCCACAGCGCGCCCCTGGAACGCTTGCAGAGCGTGAGCGTGCTGCAACCGGGGCCAGCGCCGCGCGAATGGGTGAACCGGCTGGAAGCGAAAGAGTCGCCCTATCTGCGGCTGGTGCTGGAGGTTGCCAGTGAGACGGGTCAGGAAGACTTCGTCATCGAGTTTCCACACGAGGTCGAGGCGGAGAAAGCACTGGCGCGCTTGCAGCCCATGTTCCAGGCATTTCTGCCCTCTCAGGATGGAGCGCACGACCGCCGCGTTCGTCGCCTGCCGCAGGTCGAGATGTGGCTGCCTCGCGGGGCCGAGGCCGAACGGCTGGCAGGGCTGGGCGGTCTGGTGCGCCCGGAGATTGCCGCACGGCTTGAACAGCGGCTCTCACAGGAGCTGGCAAAGCGGGGCGAGGAACGGCTCGTCTCCACGCTGGTTCCGGCGCTGGAAGACTTCAAGAGTCCGGCGCGGCTGGTTGCCCTCACGCGACAGGCGTTGCTCGTGCTTGACGATACCGGCGGCAGGTTCTCTCCCTCGGAAGAAACTACGCGACGCTATGCTCTCTCAACCATCTCCTCGGCACAGTTATCCTACTCCCTGCTGGGATCGAGCCTGAGCATCTTTGTTCCGCAGGCCGATGGCGCCGTTGAGCAGCAGAGAATCCCCTTTCACAGTCCGGCCATCGTCTGGTTTGTCCCGCTATTCACGCGCCTGCGCCTCCTGCTCAGCGAACCTTATGTACGGTGAATACACCTGTTTTTTGAGAAAGAGTATTCCATTATGGCAGAGAACAAAGATCGGACAGCACAGCAACTGCCAACGGCAAAGCTGCTCAATGCCAATCATCGCAGAGTGCTGGCGGTGACGTTGCGGCGCGTTGAACTGGCCGTCTGGCGGCTGGAAGAGCGCCTTGCCGGGATGGAGACGCTCCCTCAACTCGCGCTCACCCGCTTCACGAACCCGCCCGATGCCGCGCAGCGAACGGCGCTTTTACAACTGACGCACCAGATACGCGAGGAGATCGCGCAACTGGCGGCAGATTTCGACCTGCCGGTAACGGAAGAGGATATGCAGCGCGGCATGATGGCCGAGTTCTCGCTGCTCTGGTGCGATCTGGAAGATGCGCGACCGCAGAAACTGAGCGGCTATGGCGTCGTTCACCCCCAGGCGTACCCCGCGCTTGATCCACCTATCCAGCGTCTGATACAATTGGTGCTGCTGATCGACGCAGTGGCGCAGGGGCGGCAAGCATAAGCGTTAACGGAAGCCAGTGCGAGCCCGACGCAGGCCACCCGCAGGGATGGCCCTACTCTAGACGAAGCGGTCGTGCTACTGGTGGAGGGGCCGTATATAGTAGGGCCACCCCTGGCGGCTGGCCTGCGGCGGCCTTCAGATAACGCTTCTGGGGCCACCCCTGGCGGCTGGCCTGCGGC
>CADDYT010000092.1 GCA_902810755.1 Chloroflexota bacterium
GGTGGCCTGGGCGGTGCGGCATCGGTGGCCTGCCCGGCGTTGGCACGGCCTGAAGTGAACGTCTATGGGGCCACCCCTGGCGGGTAGCCTGTGGCCGCGTGTAGCCTGTGGCCGCGTGTAGCCTGTGGACGTGGATGGGGGCGGTTGGCTGTGTGGCCGCGTTCCTGGACAGTACTGCTCGATTACCACGCCGGGGCCTGGAGTCGGCCGGGCTGTGGTTGGCTGTGTGGCTTCATTTCGCGCCGACAGCCATTGGCAACTGGATATGGAAGGTTGTGCCTTCGCCGGGGATGCCGCTGCTGGCGACCCAGATGGTGCCGTGCATGGCCTCCACCAGGCGGCGCGAGATGTAGAGGCCGAGACCGGAGCCGCGCACGGGACTGTTGATATCGCTTTCCAGCCGCACAAAACGCTGGAACAGCCGGGCCTGATCCTCCGGCGCAATACCTTTCCCCCTGTCTGCGATACTGATGACGACAGATGGCACACGGTCCCCTTCTACATCCACCTCCACGTGCGCCGAATAGCTGATGGGGGTATGCACAGGTGAGTATTTCAGCGCGTTGGTGCTAATATTCAGCAAAACCTGGCGCAGGCGTCCGGGGTCGGCCTGCACAGACAGCCCTGGCGGAATGTGCATCTGCAAGTCCCGCTCCTCTTTCTTCAGTTGTGGCTCGATCAGCGTCACCACGCTCTCAACCACCTCCTCTAAAGAGACCGCTTCCAACTGAACGGGACGCAGACC
This sequence comes from Chloroflexota bacterium, assembly GCA_902810755.1. The sequence goes on from CADDYT010000092.1 coordinate 746, forward strand.
GGCCTCCGTCTCCAGGCGGCTGGCATCCATCACATTATCCAGCAGCAGCACCAGCTCGTCACAACTGCGCTGCGCCTTCTGGAAAAATTCGCGACGCTCCTCCGGCGGCAGCATCTCATCGTACTGCGCCAGCAGTTCAAGATAGCCCTGCACGGCGGTCAGCGGCGTGCGCAATTCGTGCGAAGCCGTAATCATAAACTGATCTTTGAGTTGATCCAGTTCTTTCAGCCGCTGGTGCGCGGCAAACTGCTGCTGGTAGAGCAGCGCGTTGTTGAAGGCGACGGCGGCCTGCTCCGAGAAATCCTGTACCAGTGACAGGTCGGTGAAGTCAAACGAGCGTTTATCGTGCGTCTCAGGTGGAACGGAACGACCGAGAATGAGCAGGCCGAGCGCGTCCCCGTAGGCAAGCAGGGGGGCGAGAACCGCCGTTTGCACGTGCAGGCGTCGCAGCATCTCGCGCAGTGGAGAAGCCTGCTGTACTGGCTCTTGCAGGAAGTGCGGCGACTGGTATGAACCGGGGCGCGCCTGCCGCAGAGAAGACGCGGTAATCGGCGTAATAGACAGATCGTCATTGAGCGAATAAGCGGAAGCAGTTGAGATAAGTACCGGCTGGAGCGAGGTTAGCGCCTGCGCATCGAGGTCGCGAGCGGTCAGAATGGGCCACTCCTCCGCCGTCATTGTCGGCACCTGCTCGCCGCTATAGGCAGCCAGCGGCACCATCTGCCCGCCGTCGAGCGCGCTATAGAGCAAGGCGTAATCGGCGCGCAGGGCGTTGGCCCCTTCGCTACAGATCAACTGGTGTATCTCCGTTGGCTCGATCACAGCGGAGTTGAGCCGTGTCGCGATATTGGCCATTGCCTTCGCGAATGCCTCGTGTTCGCGCGCCGTCTGATAGAGCAGAATATGTTCGATGGCGGCAGCCGCTATATCTGTGTAGCGTGTGGCGATGTAGCGTTCATCCGTGTTAAACGGCTGCATCGCGCGGCGCGAAAAGGCCAGGCTGCCCAGCGTTTTCTCTTGATACACCAGCGGCACAAACAGCGTTGTGCTGATGCCCTGCTCTCGCTGCCAGCTATCGACTTCCGGCGGCAGCACCAGCTGCTGATCGGGCCAGAAAACCTCCACCTGTTTCCTGTTAAGAACGGTGCAGGATGCGATGTGCGAGCCGTGCAGGCGGCAGGCGAACACTTCCGGCGAACGGGAACCGGGATGTGAGGCCGCTGCTCGTATCAACAGGTGCGAGTACGGGCTGAGCGGACGATCATGCTCCTCGATCAGTAAAAGCATCACCGCCTCAAAGCCCAGTTCAGCGGCCGCTATGCTTACAATATTCGTCAGCAGCAGCTCCAGTTCAAAGATTTTACTTAACTGCGTGCTCAGCGATTGCAGATGTTCGGACATTTCCCGCCGCTGCTCTCGCTCTTGCAGCAGCCGCTCATTTTCGCGGATCGTAATCAAATAGCGCACAGTGATGAGAATGCCTACAGCGGCGGTTAGCAAAACCAGCAGGAACGAGATACTGTTATCGTTTGCGATCTCACTGTACAGCATAAGCGTAATCAAAATGGCCGGGGGGAGATAGATCAGTACACCCTTGACGCGGTTCTGCCCGCTCCAGTTCCTGACCCGCGCTATCGCCCTCCCCGGTCGTGTGGCCTGCCGTTGCCCCTGCGTATGCTCGCTATACGCTCTCTGAACCAGCTTCGCGTGCTGGAAGAGCGCGGCCAGGCCGATCAGCAGGTAGCCGCCAAACCAGAACGGGTCAATATATGGCATTCCCGTGAAGTACGTATTGTTCGAGATCGTATAGGCATAGCCACTATCTGCGACGATCAGGGACAGCACCCCGACCGCGCACAGGAGCAGCGATGGGTAAAGGAGGCGTGCCACGCGCTGCTGGACAAAGAGAATAATGGCGAGCATGAGCAAAACATCCCAGCAGGGATAGGAGAGGACGGTGATGAGTGTGAGTAGAGGAACATGCGCCGCCTTTTGCAACACAAAGACCTTGCTGAGCAAGAAAAACCAGCTCACCCCGAAAATACAGAGCGTCAAAATCAAGGCGTCGAGGGCGTTGCGCAGGCGAAAACGTCTCTGCCTGCCTTGCTTTGGTATAACCAGCAATCCGGCAAAGACGCAAATATAAAAGAGGGTAAAGCCGATATCGGATAGTGATGGCACGGGGTTGATATAGCCGAGTTGCTCCAGAATCGTGTAATCAAAACCGCCCAGGCTGTTGGCGAGCAGGCCAAGGCCGATCAATAACCAGGCAAGCTGGTAACGTGGCTCCATGCGCACCGGCCCGAAGCGCATGCGATATGCGGTCAAAAAAGCCCACCACGCAGCGATGAGCGAGCTAACGGCGTACATGCTATCGGAGAACAGGGTAACAGTATGCTGACCGCCAATGCGAAAAACCAGCCAGTACACACTCAAACTGATAATCACAAAAGTCACAATTACGGAGAAAGAACCCTGGAAGCTCAACTTCCCCAGATAGCTGCGAGTCAGTCGCCCGGTTGCAATTGCCTTCATAACAACTCCGCCTTCGGAACACACACCAGCGCCACAACTATGCTGCCAGTATACAAAACATGTAACCTGCGGGTCAACATGCTCATATACAGGGAACACGCCTGACTGCCATCCTGCGATATTTTTCTCTCCTCTCCCTACCCTTTTTTCCTATCCCTTTTCTCCCACCGACATGCTGTGCATAATAAGAGCAGGAATTGCGAAAGGTCGCGGACGTGTTATACGGAGCGGCTTTGCGCTCTAGCATCGCGAGGAGCGTGCTTTATGGTTTGTTATACCATGTCTGGAGCGGTTTTCTCTGGTATCACAGGAGGTCATCATGCAACCGGTTATGATTACTGCCGCGATGGTTGGCGCGGAGGTCACAAGAGAGCAGCAGCCCCATCTGCCCATCACGCCTGCCGAAATTATCGCCTCTGCCGTCGAATGTTACGAGGCGGGCGCGGCCATCATCCATATTCACGTGCGCGACGCGGCGGGCAACGCGACACAGGACGCCGCGCTCTTCCGTGAGGTGGTCGAAGGTATTCGCGCGCGCTGCCCCGTCATTACGCAGGTCTCCACCGGCGGCGCCGTCTGGATGAGCGCCGAAGAACGCTTGCAGAGCATTGAATGCGGGCCGGACATGGCGACGCTGACCACTGGCACCGTCAATTTTGGCAACGATGTCTTCATGAATAACCGGGGGCTGGTCGAGACCTTCGCCCGCCGCCTGCGCGAGTGCGGCATTGTGCCGGAGATCGAAATATTCGATACCGGCATGATCGACGAAGCCCTGCGCCTGCGCGGCATGGGCCTGATTGGTGACCCGCTGCACTTCGATTTCGTGATGGGCGTCCCCGGCGGTATCGGCCCCGACCCGGCCCATCTTGTCCACATGGTGCGCAGCCTGCCGCCGGGCAGCAGTTGGAGCGTCGCAGGCCTGGGCCGCCACCAGTTGACGCTGGCAACCATCGCCCTGGCTATGGGCGGCCACGTGCGCGTCGGCTTCGAGGACAACATCTACTATCGTAAGGGGCAACTGGCGCGCAGCAACGCCGAACTCGTTGCCCGCGTGGCCCGTATCGCCGCCGAACTGGACCGCCCCATCGCCACTCCCGCCCAGGCCAGAGAGATGCTCCAGCTCGATCGCTACCATCAGAAATAGTTCGATGAGATGCCGCCATCGACCATCAACCAGGCCCCCGTCGTCCAGGATGACTCGTCGGAAGCGAGGTAGAGCGCCATGTAGATGATGTCCTTCGCCTCGCCGAAGCGGCCCAGCGGGATGCGGTTGAGACGCAGATTACGCGCCTCCTCGCTCGTCCACAGATGGCGCAGCAACGGCGTCTCAATCGGGCCAGGGCAGATGGCATTGCAGCGAATGCCGTGCTGACCATACTGCACCGCAAGCGATTTGGTCAGAGAGAGCATGCCGCCCTTTGAGACGGTATAGGCGTCCTGCGGCACCGTGCAACCCATAAAGGCGACGAAAGAGGCAACGTTGATGATCGAGCCTTTGTTTTGCCGAACCATGTGGGGAATGGTGTATTTGGAGCAGAGGAAGGCGCTTTTGATATTGATATCCATGATGCGATCCCACGTCGCCTCGCTGATATCGGTCACGCTGCCATCGTCGGGCGGCATAATGCCCGCATTATTGTAAAGTACGTCCACGTGGCCGAAAGTCTCGATGGCGGCATTGACCAGATGCCGCACCTCATCTTCATGAGAGACGTCGGCTTTGACAAAAACGGCCTGCCCGCCCGCCTCGCGAATGGCGCGCGCTGTCTCCTCGCCCTCTTTCTCCATAACGTCGGTGACGACGACGCTTGCCCCCTCCTGCGCGAAGAGTTCGGCGGCAGCTTTCCCCATCCCCCCGGCAGAGCCGGTGATGATCGCTACTTTATTGGCCAGTCTCATGGATGCAAAAACTCCTTTTCAAACACTTACTCTTCCACCTGGGTGCGCACCAGGTCAAGATACCAGAACGGCTGTCGTTTGCGCAACATCGGTTTGCTGCGCACCGCATTGCCGGGAATGCTGTCGCGAATATCATAGGCCAGTTCGCCGGTGAGCGAGCCGGCGACATCGCCGGGCGTGTAGCCAAGCGGCTTTGTGGTACGCCGCCCCGTGCGCTGCTCGCGCGTATCAATCGTCATCAGGGTCAGCGTCGGCTCCCCTGCGTCGGCGAGGATTTCCTGCCAGGGATAGCTGGCGCTGACGGGCGAGAAGATGCCGCTCTGGCCGTTGGCTCGCGCCTCCTTATACTGGCCGCACCAGTTCGCCAGCGCCAGATAGACATTGTGTTCCGCCGCCCGCACGCGCCAGATCAGGTAATGCAGGGGATCATAGCCCTCCGGCGCGATGTTGGGGCCAAAAGGGATGCTGCTCGGCCCCAGGCCAACCGGGTCGGGGAAGTTGAGCAGGGCCGGGGCGCACACCAGATCCGCGCCCAGCCCGGCCAGCACGCGCAGCGTCTCCGGGAAAAGCACATCATAGCCGGTCGCCAGCCCGATACGCCCGGTGGGGGTATCGAATGTCGGCAATGCGCAATTGCCGGGGCTGGCCCAGAGCCGCTCCTGCCGTGTCAGGTGCAGCTTGCGGTACTGCCCGTAGACGCCTTCCGGGTCGATGAGCAAAACGGTGTTATAGTAAGCGGGGGCATGGTCTGCCTCTCCCGTGTCCTCCCGTTCCGCCACGCCCAGCACAAAGCTGATCTGCAACGCCCTGGCAAGGGCTGTCAGCGCCTCCGTCTCCGGCCCCGGCACCGTAATCGCCCCCTTCTGGAAGTGCGCAACGAACTCCTCCTCGCTGGCGGCTGAACTATACGTCAAAGGAAGCGGCCCCGGCAGAAGCAGTTCCGGCAGGACCAGCACATCCGGGCAGGCGGGCGCGTGTTCATTGATGAGCATGCTGATCAGCGTGCGCAGGCGGGCAATCGTATCCAGGGACGATAACGAGTGGGTGGCGGGCAGTTCGTGCAGATTCATCTGCGTGACGGCCACACAGGAAAGCTGGCCGGGGGGTAATTCGCTCAGTTCATAGAGACTGTGATAGCGCAGCGGCTCCCACAGATATGTGTTGTGGACCAGCGAGATGTATTCGGCGGGGCGGCGGTCGGCCAGGCAATTGCCCACAACCTCGTCCTTTGTGCCGCCCCAGCCTTTGTCGCGGCACTGTTCCAGATCAACCTCGCCATAGACGATGCCCTCGCCACTATCCAGATAGGACTGGATGGAGCCATCCGGGTTGAGGATGCAACTGCCGCCACTGAATTGCGTCCCCCGTTCAAGCCCGTAGCGGTTGGCGGCTATCAGGTAGACCCTGTTCTCAAAGGCGCGGGCCATCCAGCGACTGCTGGGCGACTTCTCATCGAGCCAGTTCGTGGGAAAGAGCAGCACATCCGCGCCGTGCAGGGCGGGGATGCGCGCCGCCTCGAAGTATTCGATGTCCATACAGATCAGCCCGGCCAGTCGACCCAGGGGCGTCTCCCATACTGGCATCCCCAGGTCGCCATCACGCGCCCAGCGTGGCTCCGCGATGTAGGAATGAATCTTGCGATAGCGACCGCGAATGCCTTCCGGGCCGACAAGGGCCAGACTGTTATAGTACACGTTGGTCGCGGGATCGACTTCCGGCAGGCAGACGACAATGTAGCAATCATAGCGAGCGGCCAGTTCCTGAAAACGCCCGGTCGTCGGCCCTGGAATGGGTTCGACAAACGGAGCAATTTCGGCGCGGGACTCCCAGCAGTAGCCGGTGGTGGCCATCTCCGGCATCACAATGAGGCGTGCGCCATACCGCGCAGCCTCCTCTGTCAGGCGGAGAAGATCGGTCACATTCTTCTCTTTCTCACCCAGCGCCGGCTCGTACTGAATAGCTGCGACTGTATACTTGCCCGTTACGGCTGTGGATGCGCACATGAAGAGGCTCCCCAGGATTTCTAGGGGCGCATATCTCTATGCACCCGGATGCTCTACCAGAAATTCGTTTGTTCTCTTTCACAAACGAACGGATACAAATACACCTATCCGGGGTCTTTTGAAACATACCACTACAGCAGAGAAACGTCAATAGCCAGACTGAAAATATTCATAACCTCTTCCATAGTCATTTTACCCACACATTCCATGTTTCACCGCCAGGATACGGCCACGCATCTGGGGTTGCCAGGGGCAAAGCTTGCCTCCATCCTGGCATACTCAACCAACAGTTAATTGTATAGTTTTTAACATCCCTTTTCCATTACTTTTGTCTCATTAAATTTCTATAAAAAATTTTCACTACACAGCTTTTCTTACTTAACTCTACCGATGATTCATGGAAAAAACACTTGACTTTTTCCAGCAAACTATGCCATACTTGGATGGCTGATCAGGAAAAAGAAAGACTTCGCACGCTTCTCTTTTCCCTGTGCAAAATCAACCTCTCGGGGGAGAAAACGCGGCAAGATGCAATCATGGGTGAAGGTCGATGTGGCAGGAACGTATCAATGCTTAGCCTGGTACATCAAGCCAACGAATACAGTGAGGTTGGCCTTGTATAACGGAACGCTGCCCTTTACTATGCCGGTGCGCACTATTTTTCTCACTACACGGGAAGAAAGGGGCTACAGCGAATGACAGAGCAGCATGCTGAGGAGAAAGACATGGCAGAGACGGTTCTATCCAGAGTGGATAATACTCCCACGCGGCTGGAGCAACGAACTCAGGAAGCGTTTCATGTATTGCTGGATATGGCGGAAATCCTGGTGCAGGTTTCCAGCAAAACAGGGGGAAGTGAGCAGCAGGAAGAGGCCAGCGCGACCCGTGAAGTTGCCCTGCGCTTGCTCGAACTGCTGCGCAAGATGCTGGACTGTTCGCGCGCCAGCGTGGCGACAATCGATCCAGATACAGAAGAACTTTCTCTTCTGGCGGCGACAGGTTCTTTTTCCGGGCAGGAACAGCAATGGCGGGAAGGCGAGCAGGCCCTGCTGAACACCTATCTGGCCGACCCTTACCTGCTGACCCGGCTAAAGGCTAACGAAATACTGATGCTCGACGCAACATTGCTCCCCTCGACCGGAGAGCATCCTTTTCTGGAGGCCGTGCCTAGAATAGTTGCCACCCCCATGTTTCACGCCGATCAACTGCTTGGCGTGCTTTCCATCGATTATGGCAGCAGCGGCCATGTGTGCGACCGCGACGAGCAGGCTTTGCTGCGCGCTGTGGCCCGTCTCTTACTGCTGGTGATGGAACGCGACCGCTTGCTGCGCGAGCGTGAACTGGCCCGCGCCAACGAACTGGCCCTGCTCGAAGCCAATCGCCGCATGGATGAATTTCTCAGCATGGCCAGCCACGAACTGCGCTCCCCGCTGACCAGCATCAAAGCCAATATTCAACTGGCCGAACGGCGCATTCGGCTCTACCTGCAGGAGGAAACCTACAACGAGGGGTTCGCCACCAAACTGCAGGTGGCCCAGGAGTTGCTCACTCGCGCCGATAGCCAGGTCGGTATGCTCAACCGCATCGTCAATGACCTGCTCGATATTTCGCGTATCCGTTCCAACCGCCTCGAATTGCAGCTTACCCCGGCTCCCTGCGACCTTATCCCGCTTGTGCGCACCATCGTGCGCGAGCAGCGCGAAGTCTACCCGGAGCGCACTATACAGTTCAGCATGCCGCCGGAGGAACACATCTATGTCGTCATCGATGCTAACCGTATCGGTCAGGTTATCATCAACTACCTGACCAATGCCATCAAATACGCGCCCGCCGACCGCCCGATTGAGGTTTCTGCCTGTCAGGAGCGCGAGCATGCCCTGGTTTCTGTGCGCGACGAAGGCCCTGGCCTCTCTCAGAGCGACCGCGAGCGTGTCTGGGAGCGGTTCTACCGTGTCAGGGAGATCAAAACCCTCAACGGCTCCAGTGTCAGTCTCGGCCTCGGTCTTCATATTTGCAAAACTATTGTCCAGCTCCATCATGGTGAGGTTGGCGTCCACAGTATTCCCGGCAAAGGTTCCACCTTCTGGTTTACCCTGCCGCTACTGCGCCTGGAATAACAATACAATGAAACCTCCGTACTTTGTGAGACGTGTAGGCTGGTAGGAGAGAAATGGGGACTACCGTCAGCAGCGGCGTGCAGAGGAGGATAGCATGGTATTCGCGCGCTTTCTGCCCCATGAAGGGCGGTTTTTCGACTACTTCGAGCAGGATGTTGAGAACGCTGCACAGGTGGCGCAGGCCCTGTGCGACCTGCTCGACAGCTATAGCGATGTCGAACGCAAAGCGAAGCACGTGCAGGAACTGGAACACCGCGGCGACGACATCACGCATCAAATTTTCAGGGCCCTCTACAGCACCTTCGTTACCCCGCTTGACCGCGAAGACATTGCCGACCTTGCCGCTCGCCTCGACGATTTCGTCGACGCCATCGAGGACGCAACGCGCCGTATCCGCCTTTATCACATCGATGCCCCGACCGACTACGCCCGCCGCATGGCTCATATCATCTACAGACAGGCTCAACTGATTGCCAGTACGGTGCCAATGCTCGAAAAGCGGCGCGACTGGGATAAGCTGCTGCAATGTTCCATCGACATTAACCAGCTGGAAGGCGAAGCCGACGATATACTCGATCAGGCCCTGGCCTCGCAGTTCAATGGCGTGAACACTATTCCCGATCTCATCAAAGCCATTCACTGGGGTGAAATCTATCAGCAGTTAGAAGAAGCTGCCGACCGCGCCGAGGACATTGCCGACACGCTGGAAAGGATCGTCGTCAAGAATGCCTGAGCCAGCCCGCTTCGTCCCTCAAACGGCCCTCTCCACCCTGCGAAAAGGAGCGTGAGCATGTCCCCTGCCTTTATCGTCCTCATCATTATTGTCGTCGTCGGCCTTATTTTCGATTTCATCAATGGTTTCCACGACACGGCCAATGCCATCGCTACCTCTGTAGCGACGCGGGCGCTGCCGCCGGGTATCGCCGTGCTGATGTCAGGCATCCTCAACGTCATCGGCGCTTTGACAGGTACGGCAGTGGCCACCACTGTTGGCAAAGGCATTGTGCCGCCTGAGGTTGCCACGCAGTTGCTGGTCATTTCCGCGCTGCTGGGCGCTATTGCCTGGGATTTAATCACCTGGCGCGCCGGTATCCCTTCGAGTTCCAGCCATGCCCTCATTTTCGCCATCGTGGGGGCCGGTCTCGCCGCCGGGGGCTGGCAGTCTATCGAGTTCGGCGGCCTGACCAAAACCTTTGAGGGTCTCGTCTTCTCGCCGCTTCTTGGCTTTCTGGTCGCCTTTCTCTTCATGGTGCTGCTTCTCTGGCTCATCGCCCGCGTGCGCCCCATGCTGGTCACGCGCATCTTCCTGCGTTTACAGATATTCTCTGCCGCCTGGATGTCTTTCAGTCACGGCAGCAACGACGCGCAGAAGACGATGGGCATCCTCACGATGGCGCTGGCCAGCTACTACGGCTGGACGGGTAGCAAGTGGGTTGTGCCGCTCTGGGTGGTGCTGGCCTGCGCCACCGCTATGGGCCTCGGCACCTCCATCGGCGGCTGGCGCATCATCCGCACCGTGGGCCTCAGAGTCGTTGAACTGCGCCCGATCAACGGCTTCGCCGCCGAGACGGCCTCCGCCGCCATCATCGAGATTGCCAGTCGCCTCGGCATCCCCGTCTCCACCACCCACGTCATCTCCTCCGCCATCATGGGTGTCGGCGCCACCAAACGCCTCTCAGCCGTGCGCTGGGGCGTCGCCGGCAACATCGTCCTTGCCTGGGTCGCCACCATCCCCGCCTGCATCGCCTTCGGCTGGATTCTCTACTTCCTGCTGCATTTTGTGACAGGGGTGAGGTAAATACCATCACCCATAAAATGGGTAATCTTGCTGAGTATTTTTCAGCAATCTTCGGCTAAACTAAGCAGAGAAGGCAGCTTTCATAAAGACAGCAGGAGGTTCTATGGACAGATTTTTGCGCCTTGCGCTCGTCGTCGTTGGTCTTGTCTCGCTCATTCTGGCGCTCGGATTCTCGTTGCAACTGAACTGGGCGACACGGTTCTGGCCCTGGCCCGATACCCCGCTTTCGTACATCTTTCTTGGCTCGATCTTTGCCGCAGCGGGAACCGGCGTTCTCTGGATCGGGCTTTCCGGCGAATTTGCCGCCGCCACAGGCGGCGCGATCAACTTTACCATCGCCTATATCGGCATCGCCCTCTCCCTGTTTCTCTTCTACCAGCAAAAAGGTGATCCCTACCTGCTCACCTGCACTGTTGCCTGTGTGGCGGGGGCTGTAATCTCTGCGGGCATCTTCCTCTGGTTCCGTCGCTATGGCCTGCGTGACAACCAGCCGTTGCCTGTGCCGGTACGCATCTCGTTTGGTCTCTTCATCGTCATGCTCGTCTTCTTTGGCGTCGCGCTTATCCTGCAAGTTCCGAATGTGTTTCCCTGGAAGCTCTCCGGGCAGTCCTCTGTTCTCTTTGGCTGGATTTTCGTTGGCTCGGCCTGCACCTTTGTCCCTGCGCTCATTCGTCCAAAGTGGCACTTTGCCTGTGGGCAGCTCATCGGCTTCCTGGCCTATGACCTTGTCCTCATCGTCCCCTTTCTCCTGCACCTGTCGAATGTTATTCCTGAGCAGCGCATCAGTCTCACCGTCTACATTCTGGTGCTGGTCTATAGCGGCGCGCTGGCAATCTACTACCTCTTTCTCAACGCGCAGACACGCCTGTGGAGAATCTCCTCCGGTCAGAGGAAGGGCTTCGAGCTGAATTAGTGCAGGAGGACCGTACACGAGAAGAATAAATCCTGCCGTCTCAGTGTTCTTATTACTGAGGGGATTGCTATTTCATCGCAAAATCGCTTTACTTTGCGTTTTGCCTGTGGTATCATTGAATCAATCTGTATCTGTTTCATAATCATGGCTTGAACGCGAGACATGTCCCGTTTGCTGGTGGGTGACAGAGAGGCGCATCAAAGGCTGAAAGTGCGCTGCCCGACCTGAATGGTGATACCCCTCGCCAGCCTGCACAGAGTCAGTAATGTGTACGGCTCGACCCCGTTACCGGTCGTGTGAGCGCGTCCATGTGGATAGTATCCATGCATGGGAACGCGGAATGTGGGTGGAACCACGGAAAAGCTTATCACGCCTTTTCGTCCCAGTCGGGGATGAAAAGGTTTTTTTATTGTTGTGAAGGAGGATTATTGTATGTCAGTGGAAATGGAACTACAGGAATCGGTCAATTATACGCCGATCCAGCGCATGCGCCACTCTGCCGCGCACGTCATGGCGGAGGCTGTGCAGGAGATGTTCCCGGAGGCGAAATTTGCTATCGGCCCAGCCATCGAGGATGGTTTCTATTATGATTTTGAGCTGCCGCGCCCGCTGACACCGGAGGACTTGCCGGAGATCGAGCAGCGCATGGCGCGCATCGTGGCGGGCAAGCATCCCTTTGTGCGCAGTCGCTGGCCGCGCGAGAAGGCGCTGGAATACTTCGGCAAGAAGGGGCAGAATTATAAGGTCGAGATTATCGAGAACCTGCCGGATGAAGAGGTTGGTATCTACCAGCAGAACAACTTCCTTGACCTCTGTCGCGGCCCGCACGTGGAGAACACCGGCCAGATCGGCCCCTTCAAGCTCATGCGTGTGGCCGGAGCGTACTGGCGCGGCGATGAACACCGCCCGATGTTGCAGCGCATCTATGGCACGGCCTGGTTCACGCAGGAAGAGCTTGACCAGTACCTCTGGCGGCTGGAGGAGGCGCAGAAACGTGACCACCGCAAGCTGGGCCGCGACCTCAAGCTCTTTGTCCTGAGCGATGAACTGCCTGCCGGCGTGCCGATGTTCCTGCCGCGCGGCGAGATACTGCGCCACGAGATGGAGAGCTATGTGCGCGAGACGCAGGAAAAGTATGGCTACCAGCACGTCTGGACGGGCCATCTGGGCAAGGTGCATCTTTACAAAACCTCGAAGCACTGGTACACCTATCGCGAGAATATGTTCCCGGTCATGCAAGATGAGGAGGCGGTCGAGGACGAGGGCATCGTTCTCAAACCCATGAACTGCCCGCACCACATCACGCTCTACAAGTCGCAGATGCACAGCTATCGCGAACTGCCCGTGCGCTACGCCGAGTTCGCCACGCTCTACCGCTATGAAAAAGCCGGTACGCTGACGGGCCTCGCTCGCGTGCGCAGTCTGACGCAGGATGATGCGCATGTCTTCCTGCGCCCCGACCAGATTCAGGAAGAGTTCGACCGTGCCGTCAATCTGACGCTCGAAGTGCTTGATACCTACGGCCTGACCGATTACTGGATTCGCCTCTCGCTGCGCGACGTGAATAAGAAGGAAGAATATGTGGGCAGCGACGAGGTATGGGAGATGGCGGAAAGCTCGCTGCGCAACGCGCTCAACAATCGCGGCATCCAGTATCAGGAAGCCATCGGCGAGGCGGCCTTCTACGGCCCCAAGATGGACTTCATGGTGCGCGACGCCCTCGGTCGTGAGTGGCAATGCTCGACCGTGCAGCTTGACTTCGTGCAGCCGGAGAACTTCGGCCTTGAGTACATCGGCGAAGACGGCATGGCCCACCGCCCGGTCATGATTCACCGCGCCGTCACCGGCTCGACCGAACGCTTCATGGCCATGCTGATCGAGCATTACGCGGGCGCCTTCCCGGTCTGGCTTGCCCCCGTGCAGGCGATGATTATTCCCATCGCCGACCGCCACCTTGAATACGCCAACCAGGTGCTGGAGGCGCTCAAAGCGGCGGGGGCGCGCGCCGAAGTCGATGCGCGCGGCGAACGCATGAACGCCAAGGTGCGCGACGCGCAGATGCAAAAGATTCCGTACATGCTGGTCGTCGGCGATAAGGAGGCTGCCGCCAACGCCGTTGCCGTGCGGCTGCGCAGCAACGAAAATCTTGGCCCCGTGCCTCTACCTGCCTTCATCGAGCGCATTACCGATCGCATCAGAACTCGTAGCAAAGAACTGTAAGCCACAATGGTCGAAATCTCGTAGGGGGCCGATTGATCGCGCCCACCGCCGATTTATCGGCCCCCGTTGCTTAATCGTACCAACTGCGTACACGGCGATAACGCGAGCCATGTCCCGTTTGCCAGGAGGGAGACAGAGAGGCGCACCACCGGCTGAAAGTGCGCCACCCGCCCGCGACGGCGATACCCCTCGCCAGCCTGCACAGAGCCAGTAATGTGTACGGCCCGGCCCCGTTACAGGCCGCACGAGCGCGTTCTTGCAAGAACGCGGAATGTGGGTGGAACCACGAAAAGTCGTTGTGCCTTTTCGTCCCATTGGGGGATGAAAAGGCTTTTTTGTTATCATGCCCTGTCATGCTGAGCGAAAGCGAAGCGTCTGGTAGTCTATCGTGACACCCTGTCGCTCAGATGCTTCGCTTTCGCCCGGCATGTCATGCCGGGAGCGAGTTTCATTCATTACAGGAGAGGAGCTACAACCATGCCGGAAGAAAGCAAACAGTACCAGAATGGGTCGGGTGAACATGGGGGTGAACGCGACCATCGCGTGCTGGGGCGCGAACTGGGCATTTTCATGTATTCGTCGGCGGTGGGAGCGGGTCTGCCGCTCTGGCTGCCGCGTGGGGCCGTGCTGCGCGAGACGCTGGAAGCCTTCCTGCGCCAGCAGCAGCTTGAGCGCGGCTACCAGCAGGTCATCACGCCGGGAATCGGCAAGCTCGGGCTGTATAAGACCAGCGGCCACTGGTACAAGTATCGCGACAGCATTTACCCGCCCATGATCGTGCGCGAGCAGCAAGATGCGCCCAACGGCGAGCCATCCGGCTGGCACTCCTCGCTTGATAGCTGCTGCGGCCACGCCCTCAGCGTCGGCGAGGACGAGGACGTGCCGGATGACGCCTACATCTTGAGGCCCATGAACTGCCCGCACCACATCGAAATCTACAGGCACGAACTGCGTTCATATCGCGCCCTGCCTCTGCGTCTGGCCGAATATGGCAGAGACTATCGCTATGAGCAGAGCGGCGAGATCAACGGCTTGCTGCGCACGCGCAACTTCACGGTGGACGATGAACACATCTTCGCCACGCCCGCGCAACTGGTGGACGAATTTGTGCAGGTGATCGAGATGACGCTCTACGTCTTCAAGACGCTGGGTCTCAACGACTTCTCCGCCCGTTTCGGCCTGCGCGACCCGAACAGTTCAAAGTATGTTGGCAGCGACGAGGTGTGGGAGCGCGCGCAGAACGTGATCGTGCAGGCGCTTGAGTGGCTTGACCTGCCCTATGTGGTGGCAGAGGGCGAGGCCGGGTTCTACGCGCCCAAGCTCGACTTCCTCGTGCGCGACTCCCTGGGTCGGCAGTGGCAGCTTGGCACGGCGCAGGTCGATTTCAATCTGCCCGAACGCTTCGACCTCTCCTACATTGGTGAGGATGGGCAGCCGCATCGCCCGGCCATCATCCACCACGCCAACGTCGGCTCGCTGGAGCGCGTTGTCGCCATCCTGCTCGAACACTATGCCGGTGCGCTTCCCGCCTGGCTCGCGCCCGTGCAGGCCGTCGTCATCCCGATTGCCGACCGTCACCTGCCCTACGCGCAAGAGGTCACGTCCCGCCTGCGCGCAGCCGGGCTGCGCGTCGAACTCGACGGCAGCGACGAACGCATGAACGCCCGGATTCGCAGGGCGCAGCTACAGAAAATCCCCTGGATGCTCGTGCTGGGCGACAGAGAGGCGGAACAACAATCTGTCTCCGTGCGCCTGCGCAGCGGCGAAGACCTGGGCGCCATGCCCCTGCCTGCCTTCATCGAGCGCGTCTCGCAGGTGGTGGGCAGCCGGAGCGGGGAATTGTAGGAGCAATTCCCCGCTCGCAGGCGGCCCTGGCTTGCCGCTGGCGGGCTGCTACTCAAGATAACTATATGCGGGCAGCGTCAGGAAGGGGACAAAATCGTCGGCGGTGATGACGCTGTCGAGAATCTCGCGGGCCGGGCCGAATTTGCTGGCGGCGAACCGCTGCTCGCCCAGCTTTGCCTTCAACTTCGCCAGTTCGTCATCGGCCAGGGCGCGGAACAGCTCGATGGTGACTTTGCGTCCGTCGTTGAGAATGCCGCGCGGGTGGTGAATCCATTGCCAGATCTGCGAGCGGGCGATTTCGACGGTGGCCGCGTCCTCCATCAGGTTGTTAATCGGCACGCAGCCGGTGCCGCGCAGCCACGATTCCAGATATTGCAGGCTCACGCTGATATTATTGCGCAGCCCGGCCTCGGTAATCGTACCGCCGGGAACGGCCAGCAGGTCGGCAGCCGTCACATGCACATCCTCGCGCTTGCGATAGATCTGGTTCGGCGTCTTCATCACCTTATCGAACTCCTCCATTGCGATGGGAACCAGCCCGGGGTGGGCCACCCAGGTGCCGTCGTGGCCGTCGGTGGCCTCGCGCCGCTTATCCGCGCGCACGCGCTCAAGCGCCTCCTCGTTGGCGGCTGGATCGTTCTTGATGGGAATCTGCGCCGCCATGCCGCCCATCGCATGAACATTGCGCCGGTGGCAGGTCTTGATGAGCAGCAGCGAGTAGGAGCGCATGAAGTGGGTGGTCATCGTCACCTGCGCGCGGTCGGGCAGCACAAAATCGGGAATGGCGTGAAACTTCTTGATCGCGCTGAAGATGTAGTCCCAGCGACCGCAGTTCAGGCCCGCCGAATGCTCGCGCAGTTCGTAAAGAATCTCGTCCATCTCGAACGCCGCCAGGATGGTCTCGATCAGCACCGTCGCCTTAATCGTTCCCTGTGGAATGCCCAGTTCGTTCT
Organism: Chloroflexota bacterium; assembly: GCA_902810755.1. The sequence continues at coordinate 17,032 of CADDYT010000092.1, forward strand.
GCGCCATCACAAAGATATCGTTCCACAGTCGCGCCTCCAGGTGATTTTCCAGCTTTGGCAGGTAGAAGTAGGGGCCGGTTCCCTTCGCCAGCAGGGGACGAACGTTGTGGTAAAAGTAGAGCGCGAAGTCGAAGATGCCGCCGGAGACTGGCTTGCCATCGATCAGCACATGTTTCTCGTTCAGATGCCAGCCGCGCGGGCGTGCCAGCAGAGTGGCCGTCTTCTCATTCAAGCGATAGCGTTTCCCCTCCGGGCTGGTGAAATCGATGGTACCCGCGATAGCGTCGCGCAGGTTGATCTGCCCCTGAATCGTGCCTTCCCACGTGGGCGAGTGCGCGTCCTCGAAATCGGCCATGTAGACTTTCGCCCCCGAATTCAGCGCGTTAATTACCATCTTGCGGTCAACCGGGCCGGTGATCTCGACGCGACGATCCTGCAAATCGTCCGGCAGGGGAGCCACCGTCCAGTCGCTGTTGCGGATATGCTCGGTCTCCGGCAGAAAATCGGGCAATTTGCCCGCGTCAAGCTCCTGCTGGCGCTGCACGCGCTTTGCCAGCAGTTCCTCGCGCCGCCCCTCAAATTCGCGGGCCAGCTTCGCTACAAAGTTCATCGCATCCGGGGTCAATATCTCCGCAAATTCCGTCGTAACAGGGCCGGTAATCTCAATACCATCTGCATACCGGGTGGTCATTGCTCCTATCCTCCGTTCTTTCATACCGCCAGAACATAACGAACCGCTCCCTCTATTATGTCATATTTGCCTGGCTGTCTAATAATAGTGGTGGGTGGAGACGCGGATTGCTTACTCAGCAAGCAATCCGCGTCTCCACCCACTACTATTCCTGTTATTAGAACTGTTCCTCTTCTGTTGAGCCGACCAGCGCAGTGGTGGAGGACATATGCTGAGAAATGACCTGAGACACCTCGTCAAAGTAGCCGGTGCCAACCTCACGCTGATGCTTTGTCGCTGTGTAACCGAGCGGTTCCAGCGCGAATTCGGCCTCTTGCAATTGAGAGTAGGCGGTCATGCCGTGCTGGCGATAACCGTGAGCCAGCTTGAACATGCTGTAGTTGAGCGCGTGGAAGCCGGCCAGGGTGATGAACTGGAATTTGTAGCCCATCTTGCCCAGTTCTTGCTGGAAGCAGGCGATGGTCGCCTCATCCAGATTCTTGCGCCAGTTGAACGAAGGCGAGCAGTTGTAGGCCAGCAATTTGTCGGGGAATCGCTCGTGGATGGCGTCGGCGAAGCGTCTGGCCTCTTGCAAATCTGGCTTCGAGGTCTCGCACCATAGCAGATCGGCATAGGGAGCGTACGAGAGGCCGCGCGCAATGGCGGAATCAATGCCGCCGCGAATGCGGAAGAATCCTTCCGGTGTGCGCTCACCCGTCAGGAAAGGATGGTCGGCGGGGTCGATGTCGCTGGTGAGCAGGTGCGCGCTGTTGGCGTCGGTGCGCGCCACGATCAGCGTGGGGACGCCCATGGTATCGGCGGCCAGACGCGCGGCGGTCAGGTTGCGCACGGCAGACTGCGTAGGGATGAGAACCTTGCCTCCCATGTGGCCGCATTTCTTCTCAGATGAAAGCTGATCTTCAAAATGCACGCCCGCCGCGCCCGCTTCAATCATCGCCTTCATCATCTCGAAGACGTTGAGCGGGCCGCCAAAACCGGCCTCGGCATCGGCCACGATGGGAGCGTACCAGTAAATGCTATCATCGCCTTCGGCGTGATGCAACTGATCGGCGCGCTGCAACGCTGCGTTGATGCGGCGCACGACCTCCGGGACGCTGTTACTGGGGTAGAGGCTCTGATCGGGGTACATCTGTCCCGCCAGGTTCGCGTCCGCCGCCACCTGCCAGCCGCTCAGATAGATGGCCTGCAGGCCCGCCTTGACCTGCTGCACCGCCTGATTGCCCGTCAGCGCGCCCAGCGCCGCCACATATGGCTCGGTATGCAACAACCGCCACAGCCGCTCTGCGCCCATACGCGCCAGCGTATACTCAATTTTCAGTGTACCCCGCAACTTCACCACATCCGCCGCCGTGTATGTGCGGGTGATGCCTGCCCAGCGCGGGTCTTCCTGCCAGCTACGCGCCAGCGCCTCAATCTCCTGCTGCCACTGCCCCTTCACTCCTCCATGCCCGTTCAAACCAGTATGCTCACTCATGACCTGTTGACCGCTCGTCATGCTGTACAATCCTTTCTGTGAAAACTGGAAGTTCGTACCGTATATAACCGGAAACCTATACGATTTGTTTCTCTACCATGGAGAAGAGGATACTCTCTTCCTGTTAAGAAGAATACCATGCAATCAGGCGAAAAATCCAGCTATTCGCCATAGCTTTTTTTGAGGAAATACATAATGTTTTGCTTATAGGAAATTTCAGAAGAAAAGCGGTCGAGGCAGGACATGCCTCGACCGCTTTTCTTCCGAAGAAATTACGCCCCGTGACACTTCTTATATTTCTTGCCGCTGCCACAGTAGCACAGGTCGTTGCGACCGATTCTGGCGGGCGGCGTACCGGGGCCGCTATTGGCGCGTGCAGTTGCCGGTCTGCTGGCCGTCGGGGCGCCAGCGCGTCTATTACCGGGTCGCTGGCCGGAGCCGTTACGGCGCGCTGGCTGACCATGCCCGTTGCTGCGCGTGCGTTCCTCGGCAGTATCGCTCTTTGTCTGCCCGCTTGCCTTAGCAATGGCGTCGGCGTTGGTGCGCACGTTGCGCGGCGCCTTGCGCTTTGGCTCTGGCTGATTCACCTGCAACCTGACTTCGTTGCGCAGGTTTTGCAGCAGGCCGACAACGATATAGTGCTGGATGGCCGCCTTCAACTCCTCGAACATACGATACGCTTCGTTCTTGAACTCAACCAGAGGGTCGCGCTGGCCAACTGAGCGGAAGTGGATGCTGGCGCGCATGACATCCAGCGCATCGATGTGATCCATCCACAGGCGGTCGACCACCTGGAACGTGATGGCGCGCTCCAGGTCGCGAATGGAGTAGGGTGGGAGATCAGGATGCTCCCGCCGCAGCTCCGCATGCTGCTCATCAATCTGTCGCGCCCGCAACTCGTAGTGATCGAGGACCAGTTTGATCAGTTCCTTTTTGAGGTCCTCGCGGCGCACAGCATGAATGTTCTCCGGCACTACCTCCTCCGGCACGGGAACCAGTTGCTCCAGTGCGGCGAAGAGTTGCTCAAGCTGCTCCTCTTCTGTGACCATCGTGCCGGGGATGAATTTGTCTACCAGGTTGCCCACCTCGGCGCGTATCATGCCCAGAATGCGCTCGTGCAGATCGGCGTGTTCCAGCACGGCCCGGCGGTCGGCGTAGATCACCTCGCGCTGTTTAGCAATCACGTCATCATAGTCGACGACATTCTTACGCTGATCGAAGTTGTAACCTTCGACCTTCGTCTGCGCCTTTTCGATGACGTTGGAGACCAGGCTGTGTTCCAGCGGCACATCCTCTTCCAGCCCCACACGCTGCATAATCTTCGAGAGCATATCCGGCACGAAACGGCGCAGCAATTCGTCTTCCAGCGAGAGGAAGAAACGCGATTCGCCGGGGTCGCCCTGGCGTCCGGCGCGGCCTCGCAACTGCTTATCGATACGGCGCGACTCATGCCGCTCGGTGCCGATGATGTACAGGCCACCCAGCTCGACGACTCGCTTATGATCCTCCTCGCACTCGCGGACCTTTTCTTCAAGGAGTTTTTCCTTCTCCTCCTCGCTCATATGGGCGATGTAGTCCTGAATGGCTTCCTCTTTCTCCTCGCGCTCATCCGGCGTGCGTTCTGGCATCTCACGGATGAAGTCTACCTGCTCGGCGTGCTTGCGCAGGATGCTATCAAGGTAGCCGACGGGGTTGCCGCCTAAGAGAATGTCGGTACCGCGACCGGCCATGTTGGTGGCAATGGTAACGGCCCCGCTGCGGCCTGCCTGCGCCACAATCTGCGCCTCTCGCGCGTGGTGTTTCGCGTTCAACACATTGTGCGGAATGCCCTCGCGCTCAAGCAGGTCTGACAGGTATTCCGAAGTCTCCACCGCCGTCGTACCGACCAGCACCGGCTGCCCTTTCGCGTGTCGCTGCTTGATCTCCTCGACCACCGCCCGGAACTTCGCCTCGGTCGTGCGATAAATCAGGTCTGGCTGGTCTTTGCGGATCATTGGCCGGTGCGTCGGGATCACCACCACGTCCAGCTTGTAAATCTTGTCGAATTCTTCCGCGTCAGTCAGCGCCGTACCGGTCATACCGGCCAGTTTCTTATAGAGACGGAAGTAGTTCTGGAAGGTGATGGTAGCCAGCGTATGGTTTTCGCGCTGCACCTTGACCCCCTCTTTGGCCTCGATGGCCTGGTGCAGGCCCTCACTATAGCGTCGCCCCGGCAACTGGCGGCCCGTGAATTCGTCCACGATCACCACTTCACCATCTTTGATGATATAGTCTCGGTCGCGTTTGAAGATCACCTGCGCTTTGATGGCGTTTTCCATATAGCGCGTCAGTTCGATGTTGCGCTCGTCATAAATGTTCTGCAGACCGGCCTTGCGTTCAATCTTATCGATGCCCGCCTCGGTCAGGATGACGGTGCGCGTCTTCTCGTCGACGGTATAATCTTCCTCCGGCTTCAACAGCTTTGCCCACTGCGCGAAGCGGGCGTAGTGTTCGGTTGATTCCTCGCCCTGCCCCGAAATGATCAGCGGCGTGCGCGCCTCATCGATCAGAATATTGTCCACCTCGTCAACGATGGCGTAGTTCAGTTCGCGTTGCACCGTCTGTTCCAGCGACATCGCCATATTGTCGCGCAGGTAGTCGAAACCGAACTCGTTATTGGTGCCATAGGTGATGTCCGCTTCGTAGGCCGCGCGGCGCGCCGGGGAGAGCGGGTCAATGGCGTTGATGATGACGCCGACGGTCATGCCCAGGAATTTGTAGACCTGCCCCATCCATTCGGCGTCGCGCTGGGCCAGGTAATCGTTGACGGTAACAAGGTGAACGCCCTTGCCGGTCAGCGCATTGAGGTAGATCGGCAGCGTGGCCACCAGCGTTTTTCCTTCGCCGGTTTTCATCTCCGCAATCTTGCCCTGATGCAACACAATGCCGCCGATCAACTGCACATCGTAGTGCCGCATTTTGATGGTGCGCCATGCTGCCTCGCGGGTCACGGCAAAGGCTTCCGGCAGTAGATCGTCCAGCGTCTTGCCGCCGCGATAACGTTTCGCCATCTCGCCCGTCAACCGGTCCATCTGCTCCGCCTTGAGCGCCACGATTTCGGGATCCAGGTGGCGCAGAATATTCACCAGCATGCGCTCAAAGCTGTCAATAATCAGATCATCGTTATCGCCTGCGCTATTGCGCGCTGCCTCGAAGCGCGGCCACGCCTGTTCAAACGCCTCGGCCTGAAACTCCTCATCGACTTCCGCCAGTGTCGGCTCAATCTCCGTCAGCAGCTTGAGGGTCTCGGTCTGTGGGTCTTCCGCCTCGTCGGGCCACTCCCCGCGCTCTTCCGCGATACGTGTGGCCTTCGCCGCCCGCAGCCGGTTCAGTTCCGGCGAGAGATTCTGATACGCGCTCTCGAACGCCTCCGAAAGCGTGTGTGCCAGGTTATCGCGCAGATCATATTCGGGCGTGCGATGGCGTTCAATCACCTGGCGCGGCTCGCGCATCGCGGCGTGCAGTTGCGCCTCGCTCAGTTGCTCCGCCAGAGGCTCAACCTCACCCAGCGCCTCGCGAAAGAGTTTGACCAGTTCATCTTCAAGCACCATGCCACCCTTAAGATACAGGGCCAGTTGCGCGCGAAACTCCACCGTCTTCGCCGCCAGTTCCTCATCGCTCAACTTCTTGATCGCTGGCTCGAGCGCATTAATTTTATCAACAATGGGTTGAATGGCCTTCAAATCCCGTTTATTGGGATCACCCATAATTTTTCCAAGTAGTTGCATCGCCTTCTCTTCTCTCTTTTCTCCAGACTCCTGAAATATGCGCGAACGCTGGCAGAGTCTATCGTTATCTGCGCCTGTGAGCTTGCCGCAAGAATATACAAACACTCCAATTACTGAAAACATTCCGGCCCATGCGGGCATTCCCATTATAGCATACGGTGTCATCAGTTATGAGGTTGTACTCCCAGGTATTCATGGAAGGCGAGCGGGCCACCTCTTGCGCGTAGTCCGCTCGCCGACATCGCTAACAGTTATGGGTGTTCCTGCGCTACCAGGTACGCCGCCTCCTGCTCGAAGATGCTCGCAATTTGATCCTGTCTCATATTAAGAAACGAGTGGCCGCCGTTGTAGCTGATATATTGCACGGGGATGTGGTTGCGTAGCAGCGCCTGTTGCAGTTCCTGTGACTGGGCTGGCAGCACCGTTGTATCCTGCGTTCCCTGCACGATGAGCATGGGTGCGCTTTGCGGGGAGACATCGAAGATGGGCGAGGCGTCGCGGTAGATGGCGGGGTCGCTCTGCTGCGTCGCCGTGCCGAAAACGGGGAAGTAGACGCGCAGGGGCGCGCTCTCCTCCGGGTTGGCTAAATCGACCGGGCCAAAGTTATCCACAACGCAGGAGACTTTCGGCGACTCATTCGCGTACAGGCCTGCCTCATCGCCGGGGTGAATCGTGGCAAGGACGCCGAGGAAGACGGCGAGGTGGCCCCCGGCGGAATCGCCATCCGCGCAAATGCGGCTGCTATCCAGGTTCAGCTCACCGGCGTGGGCGCGCATCCAGCGTACCGCCAGTTGTACATCCACCAGTTGCGCGGGCCAGAGCAGTCGGGGTTGCAGCTTGCCGGTCGCCAGCCGGTAATCAACATTGATAACCACAAAACCCAGCGCGGCAAGGTTCTTGCAAAGCAGAGTATCGGTCTTCTTGTCCCCATACATCCAGCCGCCGCCATGAATAAGGACCACGCCCGGTCGCGGCGTTGTCGCCCCTTCTGGCTGGCAGATATCCAGCTTCTCCTGCCGCAGCGGCCCGTAAGCCACATTCTGTTGCCAGTCAACCTGATACTGTAGCGGATAGATGAGCGATGCCGGTTGCTTAATAACAGTCAAACTACCCTGACTTTGCCCTCCACAGGAGACGAGGATGAGGAGAAAGATCAAGCCAACAAACACGTTAAAATAAGGACGAAGTTCGCTTCGTTTCCCCGCCTGGCCCATTGCATGCCCTTTCACATCTAAATCGGGACAATGCTACTGCGAATGCTGCTTACTCGGCTGTGTCCACCTCATCCTTATTATACACTATATACTCAGCATTTTGTATCGCATGAAGGGGAAATTTGCGAATGAAGAAAAAACTGACAAAGACATGTTATGCTGAGCGGGAGCGAAGCATCTGAAGCGGGCAAAGTGCAGTGTCGCCCAGGCCACCGGCAAGGGATGGCCCTACTATAGACGAGCGCATCGTGGACCTTGAGGAACTGTCGTATATAGTAG
>CADDYT010000093.1 GCA_902810755.1 Chloroflexota bacterium
AATCCCGCTCAAACTCCTTGACGAGAATGGTCAAGTATGCTATCATAACACCTGTCAGTTGGGGCAGCTAGCTCAACGGTAGAGCAAGTGACTCTTAATCACTAGGTTCAGGGTTCGAATCCCTGGCTGCTCACCGAGCAATCTCCTGGATCGCTCGCATTATCGATCAATCACAACTGATTCACTGGTAACCCGGGGATGAGAGCATTGCTCTCATCCCTTCCTTTTTTCCTCCGCTTTCTCCTGACTCTTTTTCCTATCCCCCTTGATTTTTTGTCCCGACCAGAGTAGTATATAAATAAAGATTTATGAAACAAATCTTTATGTGATGGATAGGTGTTCGCGCGGAGAAGGTATGATGATTGACTGGCGCGAATTGAAACAGATGACGAGGGCGCTGGCCGACGTGGCCCGCCTGACCATCGTGTATCATCTCGCCCATGAAGATGAGATTACGGTGACCGAACTCACTACGCGACTGGGCATCAGCCAGCCGCTGGTATCGTGGCACCTGCGCAAATTGCGCCGCGCCGGGCTGATCTCCACGCGCCGCGCCGGGCGGCAGGTCTATTGCTCCCTCAACAGGCAGCGTTTTCAGGCGTGCCTGCAAAGCCTGGAGCAACTTGCCGATCCCCGTCTCCGGATCGAATCGCCGCCGACGGGGGAAACGCTTATCGAGATAGAAGCAGCAGCAGAAGTTGTGCTGGAGGAATAAGTGTCTTCAGTGTACTGGCTGGCGCGCGCCGGTTGCGCGCTGGCGCAATGGACGCCGCGCGGCCTGCGGCACGGGGTTGGCAGCATGGCGGGCGCGCTCAGCTATGTCGGCTGGCGCGAGAAACGCCTGGTGACGCAGCGCAATATGGCACAGGTCAGCGGCCTGCCCGTCGATCATCCCCGCGTGCGCCATCTCGCCTTCGCGTCCTGGTATAACTACGGACGCTATGCCGCCGACTTCCTGTACTTCCCGCAGGTCGATGGCGCGCAACTGCAACGAGAGGGAATTGATCTGAGCCAGGGGGTCAGTTCCTGGGTGGAGTATGCCGAGGCCGCCTTCAAGCCGGGGCGCGGCGCCATTATGGTCACGGCCCATTTCGGCAACTGGGACTTCGCCGGGGCCATCTTTGCCCGACGCTATCCCCTTTCCGCCGTAGCCGAGACGTTCAGCGACGAGCGGCTCAATACCCTGTTGCAGAACCAGCGCATTCAGAAGGGCATCGGCATCTTGCCGATGGAAGGCTCGGCCCGGCGCATCCTGCGTGCGCTGCAACAGAACCAGTTTGTCGCCATCGTCGCCGATCGGCCCGTCTCCGCCGACGAGGGGGTGCCGATTACCTTTTTCGGGCGCAGAACCTACGTGCCGGCAGGCCCCGCCGCCCTTGCGCTCAAAACCGGGGCCGCCCTCATGCCCGGCTTTGTCTGGTATGGCGCGCACCATCGCTGCTACCTGCGCGCCTTCCCGCCCATCTTTCCTGAGGAGGCAAAGGGCAAGGGCAAAGAAGTGGCCCTCGCCTGCCTGACGCAGCGTGTGTACGACGCTTTAGAAGAGATGGTGCGCGAGTGGCCGACGCAGTGGTATATGTTCCGTCCATTCTGGCCGGAGCAGGGGTAAATTACCGGATGTTTACCTTCCTCTAAAACAGGCATAACGGAGGGAAGGTACGATAGAGGAGAGAGACAGACGTTGGTGTTGATGAAGAGAGACAGGAAGACATGTATTATCTGCTCCGGCTGGCGGCAAGCCTGATCCCGCGCCTGCCCCGGCGGCTGGTCTCCTGGCTGGGCGTCGTCGTCGGCTTCATCGCCTGGTTGTTCGCAGGCAAGGCGCGGCGGCAGGCCGACGAAAACATGCTGCATGTCCTCGGCAGCCAGGACGGACAAAGCAGGGAGTTCCTGCGCACGAGGGCCGGGCGCAAACGCCTGCGCCGGGTTGTGCGCGGCATGTTTCGCCAGAACGTCAGCAACTACCTGAATCTCTTCCTGTTGCCTTCGCTCAAAGCGGAGACCATCCTGCAAAGCATGCAGGTGCGTGGCCTTGAGCATTTACAACAGGCGCTGGCAGGTGGCAAGGGCGTCATCTTCTTCTCGGCCCATCTCGGCCCCTTTGATTACCTGATCCAGTGGCTCGCCATTCAGGGGTATGAGGTGACGATCCCTGTCGAACACCTTGCCGATCGGCGCGTCCTTGAGCTGGTGTTGCGCCTGCGCCGCAGCAAAGGTATCCAGTACGTGCCGCTGGGCGGTAGCGCGGCCCTGCGAGCGATGCTCCAGACGCTGCGCAAAAACCAGATTGTGATGATTACCGCCGACAGGGCGGTGCAGGGCGAAAGCGCGCTCGTCCCATTCTTCGGCGCGCCCGCCCGTCTGCCCCTGGGCATCGCCGAACTGGCGCAGCGAACCGGCGCGCCCGTTCTTGGCGGATTCGGCTGGCGCAGCGAGCGCCGAGAGGAGCCGCGACTGGTTGGCGAGATCGTTCCCGTTTCGTCGGCTCTGCCGCCGGAGCAGCGCAACCAGATCGAGCCATTGCAGCGAAGCATCGTCTCCTGCATGGAGCGGTTCATCGGCGCGCACCCCGACCAGTGGGTCGTCTTCGCCCCGGTCTGGGCCGCTGAAGCAGCCACAGAAAAGCAGTTACAGGCAAAAGCACTGGAGAAGGAATAGCATGACCACAAAAAGACGCAAGCATACAATTACACGACTGGAGAGCCAGGGGACGGCGATGCTGGAGAAACGCCGACAGATGACTGCGCAGCAGGCGCTTGACTTCGGCAAGCTCGGTAGCGCCGACCTGCATATGCATAGCACCTATAGCGACGGCCTCGCCACCATCGAACAAATCCTGGAGCATGTCCAGCATCACACCACGCTGGATGTGATTGCTATTACCGACCACGATGTGATAGAAGGTTCATTGAAGGCCCGCGACCTCTGGGCAAAAGGCTCGTATCGGTTTGACTTTATCGTGGGCGAGGAAATTAGCACAAAACAGGGTCATATGCTTGCGCTGTTCATTGAGAAACGCATTCAGCCGGGCCTGAGCATGGAGCGTTCGATAGAGCTGGTGCATGAGCAGGGCGGGCTGGCAATTGTGGCGCACCCGCTCAATCCCATTTTTCGCCACAGTTGCCCTCGCTCAGTCCTCGATCGCATTCACGCGCACAACGATGTCTGGCTGGACGGCATCGAGACCTGGAACGCCAGCTTCTGCGGCATCGGGGCTAACCGCATCGCCATGCATGTCAACCGCGCAGTCTACGGCTGGGCCGAGGTAGGCAATAGCGATGCCCATACGCTGACCGCCATCGGGCGCGGCTGCACCTGGTTCGAGGGCAAAACGGCGCAGGATGTACGCGCTACCATTGAAGCAGGCCTGAGCGCACCCGGTGGCCATCTCTGGCGCGTGCAAGATTACCTGCAACTCGCGCAATTTCATATAAATAAACACGACCCTCGAAACCGCAGACAGCGCGCAGCGTAATAGAATATGATATGAGTAGCCGGAAAAGCTTGAGACGGCAGGAAGTTTTCTCATAACGAGAGAAAAACGGAAAGGGGGCGTGCGTTCCTCGGTCCTTCCAGGAGAAAACCTGAAGGGCCTCAGAGCTTCCACGCACGACTGACAGTGTGAAAATAGGTCTGATATCACCATATGACTGGAGTTATCCGGGTGGCGTGCGCGATCACGTGCGCCATCTCGCCGACGAGTTTATTGCCGTCGGCCACGATGTGCGCATCCTGGCTCCGGCCTCCGGCAAAAAGGGCAAACTGCTTGAGCCGAACGTCTACAAAATGGGGGGAACTACCCCCGTGCCGATCAACGGCTCTATTGCGCGCATCACGTTGAATCCCGTGCTGGGGCGGCATGTGCGCCGCGTCCTGCAGCGCGAGCGGTTCGACGTCGTCCACCTGCACGAGCCACTGCTCCCCGGCCTCTCACTGACGGTGCTGCGCTTCTCGCGCGCCCTCAACGTCGGCACCTTCCACGCCTTCGCGCGTGCAGGCATGACCTCTACCCCCTATCTGGCCTATGCCTCCGCCTACCCGTTCCTGCGCCGCTACTTTCAGCGGCTCGCCGGGCGCATCGCCGTCTCTCCGGCGGCCTACAATTTCGTCTCTCACTACTTTGAAGGCGATTATCGCATCATTCCCAACGGCGTGAACCTGGAGAATTTTAGCCCGTCCGTCCTGCCTTTCCCGCAATATATGGATGGCAAGCAGAATATTCTTTTCGTGGGCCGGTTTGAGAAGCGCAAAGGGGCCAAATTCCTGCTGCGCGCCATTCCCCTGCTGCGCGAACGCTTCCCCGACACCCGCTTCATCTTCGTTGGCGAAGGCCGCCTGCGCAGCGGCTTTCAGCAGTTTGTCGAGCGTCACGGCTGGCAGGATGTCATCTTTACCGGCTATGTCCCCGACGAGGACAAGCCGCGTTACTTTGCCAGCGCCCATGTCTTCTGCGCCCCCGCCACCGGCGGCGAAAGCCTGGGCATTGTTCTGCTGGAAGCGATGGCCAGCGGAACCCCCGTCGTCGCTACCGATATCGAAGGCTATGCTACCGTTGTGCGCGACGGCGTTGATGGCTTGCTCGTCCCACCGCGCGACAGTGAGGCCCTTGCCTTCTCTATTGGCCGCCTGCTCCAGAACGAGCCGCTACGCCGACAACTGGCCCGCAATGGCCAGCAAACCGCCCGCCAGTACGCCTGGCCCCAGGTCGCTCGCCGCGTCCTCGACTACTATGCCGAGCTACTCGCTGAGGGCGCTGCGTATGAGGTTGTACGCCATGCCAGTTCGCGTACATTTTTATAGTTTCTCGTAAATTCTCCAGGAAAACGCTAGTCCAATGGCGCGAAGTATGGTACAATAGAGACATGTTTAGCAGACGTATTCAGCAACAGGTTCGGCACCTGGTCTCTCTGATGATTCGGCCTCTGGCTCGCTCAGGTGTCACACCCAATACCCTGACCGTTCTCGGACTGCTGATCAGTATAGTGACAGCGGTGGTAGTTGCTCAGGGCTTTCTCCTGACGGCTGGCTTGCTGGTACTGTTTGCTGGAATCTTTGACATGTTCGATGGGGCGATGGCGCGCGTCAGTAACACCGCCACCACCTTTGGCGCCTTTATCGACTCGACGCTTGATCGCTATTCGGAAAGCATTATTCTGTTCGGGTTGCTCTTTTATACTTTGCAGCGGCCCATGCTGCATGATACCCTGTGGCCGCTTGCACCTGAGCAACAGTGGATGATCGCCCTGATTTTTTTTGCGGCGGTCGGCTCGTTGATGGTCAGCTATGCGAAAGCGCGCGCCGAAGGTCTGGGCTTAGAGTGTAAAACCGGTCTGCTGGCTCGCCCCGAACGTGTCGTCATCCTGGCTCTTGGTCTCTTGCTCAGCGGGTTTTTCCCCGCTGCTCTGCCCTGGGCGCTGGCGCTGCTTGCCATTTTCTCAAATGTGACCGCTATCGAGCGCATTGCTTTTGTCTGGCTGATTACCGGTCGCGCCGCCCGCGCGCAGCAGGCGAGTCCGGCTGCTGATGTTCAAGCCAGCTTTCTCGAGCGCGGGCCTGGGAGCGGCTACCTATCCAATAGCCACGATGGCTTTGTTGGTCATGATGGGCAACGCCCGACCACTACGGAAAATCGCACCGTGACACCGTCCCTTGAGACGAACGAAGCCGCTGACCCTTCCGTTCGTCCTGTGCCTTCCCGTGTTCCGCCGTTCACGGGTGGAGCGCAAGAGTGAGCTTAACGGCGTAGAGAAGTTTTGGACCGGAGTATTCACAACAAGAGAAGCGCAGCGGTATACCACCTGCTTGAGAATAGACAGCGTACTGAGAGGTAAGGGCGGATCAGCGTTTCGTTTCCGCCCATCGTATCGACTTGTCCGGGAATGCATAACGCGGATCGGTGTGAGGCAACATACAGGAGCAAGCGAGGCGAGGCGCGAGGTTTTCCGAAAAAAGCACGCTCTCTCCGCACTTGAACCGAACACCCGTTATGCGCGATATACTCAGCAGAGAAGACGATAGGCGTAAACAGAAAAGTATTGTTCTTTGCCCACCTTCGCCTGCATATTCTCACCGGCGAATGGCTTCCCTGCGCTCCGGTCCCGAGCTGAGACTGGAGATCTTAGTGACAACAGAACCTATGCAACATGATTACAACGGCGAGGATGTACCCGTCGTGGAGAATCAGCACGCCTCCGAAACGCTGACTGCTCCTACTCTTCTTGCCGGGCATCCGCCTGCTGAGGGACAGGCGCGCGCGCAAGATGAGCAATTCGTTCCTCAGAATGAGAAATCGGCTTTTGCCCCCGTCTCTCGCGCTGAGGGCGAGGAGCAAAACGACATTCAGCAGCCATTGAACCAGGAACCTGCCCTGGCGGATGAGGTTCGCCCCTTTACCGCCTTTATCGAAGAATTCCGGCAGTCAGAGGACTACCCGGCGGCTCCACAGCAGGAACTGGCCGTGGAAACCTTCACCTCGCTGATGGCTGAAGTTGCCCCCGCTCCCGCTCCCGCTCTCATAACCGGGGAACCTGTTACTGAAGAACAGCCGGTGGAGAGCGCGCTGGCAGAAGAAAAGCCCCCGATGAGCGAGGCGGCTGTGACTGAGCCGGTTGAAGCGCCGGTCGAGACGGCAGCGCCTGCTGCTGAACGTCCGGTCTCGCCTCTTCTGCGGCCCGCCACCCGCGCGCGCATGCCGCGTCACAGCGCGCGCCATCGCGAAGAGGCAAACCGCCAGGAAGTCGCGCCGACAGAAACGCCCGTCGCGGAAGCTGTCCCCGCTGCCGAAACACCTGTAGAAGCCTCTGCTCAGGCTCAGGCGGAAACCGCTGCGGCGGTCGCGCCTGTCGAGCAGACTGCTCAGGTCACGACCGAGACAGAGCAGGTTCCTGCGCGCCCGCCGCGCCGCTATCGTTTTGATCGCCCCGCGCGCGTAGCCGCGACCGGCCCATCGGTTGCCGCGCCTTCCGCGCGGGCCGGAGAGTACAAAGAGACGATCAACCGGGCCACTGCTCCTGTTCCCACGCCTGCAGAGCATGAAGCGACTCCCAATGGGCACGCCCAGGGAGAAAACGCCTCCGCGCAGGGACAGAAACCGACCGCACAGGTAGCGCAGCAGCCCGAAGCGCCGGTGAAAACGCCCGGCGAGGCGCTAGAGACGGGCAATGGCCAGACCACGACGAATGGAGAGCATGAGCGCCGCCGCCGTCACGGGCAGGAGCGTCATCGCGAGAAAGAGCAGAGCGCAGCTCAAGCCGAGGCGGTCGCTGAACCCGAAGCGGGTTCACAGCAGGCACCGCCACCGGCTCAGCAGCCGGTGACCCCGGTAGAAGTGGCCCCACCACAGGTGGAAGAGGTCAACCCGGAAGACCTGCCCCCGCTGGAATACGCGGAATTGCAGGCGGCAACTTCGCGCCGCCGTCGTCGCCGCCGCGCCAGTGTGGGAACAAATGGGACGCCCGCGCCAGCGGCGAAAGCGGCTCCGGAAACCCAGGCTCCCGCTCCCGCTCCTGTCCCCACGCCCACGCCAGCACCTGCCGCGCCGATCGTGCCGCCGCGCACCGGCAACGGGAGCGGGCAGTACAATATCGTCTCCGGCTATACCGTCAACCAGATGAACCAGAACAGCGATGGTGTTGGCCCGTTTATGGGGCCGGAGCCGTCGCCCGCGCGTGGTAGCCTGCCGACACAGCATGGTCGTTCCGTGCGCGCCGAGGTGCAGCGCGCGCCCGCCTATGCGCCCGTGCGCGAGACAACCGGCGCTTCCGCCGCCTCCGTTCGCCATCTGGCCGAGACGGTTGCCCAGGCTATTCAGACGCAGACCGACCGCATGATCGCCGAGCTGCGCCGTGCCAACCAGGGTCCCACCAACGTCTCGGTGACGCTGCCGCCCTTCCCATCGACCGAGCGCGTCGGCGTCTTTGTCGATGTGGCGAACCTGCTCTACTCGGCACGCACCATGCGCATTAACATCGACTTCGGCAAGCTACTCGACTTCCTGCGCGGCAACCGCCGCCTGGTGCGCGCGCATGCCTACTGCCCCACCAGCCCGCAGCCGGGCGATGAGCAGATGTTCCTGCAGGCCGTCAAGGGCCTCGGCTATCGCATCACTACCAAGAACTACAAAACGTTCGCCAGTGGCGCCAAGAAGGCCGACCTCGACCTCGATCTCTGCATGGATGTCGTGCGCCTCGTCGATGGCCGCGCCGTCGACTGCATCGTCCTCGTCAGCGGCGACAGCGATTTCATGCCCATGCTCGATTACTGCTCCGATCATGGCGTGCGCGTCGAGGTCGCAGCCTTCGACGAGGCCATGTCCGCGACTCTGCGCCAGAGCTGCGATCTCTTCATCAACCTTTCGATGCTCGAAGAGATCCGCGCGTAGATTATGCTGAGCAATAGACAAAGGGGTGGCGCGCCATTGGCGCGCCACCCCTTTGTCTATTGCTCAGCATAATCTCATCCTTTTCTCTGTGAGAATAGAGGTCAATTTGACGTATGTTATCGTAGGCAGTATATGCCCTGTACGTATATTTTCGCCGTTCCATCGATTGGAATAGCGACAAAGGACGTGTTTTTCATGCTATACTTTGGAGTATCAGGAATCGTTCTTCCGATCCTTGCGAAACGCAGATGTCCTCCCGGAAAGAGCAGCCGCGTTTCCATGAACAACATGTTCCTGCTCACTGATGTTGTTTCTCCTCGCTGAGAAGAGAAGAAAGGAAGCTCACATGCGTAGAATCGGCAAACTTGCCTCCTTCGCAACGCTCCTCACCCTATTTGCCATGCTGTTTGCCGGCTGCGGAAGCACTCCGTCTACCGGAAGCGGAAGCACGCCCACCCCGACCAGAGCGCCTGCGAAGACCGTTGCGCTGGTGACAGACATCGGCGGCCTCAATGACCAGGGCTTCAACCACCTGGCCTACACCGGCTACACAAAGGCGCAGCAGCAGTACGGATTCCCCGTCAAGATCATTCAGACGCAGTCGCAGAATGATTATGTGAAGAACCTGACCCTCGCGGCTCAAAGCGCGGACCTCGTCATTGCCGTTGGTTTCCTCATGCAAACGCCGCTCGATCAGGTGGCAAAGCAGTATCCCACGAAGGATTTCGCAATCGTCGACGGCTGTGCCGTTCCCAACCCCAATAACGGCAACTGCGAGACGCTGCCCAACGTTGCCCCACTCTTCTTCAAAGAGCAGCAGGCAGGCTGCCTCGTTGGCGCCATTGCTGGCCAGATGGAGGTTGACGGCAAATCAAAGGTGCCGAATCTGCTGGGCGCCAATACCATCAGCGCAGTCGGCGGCCTCTCCATCCCGCCTGTCAACCGCTACATCGCCGGTTACAAGTATTGCGCGCAGAAGGTTGACCCCTCGGTCAACGTGGTTATCGGTTACTCCAACGATTTCTCCGATACGGCCAAGTGTAAGGACGTGGCGCAGAGCCAGATCAGCGGCCACAAGGCTGATATCGTCTTCCAGGTCGCCGGTGGCTGTGGCGTTGGCGCGCTCGCTGCCGCCAACCAGAACCATGTCTATGGTATCGGCGTCGATGCCGACCAGAGCTATGTCAACTCCAGCGTTATCACCAGCGCGCTCAAGCGTGTGGACGTAGCCGTCTATGACACCATCAACGACTTCGAGCAGGGCCACTACACCAACAATCCCCCGCGCTTCGATCTGAGCAACGATGGCGTCGGTTTTGCCACCCCTTCGAGCGCCGTCCCCGCCGATGCTGTGGCGAAAGCAAACGCCTTCGCCGACCAGATCAAAGCCGGTACGCTTGTTCCGCCAGAGAACATTCCGTAAGCCTGTTCTCTTCACACAGCAGGTGGTGCAGGGGCATTGCTCCTGCACCACTTTCCTTATTACAGGGCTGGCCGTTACGCTTGTTTCTCATGGATATCGATGCTATTATAAAGAAACAATTTCTCTGGCGGCGAAGCCGTCTCCTGAAGAGGAGGATCATACTATGGCTGTGCCAACTATTCAACAGAGTACATTCGACCGGCTCCTCTGGTTGCGCAAATTTGGAGCTTCGATCGGTCGTCCTGTTTTTGCTGTCATTCTGGCAATGATCGCAGGCAGCATTGTCATTATGATTACCACCCCCGGCTCACCGGGCAATCGCTTCACTACTGCTCTTGCTGCCTATCAAACTCTTTTTTCCGGTTCCTTCGGAGGCGCGCAAAGTATCTCGTACACGCTGGTGTATGTGACACCGCTCATCCTCACCAGCCTCTCGGTCGCCATCGCCTTTCGTACCGGTCTCTTTAACATCGGCGCGGAGGGACAGCTGGCGGTGGGAGCGATGGTGGCGGGTATCATCGGCTTCAAGGCGACCACATGGCCTGGCTGGCTGCTGATTCCCACCATGCTGATCGGCAGCATGCTCGCGGGCGCCGTCTGGGGCGGCATTGCCGGCGTCCTCAAGGCGTGGCGCGGCGCCCATGAGGTCGTCACCACGATCATGCTCAACTGGATCGCCTTCTTTGGCACCGACTACCTGATTGACGTCACGTTCAAAGCGCCGAACCAGGCCGACCAGACGCCGGCCATCCCCATGCAGGCCACGCTCCCACAGATTTCCGTCTTCTACAACAACACACTGGGAACGTTTCTACCGAAGATTGCCAACCCGCAGCAGTATTTCGTGGATGTTGGTTTCTTCCTCGCCCTGCTCGCCCTCGTCGTCTACTGGTTCCTCGTCTCCCGCACCACCTTCGGCTACGAGATTCGCGTCATCGGCCAGAACCTCAAGGCGGCGCGCTACGCCGGCATCCCGGTGAAACGCAATATCTTCCTGTCAATGGCCATCGCAGGCGCCTTCTCCGGCCTTGCCGGGGCCATTCACCTGATGGGCCAGTTCCCCTACCAGTTGATCGGCGATGTCTTTCGCCTGGATACCACCGGCTTCGATGCCATCGGCGTCGCCCTGCTGGGCCGCAACACCGCCATCGGCGTCTTGCTGGCCGCCCTGCTCTTCGGTGGCCTGCGCCAGGGCGCCTCACTCATGCAGCTCAACGCCAACATCCCTGCCGATCTGGTGTTCATCATTCAGGCCCTGGTGCTTTTCAGCATCGCTTCCGAATTCTTGCCGGTCATTCAGCGTTCGCTACCGAAATGGTCTGGCCTCTGGCGCAAACCGGCCCTGGTGCCACCCATCGAAGGCACCTCGGTCGTCGCAGTCCCGTTACACGATAATAACCTGCCGGTAGCGGATAGCTCCGGGCCTGCCCCCGGCGAAAACGGCGCGACAGCCGGGAATAACGAGAACGGTAGTGACGCGGCACAGCCCTCATCGACGGGGGCAGGAAGCGCGGGGAGCAGCAGTAACCCCGATGCGAGAACGGAGGAAGAATAAGCATGTTCTGGCAAATTTTGTTTCAACATTTGATTTCGAGTGACCTCTGGCGGGCTACTCTGCAATTCGGTGCGCTGCTTCTGCTGCCCGCCCTCGGCGGCGTCATCTCCGAACGCAGCGGCGTCGTCAACATCGCTATGGAGGGTATGATGCTCACCGGCGCCTATGCCGCTGTGATGATTACACTGGCAACGCACAGCGTCGTGGTCGGCGTCATTGCCGCGATGATCGCCGGGGGGCTGATGGCCCTCGTCCATGCCGTTGTCTCCATCAATTTCAAGGCTGATCAGATCGTCAGCGGCATTGCCATCAATATAGCGGCCCTCGGCCTCACCGACTACCTGTTGTTTATCCAGACGAACAATCAGGGAGTGCCTGGCCTGCCCCCGAATCTGCAACTCCCCTACCTCTCCTGGGGGCCACTGGCCCATATCCCCTTCCTGGGGCCGGTGCTGTTTCAGCAGAACATCATCTTCTACATCGCTGTGCTGATCCTGCTCGGCGTCCAGTTCCTGCTCTTCCGCACCAACATCGGTCTGCGCATCCGCGCCGTCGGCGAACACCCGCAGGCCGCCGATACTGCCGGTATTAACGTGCGCCTGGTGCGCTACCTGTGCGTTATCAGCAGCGGCTTCCTCTCCGGGCTGTCGGGGGCCTTTCTCTCGCTGGGCATCGCCGGGATCTTCAACACCAATATGACCGCCGGCGCCGGTTTCATCGCCCTGGCCGCCATGATCTTCGGCAAGTGGACGCCGGGCGGCACCGCCATCGCCTGTGTCATCTTTGGCCTCGGCGAGGCGCTCGGCACACGCTTGCAGGATACCGGCGTTTCCCCGCTCCTGCTCAGCACGCTGCCCTATGTCCTCACCCTTGTCGCCCTCGTCGGCCTCGTCGGGCGCACCACCCCGCCCGCCGCTGATGGCGTTCCCTACGAGCCAGGGTCTGAATAAAGAAGGAGCCTAGACGATGCAAGAAAGTACCGCAACTGTCTTAACAGAGGAACGCCCCGTCCCGCTGGCGGTGGAGATGGTCAATATCACGAAAGTGTGGCCCGGCGTCATCGCCAACGATCACGTCCATCTCAGAGTGCGCAAGGGCGAGATTCATGCCCTGGTGGGCGAAAATGGCGCGGGCAAAACCACGCTGATGAATATTCTCTACGGCCTGATTCACCCCGATAGCGGCGAAATTTTCATCAACGGCAACCAGGTTCACATCAGTGGCCCGCGCGAGGCCATCCGGCTCGGCATCGGCATGGTTCACCAGCACTTCATGCTCATTCCGCCGCTCACCGTCGCCGAGAATATCGTGCTGGGCCGCGAGCCGGGCGGGCTGGGTTCGGCCTACGAGACGAAGAAGGCGCGCGCCGACGTGCTGGCCCTCAGCCGCCAGTATGGCCTGCCCATCGACCCCGATGTGCCGGTCGAAAAGCTCTCCGTCGGCTTGCAGCAGCGCGTCGAGATTCTCAAAGTCCTCTACCGGGGGGCCGATATCCTGATTATGGACGAGCCAACCGGCGTGCTGACGCCGCAGGAGACCTTTGAACTCTTCGGCGTCCTGCGCGGCCTCGTCGCGCAGGGCAAGACCATCATCTTTATCACGCACAAACTGCGCGAGGTGCTGGAACTCTCCGACTCCATCACCGTACTGCGGCGCGGCAAAAACGCCGGAGAGCTGGTCACCAGCCAGACCAACCAGGCCGAGATTGCGCGCATGATGGTCGGGCGCGAGGTGCTGCTGCGCGTCAACAAGACGCCTGCCCACCCCGGCCCCGTCGTCCTGCACGTCGAAGATGTCCACGCCGAGTCTGATCGCGGCCTCGAAATCCTGCACGGCGTCACCTTCGACGTGCATGCAGGCGAAATTCTGGGCATCGCCGGCGTCGAGGGCAACGGCCAGTCCGAACTGGTCGAGGTGCTGACAGGCATGCGCAAGGTCACGAGCGGACACATCGTCCTCACCCCCGTCGTGGATGGACAAGTTCGCTCTCCCGTCGATATCACAGCTATGAATGCCGACGAAGTGCGCAAGGCAGGCGTTGCCCACATCCCGGAAGACCGCAGGGGCAGCGGCCTCGTCCTGACCGACTCTATCGAGGATAATATGATCCTGGGGCGGCAAGACTGGCCGCAGTTCGCGCGCGGCGGCTTCGTGCTGCAACTGCGCAACATCACGAACTGGGCAAAGAAGCTCATCGCCGAATTCGACGTGCGCACGCCTTCCTCTTCCGCCTCGGCCCGCTCGCTCTCCGGCGGCAACCAGCAGAAGGTCATCATCGCCCGCGAGTTCGCCAGCGATCCTGCCGTGCTGGTCGCGGCCCAGCCCACGCGCGGCGTCGATATCGGCGCCATCGAGTTCATCCACCGCCGCCTGATCGAACAGCGCGACGCGGGCAAGGCCGTCCTGCTCGTCTCCGCAGAACTGGACGAAATCCGCTCCCTCTCCGACCGCATCGCCGTCATGTACGAGGGCCGCATCGTCGATATCGTCTCGCCAGACGCCAGTGAGGAGCAGCTCGGCCTGCTCATGACCGGCGGCCATCTGTCGCAAGAAGCATAGCAAGCCTCTTTCGCCTGTCATGCTTCGCTCTCGCTCAGCATCTAAGCTTGCCGCGCCGAGAGGCCAGGCCCACCCCCTGGCGGCTGGCCCGGGCGCATCCACCTTTTCACCACGTGCAAAAACAGGGTTTGCCACACCGGGCAAACCCTGTTTTCTCATACAACAGCTTGTTCTCACGTCCTGAAGGCTGCGCGCACATTACGGTCGGCAAACAGGTAGATCAGAATAATAATCGGCAAGACCAGGCTCAAGATGCCTACTCCTGTCTGGCCGCCAACGAGACCCAGGATGCCGTTGATCAAGGCAATGACTTCAATCACCACCGTTGTCCAGAACGCCCAGGCTTGCAGCGTCCACAGGCCCCAGGCCAGAACGAGGTAGAGGATACCCAGGATGAGGGTGAAGATGCCCACGCCCATTGCACCCGCTCCTGCCGTGCCTGCCAGCAGCATGATGCCACCGATGATGCCCAGAATGCCCTGGATTGCCATAATAATGGCGATAATCGTGATGCCCAGTGGCCGCGAACGGCGCGTCAACTGTTCCATACGTTTCAATCCTCCTTCATGCATTCCATCATGTCAAGAAGTTGTTTCTTCTCCCAGCGCACCACCAGCTAACCGGACAGCCAGCGATACACCTCAACTACGTACTACACTCCTGACAGGCAAAAAAGGTTTCTAGCCTGCAAGACAAAAAATCGGCGCGGTCTCAAACCGCGCCGGTTTTTGTTCCTTCACTCCTGCTCAGATTTGAAGCCCTAATATCTTTGTCAGCCGCAGCACTTCTCCTGCTATGTTTGTATCGTGGTTGTCGAGGGCAAGCTGCGCGGATTTGCGCAGCAGGCGCAGAGCATCGGGCGTATTCAGGTCGTCGTCCATAATCTCGATGAACTGAGTACGCAGGGCCAGATTTTCTCCTTCGTTCTGCCCGCCGGTGAGGGCGCGTACTTGCTGGAAAAGCGCCTCGGTCTCCTGCGCATTTTTCAAGTCCTCCCTGGTCAGTTCCCAGGACTGGCGGTAGTGCTTGCTCGCCAGCACAATGCGAATGGTGTTGGCGCTGTACTGTTTGAGCAGGTCGCTGACCAGCGTCAGGTTGCCCAGCGATTTGCTCATCTTCTCGCCGTCCTGATGGACCATGCCGGTGTGCATCCAGAAGCGCGAGAAGGGGGTGTGATCGGTGTAGTTGACGGATTGCGCGATCTCGCAGGTGTGGTGGGGGAAGGCCAGGTCGGCGCCGCCGCCGTGAATGTCCAGTTCCGGGCCGAGATAGTGCATGGACATGGCGCTGCATTCGATGTGCCAGCCGGGGCGGCCCGGCCCCCAGGGACTCTCCCATGCCGGCTCGCCCGGAGCCTGCGCCTGCCAGAGAACGAAATCCAGCGGGTCCTGCTTGTGCGGGTCGTCGGGGAAGTTGCCGCGCTCATTGGCGACCTCCAGCATGGCCTCGTAGCTGTGCAGGCCGATGGCGTTGGGCAGCACATCGAAGCCGGGGGCCCGCTTCACGCTGAAGTAGACGTTGCCACCGTTTTCGTAAGCATAGCCACGTTCGAGCAGGTTCTGGATGATTTCGAGCATGTAGGGGATTTCGTCGGTGGCGCGGGCGTAGACATCGGGACGCCGCCAGTTCAGCGCGTCCATGTCGTTGAGGAAGTGCTGCGTTTCGCGGTTGCCCAGTTCGTCCCATGCCATGTGCAGTTCGCGCGCCTTACGCAGGATGTCGTCGTCGATATTGGTCACATTTTGCACGTAGAATACCGTGTCGCCGAGAAATTCCAGGTAGCGGATGAGATTATCGAACGAGATATAGGTGAAGGCGTGGCCGAGGTGCGTGGTATCATAGGGCGTCACGCCGCAGACGTAGATGCGCACGCGATTTTTGTCCTGCGGCACAAACTCTTCTATCGTTTGCGTGATGGTATTAAAGAGTCTCAGGGGCATGGTCTTCTCCTAAACCAAATAGACGAACAGTATTGGCGGTGGTGGCGCGGGCAAGCTCTTCCAGCGTCATGCCGCGAATGTCCGCCAGCTTCTGCGCGGTGTAGGTGACGAAGCGCGGCTCGTTGCGCCGCACCTTGAGCGGCTTTGGCACCAGATACGGGCTATCCGTCTCGACCAGAATGCGATCCAGTGGGGCCATGCGCGCCACCTCCGGCAGCGCATTTCCCTCTTTGGTCAGCGGCCCGGCGAACGAGAGCATGAAGCCCTCGAAGGAGAGACATTCTTCGGCCTGCGCGACGTTGCCGGAGAAGCAGTGGAAGACGCCGCGCAAGCCCTGCCCGTGTTTGCGCAGCAATTCCATCACGTCCTCATGTGAATCGCGTACATGGATGATGCAGGGCAGGTTGCATTCGCGGGCCAGTTCCAGGTGGGCGCGGAAGACCTCACGCTGAACCTCGCGCGGCGAGAGCATGCGAAAATAGTCCAGCCCGAACTCGCCGATGGCGACCACCTCCGACTCGCGGGCCAGCTCGCGCAACTGCCGTCTCACCTCTTCATTATAGGTCGTCGCATCGTGCGGATGCACCCCGACCGCTGCATAGACGACGCCCGGATGCGCCTTCGCCAGCGC
The DNA here is from genome assembly GCA_902810755.1 of Chloroflexota bacterium. Next base: position 16,489 of record CADDYT010000093.1, read on the forward strand.
CAGCGCCATCTGGCTCGAAGGCAGGTCGCAGCCCGGATCAATCATACGAGTAACGCCCCCGGCCACCGCTGCCGCGATCACCGCCTCGCGGTCGGCAGAGAAGCGGGAAGTGTCAATGTGGGCGTGGCTATCGACAAGCAAGCACACTGTTCCTTTCCAACAGAACAAAAAAAGAGATCACCTTGATCTGAAAAAGCGTACAGACGGCCCCGAAGGCACATCCGGTGGCTCCCATTGCTTCATTAAGTATAGTTCACAGCTGTGAACATGTCAAATTGCGCCAACGGGCCACCCCGCAGCGTGTCGTACTGAGCGCGGCCATGCATATGCCCCATTGTCCCCTTTGCATATGCTATTGACAGCAATTTGCAACTGAGATATTCTTGTAGGAGTAAGACTGAACTCGCAGTCTGTTCTCTGTGGAACGCAACGGCCCGCGTAGGAAGCCTGCTGGAAAGGGAGCCGCAAATGAAATTAACGATGAAAGGCGATTATGGCCTGCGCGCTATGCTGGATATGGCGGCCTATTACGGGCAGGGGCCGATAGAGAGCGCGGACATTGCGAGCCGACAGTATATCCCGGAACAGTATCTTGACCAGATTTTGATGGCATTGCGCAAAGAAGGACTGGTCAAAAGCGTGCGCGGCCCCAGAGGTGGGCATATGCTGGCGAAGCCACCGGGACAGATCACAATGGCCGAGGTAATGCAGGCGCTGGAAGGCTATGTGCCGCCGATGGAGTGCCTGCCCAATCCCGATTTCTGCAAGCTCTCCCCCGGCTGCGCCCTGCGCGAAGTCTGGCAAAAAATCGACAGCATGACCCAGCAGGTTCTGAACTCGACAACCATTGAAGAACTGGCACAACGCCATCAGACCGGCACGGCAGAGACGATGTACTATATTTGACCTATCTTGTTGAGCTGAAAGCGTCTCCAACGGTGTCACGCTAAGCGAGAGTGAAGCATGACACCGTTGGGTCGGTTTTCAATAATGCGCCATATGGGAGATGGAACGGGGGTAGAGAAGAGCGTGGATAAGAATTTCCAGGAGACGCGCGGCAGCGAGAAAGTAATTGCGATTGTAGAGGATGATCCACGACTGCTCGACATGTTTCACGATATGTTGGATATAGCAGGGTCGTGGCGTCTGCATGTCTTCTCCGATGGGCAGGACGCGAAAGACCGGCTGCCAGAGCTGGGCGCGCATCTGATCTTGCTGGACGTGGGTCTTCCCAATCTTGATGGCGCCTCCCTCTATAAGATTCTACGCGGGCATAGCAATACGCGCAATACCCCGATCATCGTCATCACCGGCAGCCACGACTGGGAACTGCACCGCATGGGCCTGCAAACGGGCCTGCTCCTGCGCAAGCCATTCAGAATGGAAGAGTTGCTCTGGATGATTCACGCTCTGCTGCCGGAGGGATAGGAAGCGGAACGAAGGGAACGAAGGTAACAAAGGTATGGCCCGTTGGGCGAAAGATGCAAGCGAGCTGATTGGCCGCACACCCATTGTCGAGCTAAAACGCGTGACGGAGAGCATGGGTGCGACGGAGGCGACCGTGCTGGCCAAGCTGGAGATGTTCAGCCCCGGCGGCAGCGTGAAAGATCGCGTTGCCTTCCAGATGATCTGCGAGGCGGAGACGCAGGGGCTGTTGCGGCCCGGCGGTATCATCACGGAGCCGACCAGCGGCAACATGGGCATTTCGCTGGCGTGGCTTGCGGCCTCACGCGGCTACCAGTGCATTCTCACCATGCCTGATACCGTCAGCCTGGAACGGCGCCTGCTCTTGCAGCGTTTTGGCGCGAAGGTGATTCTCACACCCGCCGTGCAGGGCATGCGCGGGGCCATCAATAAGGTGGTCGAGTTGCGCACCACGCTCCCCAACGCCTGGTTTCCGCAGCAGTTTTATAACCAGTCCAATCCGCGCGCCCATCGTGAGGGTACTGCCGTGGAAATATGGGAAGAGACGGGCGGGGCCGTCGATATCGTCGTGCTGGGCGTTGGCACGGGCGGCACCCTGACGGGCGTGGCCGAGGGCCTGCGCGCCCGCAAACCGGCTGTCAAAGTGATTGCCGTCGAGCCAGCCTCCTGCGCCGTCCTCTCCGGTGGGCGACCGGGGCCGCATCGCATCGAAGGACTGGGGGCCGGGTTCATCCCCGATACGCTGCGCGTTGACCTCATCGATGCCGTCGTCCCCGTCACCGATCACGATGCCATCGTCACCGCCATCCGCCTGATACGCGAAGAGGGCCTTTCGGTCGGCATCAGCAGCGGCGCCGTCGCCTGGGCCGCACTGCAGGAGGCGCGCAAAGAGGAGAACCGGGGCAAGGTGATTGTGACCCTCTTCCCCAGCGCCGCCGAACGCTACCTCCATACCGTTCTCTTCGACGACCTGCGCCCCTGATCTCAAATACCCATAATCAGATAAATATAGTGGCGCGTTTCGTAGGGGAGGCAGTTCATCCAGTTGCCGCCGCAGTTACTGACGGCGTACTGGACGGTGCCGCTGCCGCCATTGTAGGCCGCGAGAGCCATTGCGTAGTTGCCGCCATACTTGTTACTATAGCTGGCCATCAGGTTGGCGGCCCCGCGCAGGGCCTGAATGGGGTCCCAGGGATTGATGCCCAGCCCGGCAGCGGTACTCGGCAGGAATTGCGCGATGCCGACCGCGCCAGCCGGGGAGACGGCATTGGGATTGAAGCCGCTTTCTACGTCGATTTGCCGCACAAAATAGACGGGGGAGATACCGGCATTGATGGCATCCTGCTGCGCAATGGCGACATACTGGCTCGCGGGCAGCGTCATCGGTGGCGGGGCGGGCGTGTTGTTCTGCTGCGTGCTGCCCTGCTTCTGCGCTTCCTGATGTTGCTGAGAAGTGAAAAGCCAGCCCAGTTGCCCGCTGCGCACCCAACTGTTGAGGCCGGAGAAGACGTGAAAAGGCGTCTGCCCGTTATCCAGCGGCGCCAGCGAGACCAGGGTAATCATCAGAACGATGAAAATACTGCTGATGACGATGGCCTGGCGCAGGCGCGCACTCAGATGCGGCCCGTGTGCCGCCTGTTTCCTGGCCTGTCGCTCCTGCGCGCGCGGGCGCTTCACCTCGGCAGGGATCACCGTCAGACGGCCTGTAGTGCTGCTCGGAATGGTCGCCTGCAGCGCGGCAATCAGCGAGGGCGCCTCCTGTGTCTCGATTTCCAGCCCCCCCGTTTTCGCAGCCAGGGCTGCGAGTTGATCCGTATTCAGGACAGGATATTGGCCGGTCACCGGAAAGAGTTCAGCGGTCGATCCGGCGTATGCTCTCATACCGGTCGGCCTGACTATGATCGGGGGCGCGGCTGAAGGTGAAAGAGCGGGAAACGATGCTGACAGTCCTTCCGTCACCGGACGTTCGTCCTCGTCGTCAAAGGCATCAAATGACGGCACAGGGCGGAATTGCGGCATAACCTTAACCTACCTCACTACTGCTACTAAACGAAGTCACCTGACCATCCCTTGATGGTCAATGCGATACTGTCGCGCTTCGTATCTGACGTGCTTTTCTTAAGAGTCTATAGAAATAGACCCGCAACCGTCAATTTTTTGAGCAAGATGAGGTTAAAAATAGGCCGAAACTCCCATATTCTTAACCGCTTCTTAACCGCGCCCTTCGACCGGGTGGGTGCGCGCTGTGCTATACTGTAGTCACACCTGTGTCTGCAAAGGAGGAAATGATTGAATATTCCCAGTCTCATCGCTCTGTTTTTCGCCGCTATGTTAGGAGGGGCGTTAAACTCCGTGGCGGGCGGCGGCAGCTTTATTTCGTTCCCGGCGCTCATCTTTACCGGCGTCCCGGCCATTAACGCCAACGCCACCAACACCGTCGCACTCTGGCCCGGCTCGGTCGCCAGCGTCGGCGCGTATCGCCGGGAACTGGCCGCGCTGGATCGCGTGGTGCTGCTCGTTCTCAGCATCATCAGCCTGGCAGGTGGCATTCTGGGCGCGCTGCTGCTGCTGCACACGCCGCAGGCCACGTTCGTGCGCCTCATCCCCTACCTGCTGCTCATCGCCACCCTGCTCTTCACCTTCAGCAGCCGCATCACTTCCACGATCCGCAAACTGTTCGTGCGCCCGGCAGCGCCAACGCCGGAGAGCGAGATCGTGCGCGAGCCGGAGCCGCTGCCAGGAATTGCTGAGAAAGAGAGCGGTGATAAAGCGGCGCGAGAAAAGCCTGTCGGCGCGGGCGGAAACACCATGAACAGGCGGCCCGGCGCGGGTATGATGACCGCTATCTCGATTATCCAGTTGATTGTCGCCACCTACGGCGGCTACTTCGGCGGCGGCATGGGCATCCTGATTCTGGCCTCGCTCAGCATTCTGGGCATGGAAAATATCCACGAAATGAACGCGCTGAAGACCCTGCTCACCAGCTTCGTCAACGGCGTGGCTGTCCTCACCTTCGCCATCTTCGGCGCCGTCGTCTGGCCCCAGGCCCTGCTCATGGTCGTAGGAGCCATCATCGGCGGCTACGGCGGTGCCTACTACGCGCGCCAGCTCGACCCGCGCGTCGTGCGCGCTTTCGTTATCCTCGTCGGCTTCGGCATGACCATCTACTTCTTCATTCGCTAGCCCCCACGGCGCTGCCCGCGTCCGCTCCCTGCCGCGCGCAAGGGCATGGGAATGTGGGTTGGCGTAGAAAAGATGGTCAAAAATGCTTGACAGGGCGCAAACATTGTAGTATTATAGGGTTGCCGACGCGGGGTGGAGCAGTGGTTAGCTCGTTGGGCTCATAACCCAAAGGCCGGAGGTTCGAATCCTCCCCCCGCTACCAGATTTCAGGTGAGAAGCGAATACAGTGAAATCGCTTCTCACCTTGTTTTATATCCCTCGCCCTTCGACTCTTCCACCCTCTTACCGCTCAGTGAGAGCAAAAGTGAGAGCAAAACGGCAGTTAGCTGCCTGCCTCATCTTGCTTCTCTTCTTTCTGCTCTTGAAACGCGCTATCCCACCTGTCAACCGCTTCCTGCTGCATAGAGGGCAGCAGATGCCCGTAAACACGCAGCGTAATACTGATATCGCTATGCCCCAGCATCTCCTGAATAACCTTGATATTCACCCCCATTGAGAGCAGAATAGTTGCAGCACTATGACGCAAGTCGTGAAAGCGAATTGATGGAAGCCCGGCCTCTTCAAGCAGTTCTCGAAAGGCTTCCCCCAGGTGATTCGGATGGAGATAGCCGCCACGCGAATTTGGAAACACCAGATCGCGCTCCTGCCACGTTTTCGCCTGGCTCTTTTGCGCTACCTGCTGAACCCGATGCTGCTTTAACATTTCCACGAGGAAAGCGGGAAGGCGTATCGACCGCACACCGGCAGCCGACTTTGGCTCACCCTCCACATAACCATATCCGGTAAAGCGGTCTACTGTGTGCAGCACTTGCAAGATGCCCCGCTGAAAATCAATATCCGACCAGCGCAGAGAGAGGAGTTCCCCGCGCCGCATTCCCGTTACCACCGCCATTGTAATCAACACCTCGAAACGATGTCCCTGTAAATGCTGCCGAAAGCGTTGCGCCTGTTCCAGGGTAAGAGGCGCAATATCATGTTTGGGAACACGAGGTCTCGTCACCAGTTCACAGACATTCCGCGAGACATACCCCCACTGGACCGCATTCTTGAGTGCTAATCTCAAAACGCCAAGCATCTCACGGACATACTTCGGCGAGAGTCCTTCGTCAAGCTTTTTTGTGAGAAAGCTCTGCACCTGCTGAGGCGTCAACTTCTGTAACCAGATATCGCCCAGACCAGCCACAATATGCTTGACGTGTTTCCGATAGTTCAGGTAGACGCTCAGGCGAAGCTTACTCTTATGCGTGTTCTCCAACCAGTCTTGAATGTACTCACCAAGCTTTCTCTGCGGCCCGGTTGCCAGCATACCGCGCTCCAGTTCACGCAGCATCTCGTTTTTTTTCCGTTGCGCTTCCTGCCTGGTTTTGCAGTACGCCTTTTTGCGCTTGCCAGTCTCTAACGTGATCTCTGCCACCCAACGATCACGAGCCTCTACATAGTAGACCGACCCCTCTTTATGACCGGCATGAAGTCTTTTCCCTTTTTCTACCATTGCGCGCCTCTCTATCAAAACAAGAGTCTCGCCCCGGAGAGCGAGACCCTTATAAAGTTTAAGCAGTTTCAAGTCGTTTTAGCCAGTCATTCAGAGATTTACTGCTGATCCTCCGCACCCCCCGAATCTTGACAGATGGTAAACTTCCATCGTAGATGAGATTGTAGACAGTTTGCCGACAGACCCCTAGATGTATCGCCACTTCGGCAACACTTAACATCACAGGTTGAACCGTCGAAACCCGTTTCTTTCTTCCCATAGCTACCTCACTTCCCTTCTGCTCAGCTTGCCTCACTCACCTGTGTTTGCAAACCAAACCGGAGCCGCTTGCGCAGCACTTCCGCCCCGAAATCCATCTCTTTCTGCTCCATATGTTCATATGCCGCCTGCACGAACCAGTGCAGGAACACCGAGAGATCAACGTCGTTATCGGCCAGTTCGTCGCCGACCCAGGCCGATAGCGACGTGCCATAGCCTAACGCCGCCTCAATACCCTTCTGGATGTTGTATTGCCGCTTGCGCTTGCGGATAATCTTGCCAAAGTGTTCAGGCCGCTGTGGGTCACGCACAAAGGCGCGTTGCACTTCCTTCCAGACCGGATGCGTCGGCCAGCGCGCCCGCCGTTCGTCCGTCTCGGAAGGCACCACCAGCCGCAACCAGCCAGAGGACGACTCGTCCTCATCCGCTTCCACCTGCCCCGCCGCGTAGGCCCACAATTGCGCCAGCCGCTCAGGCAGTTCATAAGCATCTTCTATGCCATGAACCTCATCCTTGATGTAGAACTCATGCAGCATCTCGCGCTTAAAGCGGAACTCAATGCGCCAGACCGTTTGCCCCTCTTGCCAGCCATTGCAGCGCCACAGGTCTTCAAACCAGTATTTGCCCGAAGCATGCAGTTCGCGCGTCTTGTCGTAAATGGCGCAGGACATTGGCCCATGCGCCGAGAAGGAGAGACCGGAGCGATGCAGCCCGTAGGAGTAATCATGCACGTCCAGATCGGTCACCTGATAATCGGCCCGCTTACGCGACCGCGAGACAAATTCTTGCAGGTAGTTGACCGCCCCGACATCCCACCCGACAAGATCGGCGCACAGATGCACTTCGGAGACTTGCAGGAAGACCGGGGCATGCATGATCTCTTCCAGAAAGGCATTGACGCGCACAATGCTATCTTCCAGACTACGCGACCCCCACAGGTATTCCGAGGAGCAGCGCACCATTGCCACGCAGTTGAGCCGCCCCCGCGAGAGGCACAGGTTGAGCGCATCGCAGGTCAGCAACCAGCGCCATTGCCCGCGACCGGCCCCATGCGGATACATTTTCAGGTTCGCCCCTTCAAATGTCCAGGGAACAATGATCGGCTCTTCCGCCTCTATTGCTCCCTGCTTCCATGCGTCCAGCCGCTCGACCAGCTCATGGGTCAGGTCACGCTTGATCGGCTTGCCCTGCTCATCCTCATAATAGACATTGAGTAAGAGCGTATCTACTCCACGCGCTAAGACCTCGACTGCTGTTTTACCCATCACGCTTCTTTCCTCTTTGGACTTTAACAGGCGCGGTATACTTGGTCCGCGCCCAGGCGGGCGGCAAGGTGGCACCCCAAAGGGGGCCCCGCCACCGAAGCCGCCCGCCAGAGATTTGCCCCCCCTTCCCCTCCCACTGGGAGCAACAGCCGTGTCAGTGAGGGCGAGAGAGGAACACAGCCGCAGGAAGGCGAGAGATTGCCCGCCGCCCCGAAGGGCCACCGCCCCGACCACCCCATCTCTCTCCCGCCTGCTTCCCACC
>CADDYT010000094.1 GCA_902810755.1 Chloroflexota bacterium
GGCCTGCGCACGGGCTTAAGTGAACGCCTATGGGGCCGACCGCAAGGGTCGGCCCCATAGGCGTTCACTTAAGCCCGTGCGCAGGCCAGGCAGGCCAGCCGCCAGGGATGGCCCTCCTCTAGACGATGGCTCCCCAGGCGGCACGAGCCGCCCGTCTAGAGGAGGGCCACCCCTGGCGGCTGGCCTGCCCGGCGCGGCGTCAGTGGCCTGCGGGCGGCCTGAAGGGAACGCTTCTGGGGGGGGCCTGCCCGGCGCGGCGTCGGTGGCCTGGAATGCGGCGACGCCGGAAACATGCTGGCTAACTTCCTGTTCCCGGTTCCTGTTTGACAGGCTCCTGCCCGGCGGGTTCCTGTTTTGCCGGTTCCCCCCTCTCTTCGGTGACCAGCATTTTGAATGCCTGTTGTGGACTGGTGGGAACGCGCGGCACTGCGCGGCTGACTTCAGATAGTTCTTCCACCGGCAGGTCGGCCAGCATTCTGTCTTTGAACTCGTTGACCTGCCGCATCATCTTGCCCGTGCTGCGGGACAGTTCCTGGAGCTTTCTGGGACCAAAAATCAGCAGGCCGATGACCAGAATAATTACCAGGTCCATAAAGTGAAATCCCATATGCGCTCCTTCCTCAAGCACATCTGCTGCCCATTGCTCTTTTCTGTATCAATGCTTTCCCTATTCTACCATACTTACGAACAAATTGCTCTTCGTGATTACCTGAGGGTCGCAAGAGGATTTCCAGAAACGTCGAGAAAAATCAGCCAAAAAAAAGGGGGTTAGCGTTTACTTTGATAGAGAGCTTACAAGAAGCCATGAAACGGCGGGTTGACTTGATACGACGTGGTTTCGCATCATGAGGGGGCGGCCCTTGCGGTCGTCTCATGGGCGCCCGCAAGGGTCGCCCCGGTGATTGAGAAGATCTGCCGTTTGTGGCGGGCGGTATGCTAAGACCCAGGACTTCCCCCACACACCCCTTACATCTGGGTATACCGGTCGCGTTTCCCCCCAGAACGGCGACCGGTCTCTCTTTTCTACAAAACTCATCAATTTGTAATATGATAAGGTTCACCAGATTCTCCCGATGGAATTCAGCATTTATCCTGCTCACCCTCTTGCCAAAGTCCTCTCTTTTTCATATACTGCATGTAGCAGTTGAGATGCGCTCTCATGCTGACTGAACAGAGGTGACATGTGGATTATGGACGGCGAAATCTGGTATGGTTCATAGTGCAGGATTTATTTTCCTTTATTGCAGAGGTGAAGAAGCCGTGTCACCTCTTTGTCTTGTAGAAAGGGCAAGCAACCATCTATGGTACTTGAAAACAGGGAACGCGGGGGAAGCGAGCAGCAGAATAGCTGGCAGGCAAGGCTCTTACAGGCTGCTCATGATGCTTTTATCGTGCATGACCAGAACGGGCGCGTACTGTTCTGGAATCAGGGAGCAAACAGGCTCTACGGGTGGAGTGAAGCGGAGGCGCTGGGGCAAAATATCCATCACCTCCTGAAAACCAACAGCCTCGTCGCTCCAGAGGAGATCGACCGCACGCTTCACGAGGGGGAGAGCTGGGAGGGAGAACTGGAGCATACGCGGCGCGATGGCAGCCCGCTCATCGTCCACAGTCGCTGGATCGCTTTGAAGCAGCCGGGAAGCGAGTCGCTGGCAATTCTGGAGGTCAATCGCGACATCACCGATCTCAGACGCACCTTGCAGCATTTACGTTTTCTCACGGAAGCCGGAAAGCTGCTGGTTTCCTCGCTCGATTACCAGGAAGTGCTGGTACAGATCGCCCAACGGGCCGTGCCGATGGTGGCCGACTGGTGTCGCATTGATCTGTTGAGGGAGGACGGAACGCTCTACCCGCTGGTCATCACCCATGTCGACCCGGCAAAAGTGGCATGGGCCTATGAACTGAATGAGAAGACGCCCTACGACCCGGATGCGCCTACGGGAACCGCTGCCGTACTGCGCAACAAGAAAGCAGAATTCTACCCGGACATTCCCGATGAAATGCTGGTGGCCGCCGCGAAAGATGAGGAAGAACTGGCGCTGGTACGCTCCATTGGTTTCTCATCGGTCATTGTCGTTCCCATTGTGGTGCAAGACAAAGGGATTGGCGCGATTACGCTGGTGATGACAGAGACGAAGCGCCACTATACGCCAACAGACCTGGCGATGGCGGAAGAACTGGCCAGCCGCGTCTCCCTGGCGATGGAGAACGCCCGCATCTACCGCCAGCTTCAGGAGTTTAATACGAACCTGGAGGTGATAGTGACCGAGCGTACCGCCGCCCTGACGGCCTCGACGGAGGCGCTGCGCCAGCTGAATACGGAATTGCAGCGCAGCAACCAGGAACTACAGGATTTTGCCTATGTCGCCTCACACGATTTACAGGAACCCCTGCGCAAAATTCAGGCATTCGGCAACCTGCTCGAAGACGAATACGGCCACGTACTGGGCGAGGGTCGCACTTACCTTGACCGCATGCGCAACGCCGCTTCCCGCATGCAGATTCTCATCAACGACCTGCTGACCTTTTCCCGCGTCACCACGAAGGCGCTGCCCTTTTCTGAGGTGGATCTGAATATGATTGCGCGCGAAGTCGTCATTGACCTGGAAACGCTGGTGCAAACGACGCACGGAACGGTCACCATCGAGCAACTTCCCATCATCGAGGCCGACCCGTTGCAGATGCGCCAGATGCTGCAAAACCTTATCGGCAATGCCTTGAAATTCCACAGGCCCGGCGTTCCCCCGCTCGTGACCGTCTCAGCGCAGGTGCAGGTTGACACGCAGACGGGCGAAGAGCAATGTCTGCTCGCCGTCAGAGATAACGGCATTGGCTTTGACGAAAAATATCTTGACCGCATTTTTACCGTGTTTCAGAGGCTGCATAGCAGAGGAGAGTACGAGGGAACCGGCGTCGGTCTGGCCGTCGTGCGCAAAATTGTCACACGACACGGCGGCAGCATTACCGCACAGAGCAGTAATGGTGAAGGCGCGACGTTTCTGGTGACGCTGCCGATTCACCAGAGAAGCGTTGGAATACTGAAGGAAGAAGAGAAGGACTGAATACATGACACCAAAGGATTCGATTGTGATTTTGATGGCAGACGATGACGAAGATGATGTACTGTTGACACAGAAAGCCCTGCGACAGGGAAAACTGCTGAATGAACTCTATTGCGTGCGCGATGGCGAGGAACTACTGGACTACCTGCTACATCGTGGCGCCTATAGCGACCCGGAGAAAGCGCCGCGTCCGGGCGTCATTCTCCTCGACCTGAATATGCCCCGTAAAGATGGACGAGAGGCGCTCAGAGAGATTAAGGCCAACCCGGAGCTGAATGACATCCCCGTTGTCGTTTTCACCACCTCGAAAGCGGAGGAAGACATCTATCGCAGCTACAAGCTGGGCGTCAACTCGTTTATTACCAAGCCGGTCACATTTGAACGGCTCATCGAGGTGATGCAGATGATCGGCAAATACTGGTTTGAGATCGTAACCCTACCGCCTGAGGAGGGCAAAGGTGGCTACTAAGGCATCGCATACTACTGTACTGCTCATTGAGGATGACGAAGAAGATTACATCCTGCTGCAAAGGCTGCTGGCGAAAGTCCCTCATCAACGCTACAAGGTGCTGTGGGAACAGCGGCCAGAACACGGGCTTGCCCATATGCAGCGCGACGATCACGATATCTGCCTGGTCGACTACCGACTGGGAGCAGCCAGCGGCATCGATGTCTTGAAAGAGGCACGCAAACAGGGATACACCCGGCCCATTATCATGCTGACCGGCGCGAGCGAGGGCAATATCGATATCCAGGCCCTGCACGCCGGCGCGGACGACTATATCACGAAGGACCAGTTGCAGGGCGAATTGCTGCACCGCCTGATTCGCTACGCCATCGAGCGCAAAAAAGCCGAGCAGGAACGCGACCGCCTGCTGCGTGAGCAAATTATCCGCGACGAACGGGAAGCCAGAAGGACCGAGTTTATCAGCATGGTCGTCCACGAACTCAAAACGCCGATTACGAGTTTGAAGGGCTACTCACAACTGCTCGGCAGACGCTGCGAACGCATGGGCGATGCGCAGGGCATGCAACTTGCTACCCGCATGGATCAGCAGGTCAATCGGCTGACCGGCCTGATCGACGATTTACTGGACATCAATCGCATGGAAGGGAACAGGCTGCGGCTGCGCGAGAGCGATTTCGCTTTCGATGATCTGGTAGAGGAAGTGATGGCGGACATCCAGTTGACAACGGAGCAACACACGCTGGTGAAAGAGGGGCAGACGCACGCGACAATTCGGGGCGACCGCGAACGCATTGGTCAGGTGCTGACGAACCTGCTCACCAACGCCATCAAGTATGCACCCGCATCTGACAGAATCGTGGTCAGACTGGCACGCGACGAGCAGTCTGTGACCGCCAGCGTGCAGGACTTCGGCCCCGGCATCCCCGCCGAGCAGCAGGAGCGGGTGTTTGAGCCGTTTTACCGCATTCAGGGCCAGGAAACCATCGCGTCCGGTCTCGGTCTGGGGCTGACGATAGCAGCCAACCTGGTCGCCCGCCACCAGGGCAAAATCTGGGTAGAAAGCGAAGAGGGAGCAGGCACGACCTTCAGTTTCACGCTGCCGCTCGCTCCCCGGCAAGCAGACCAGCCCGCGCTAGAAGTAGGGAGATAGCCGCGCCAGTTCAACATTGAAGCGGGGAATAGCGATCAGACGTATCGATAGCGTAGGGCCGGGTAGGTAGGAGAAAGGAGCGCGCTTATTTCTCTGCGTTCGATTCTTCAGGAAGTGAAGTTAAACCTCTTATGGTTTTGCTTAAATATGCAGTATGCAGCCTTGCTGCCTATTGTGATTCCGACACAGATTTTGCTCTTTGTGCAGGGCGGCTCGGTGGGCAATGTGCAGCAAGCGACATTCCTGGGCTGGCTCACTGCTGCCGCTTCGGTCGTCTCACTGCTCATGCCGCCTCTCATCGGCAGGCTCTCTGACCGCACTTCGGTGTCGTTGGGCCGCCGTCGTCCCTACATTGCCGCCGGTGGTTCGCTGCTGCTCATCAGCACCCCCCTGCTGGCTACTGCCAGCAACGTGGGCATATTTCTGCTGGGCCTCTCGATCCTGCATATCGGAAACAACGTTGTGACTGCTTCCTATCAAAGCCTTGTGCCAGACCTCGTGCCGAAATCGCGGCGCGGCGAGGCCTCCGGCTATGTGGGAGCGATGACAATTCTCGGCAATGTGGCGAGTCTGGGGCTGGCGGCCATCCTGCTGGGCAATGTCAACCAGCAATCAGCCAGCCGCAGCCTGATCCGTTCTCACGCCAGTATTTACTATATCATGACCGCCTTCATCCTGGTCATCGGCATCGTGGTTACGATGAGCATCCATGAAGTTTCTTTCAAGCCTTCCCGCCGACCGGCGCAAGCAGAACGAGAAAGCATCCGACAGCGTTTCACCCACTGGTTCGTGCAGAACTGGATCGCGCCCTGGCGAGCCTATAACTTCACCGTCGTCTTCTTCACCCGCTTCTGCATCATGCTGGGGTTGGCCCTGTTTATGACCTATATCGAATACTACTTCGCCCGCGTGCAAGGCATCACCAATTTTGTGGAGGTGACTGCTGTCGTTGCCATGCTGGCGCTTGGTGGCGGCGTGGTGAGCGGCATTCTCTCCGGCATCTTCTCGGATCGCCTGCGCAGGCGCGCCCCACTGGTGAGCATTGCGACCATCTGCATGAGCCTGGCCGCCGCCGCCTTCGTTATCTTCCCCAGCAGTCTGGCCATCTGGCTCTGGCCGCTCGGCATCGTCTTCGGCCTGGGTTACGGCGTCTACATGAGCGTCGACTGGGCGCTGTCCATCGATGCCTTGCCCTCCCTGGAAAACGCGGGCAAAGACCTGGGCATCTGGGATTCTTCCGCGACCATTCCGGCCATCATCGCCCCGCTGATCGGTAACCTGATCCTCAACGTCGCCGACATCTTCGGGCAAATCGAGCTGGGCTACCGGCTGGTCTTCTCCACCGCCGCCCTCTGCCTGATCGTCGCAGCTATCTTCGTTCTTTACGTGCGCGAGCAACGCTAAGCCCATGTCATGCTTCGCTGCCGCTCCGCATGACATGGGCTAACCACATTTGTCTGGAAAAGTTCATTACCTCCGCGCACTCCTATCCTACCCTATTCCCTCTTCCTTCTGTCGCAGTTTGTGCAGCGCAATCTCGTACAGCGGGGCAGCCAGGGCGCGTGCTTCGACGAGCTTGATGCGTTCGTACATCCAGTCGAATTTGGCGCGCACCTGCGCGAGCGTCCAGTTTCCGGGCGTGCCAGCTCTGTGCAGGAAGGGATCGACATTGACCTCCAGGAAGCTGAGGCTATCTGCTGCCTGCACCTTATCCGCTGCGGGCCAGCCGCCAAATTCGTGGACTCGTATCAGATCGGCTATCTCTGTTACCAGCGCCTCCGGCGCCCCCTGTGCGCGCAGGAATGCGCCGACAATGCGCGCGGAGCGTTCTGAGTGCGCATTATTATAGATGGGGTCATCCGGGCCGAGCGCGGCGTCTTGCCTGGGGCTGTCGGAACCCGGAAATGCCCGTTCCATATCATGTGTTAATGCCGCCAGCAACATGGCCTCTGAAGCGGCAGAATCGATTCGCCTGAGCCATTCCTCTGCCTTAAGCAAATGTACAACCCCTCCCCCGTAGTTCTCCCTGACCCACTTACGCGATATTTCTATCAAGTTGTCCATACTCCTGACCCTCTTTCACATAAAGCTTTTTCCTTGCAGGTTAATATAGGGCAGGAACTGCACATTCGCCAGCTATGAAAAACCGACCTGGATGTCATGCCGTAATGGCCAGAAGCTATTGACGCACTTGCAGATGGCTGGTACCGTAGACTAAGAGAGACAACCAGTAGCAGTATATGCAGACCCGGCTGTTCTGCCTGGATAGGGAAATATTGTCATGATTTTACGCCGTACTGCCCGGCTTATGCGCACGCTGTCCGTCTTCTTGCTGGCGGCAGCTCTTTTCGCAGCCTGTAATGCGACCCCTGCGCCTTTCTCACATGCCCTTCCCGCGCCCTCTGCCACCAGTAGAAGCTCACAGCAGGAAACGCCGACTGGCAATCACGCGATCAAAACCGTCTTCCTGATTGTGATGGAGAACCACAACTGGTCAGATATCAAGGGTAACTCATCGGCGCCCTATATCAATCACACGCTGTTGCCGATGGCCTCTTACGCACAACAGTATTATAACCCGCCGGGCAATCATCCAAGCCTGCCCAACTATCTCTGGTTGGAAGCGGGAACCAACTTCGGCCTCGCAGATGATGCTTCGCCATACATCGATCACCAGAATACCACACAACACCTCACGACGCTGCTCAACAACGCACATATCTCGTGGAAGGCGTATGAGGAGAGTACGAACGGGCAGGTTTGCCCGCTCATGAGTATTGGCGCGTATGCCGTCAAACATGACCCGATGGTCTACTTCAATGATGTGACAGATGATAATAACATCGATTCGGCGTATTGTATCGCACATGTGCGCCCCTTCAGCGAACTCTCATCAGACCTGGCCCACAACACGGAAGGACGCTACAACTTCATCACGCCCAACCTGTGCGATGATATGCATACTCCCTGCCCGCCAGCGTTTGATACCATCAGGCAGGGCGATACCTGGCTCTCACAGCAGATCCCGATGATTATGCGCTCGACAGCCTATAAAAATGGCGGCGCCATCTTCATCACGTGGGACGAGGCGACAACAGGGGACGGCCCCATCGGCATGATTGTGCTTTCTCCCGACGCGAAGGGTCACGGCTACTCCGACACCATCCACTACACCCATAGCTCCACCCTGCGCACGGTCGAGGAAATCTTCGGCGTCTCCCCCTTGCTGGGCGCTGCCGCGCAGGCAACAGATTTAAGCGATCTGTTCCAGACATTTCCCTGACAGGCCCTGGTAGAGTTCGACATACAGCGATCAAAAGGATTACAATAGAATCATCCCAATGCCGTGAAAAGCCGGTCGGAACCTGTCATGCTTCGCTGCGCTCAGCATCTGAGGTGACCACCTGAGCGACATAGCTCGCCAGAGATGCTGAGCGCAGCGAAGCATGACACGCCGGCTCTGGTTTTTCATGGCATGGCATATCCGAAGGGCATTCTCATAGTTAAAGCCAGGTTCGTAAGGATTGAGCTTCCAGGGCGAGCGCAAGGGTCGTCCCTACCCTCCTCAGGGAGTTCCATGTCGGTGAACCGCGCTGTAGTAGGGGTATGAACACTCAAAATCGAGCTTCTTCTGGCAAACTTTTTAGCGGGCGCACGTTTGCAAGCCTGCGTGAACACTATAACTATCGACTGTATTTTTCAGGCCAGTTTCTTTCGCAGATCGGCACGTGGCTGCAAAGCGCGGCCATGGCCTGGCTGGTACTTGAACTGACGCATTCGGCATTTGCCGTCGGCTTCCTCTCCTTCTGGCAATTTGGCCCCTACGTGGTGCTTGGCCTGTTCGGCGGGGCCATCAGCGACCGGCTTGACCATCGCGATACGTTGATCGCCACACAGATCGCGCTTGCCCTCTGTAGCGGCATCATGGCTGTACTCACGCTTCTGCATATCGTCACCGTGTGGGAAACCTATGCTATCGCCACCGCTCGCGGCCTCGTGCTGATCTTGAACAATCCGAGTCGGCAGGCATTCATCTTCCAGATGGTTGGACGCAAGGAACTGCCCAACGCCATCGCGCTCAATTCGAGTCTGGCCAATGCTACGCGCATCGTTGGACCGGGCCTCGGCGGCATCCTTATCGCGGCTTTCGGCGTGGGCATCTGTTTCAGCATCGACGCCATCAGCTACGTTGCCGTCATCATCGCCCTGCTGGCGATGCATGTCGACGAACTGTTGCCTATCGAGCGACATGGCAAGCCGCGCGTGTTGCAAGGCATCGCCGAGGGTCTGCGTTACGTCTTCCAGACGCCGACGGTCTGGCTGGCGCTGGCAATGTTCCTCTTCATCTGTATCGCCAGCATCAACTTCACCGTGCTGCTGCCGCTCGTTGCCAGCGACACGCTGCACCGGGGAGCCGAAGTCTACGGCCTGCTCACCGCCTGTTTCGGCGCGGGGGCGTTGATCGGCGCGCTCGTGTCGGCCTCGCTTGGTCGCGCCACCTGGCCCATCCTGCTGCTCAGTGCGACCGGCTTTGGTATCGGCGAGCTGGTGCTGGCCCCGCAAAACACCGTCGTTGGCACCGTCATCCTGCTGCTGCTCACCGGCATCTGCTACACCCTCTATACCTCCAACACCAATGCCACCGTCCAGCTTGGCACGCCGGGCTACCTGCAAGGCCGCGTGGCGGGCCTCTACAGCTACATCTTCTCCGGCACCAGCGCCCCCGGCGCGCTCCTCGTCGGCGCGCTGGCCGAGCTTGGCGGCACACAACTCGCCCTGCTCATTGGCGGCGCCACCGCCGTCCTCTGCGCCGCCTTCGGCTTCGCCTACCGCTGCTACCAATCAAAGACTGAAGGAGAACAGGAGCAGCGTTGAAAGACTATCGTGAGCGAAAGCAGAAACAATCCCCCCACATGGGAAAAAAAGGGGGCCATTTTTGGCTACTGGATGGTTTATTTGAACAGGAGAAAGGCACAAACATGGTATGCTTTGGAGAAAGATAAGATGTACGAAGACGTCAGAAGATACCAGAATCTGAGAAACCTGAGGAAAGAGCAATTTCTGAGAATGCAAACACTAACAAGACCGAGTTTCAGTCCTACAAATAACCATACCGGCGATTCACAGGCGTTGAGGGTAGCAGTGATGGCCGTTATCCTCTTCGCCCTCTCCGGCCTCATTACCGGCTTCGCCTTCGGGGCCTTCGTGCATTTCTCTCCCGCCAGAACAACCAGTTCGCCGACCAGCATCAATACCAGTCAGCAAAAGACAGGCGGCACGACTCCTGTAACGACTCCCAGGGTGACTCCTCAATCATTAGGATTGCCATTGATAAAGAGCTATTCCTACAATGAGATAGCTAATGGAAGCGCAGTCTACCATGTGGTAGTTCAGGTGACAGATCAAAAACATGGTCCGCTAGCGGCGGGAACAGCCCTTTCTGATTCTGGCATTACCTGCAAACTCTGGCTCATTCAGCGCATTACGAAACCCTTAAATATACCCACTTCAACCCTGAAAAATATTCAGGCTATTCAAAACCCTATCACCGGATATGTTAATAACCACCCCGTTTCAGAGGTTTCCGGGTTAAACTTTGATCCCACCACTGCTCAGACGCAACTATCCAATACAAAAGGGCAGGTTACATGGCAATATCAGATATCTCCATCGGTCGCGCCGGGCAACTATGATCTTGTAGTCCTCACCGATTGGGATGGCGTACACTTCAACTGGAGCTGGTACAACATCGTTATCAGTCAGGCAAATTAGCAATACCGCCGATAATGCCGCGAACGAGGGCCACGAAGAGGGGTTGCGTGGCCTTTGCTGCTGCCAGCACTTCCGCGTGGTTGACCTCTTCGCTTTCCTCTCCGGTGGCCGTGTTGGTAATCAGGCTGAGACCGAGGACGCGCATACCCATGTGGCGGGCGACGATGACTTCTGGCACCGTTGACATGCCGACGGCGTCGGTGCCGAGGATACGCAAAGCTCGAAGTTCCGCGCCCGTTTCGTAGCTTGGACCGGCCACCATTGTGTAGATGCCTTCGTGCAGGGTCATGTCCGGCCACTGGGCGGCGGCGGAGCGGGCAAGGGCGCGTAGCTGCGGGTCGTAGGCTTTCGCCAGCGCGGGGAAACGCTCGCCCAGACGCTCTTCGTTTGGCCCGATGAGGGGGTTGACGCCCGCGAGGCCGGGGAAGTTGATGTGGTCGCGAATGAGCATGAAATCGCCGGGGCGATAGGCCGGGTTGACGCCGCCTGCCGCGTTGGTGACAATGAGCGTCTGCGCGCCGAGCAGGTGCATGACGCGCACGGGGAAGGTGATGATCTGTGGCGAGTAGCCCTCGTAGAAGTGGAAACGGCCCTGCATGACCACTACCGGCACATCTTCCAGCGTGCCGATAAGCAGGCGACCGGCATGGCCCACGACGGTCGAGCGGGCAAAATAAGGAATTTCCTCGTAAGGGATGCCCGTCGCGTCGCGTACCTCCTCCGCCAGGCTGCCCAGCCCGGAGCCGAGAATGAGCGCGACAGCTGGTTTCAGGGCGGTGCGCGCCTGAATGGCTGCTGTTGCCTCCATAAGTTGTTCGTAAAGCGACATAATGGCCTCTCCTACACTCCTGACGTGGTTTTCAGACGCGCAAGCTGGCTATAGACCTGGGTGGTTGAAATATGGGCGTGGCCCAGCAGTTCCTGCACCGAACGCAGTTCCATGCCGTCGTTGAGCATATGGATGGCGAACGAGTGGCGCAGCATGTGCGGGGTGATGGAGGTGATGCCCGCCTGCCGCGCATAGCCTTTGATGATGAGCCAGAAGCCCTGGCGCGTCAATCGCTCGCCGTGATGGTTCAGAAAGAGCGCCCGCTCGTCCGGGTGGTGAACGATGAGAACGGGCCGCGCGTTGGCAAGATATTGCTGCGTCGCAACAACAGCGACTTCCGGCAAGGGCAGGACACGCTCGCGCCTGTTACGCCCCCCGCGACTGCTCTGCCCATTATGGGCGGCGCAGGTGATGGTGGAGCGCGCGGGGTCAAAATCATCCAGATTTAACGAGACCAGTTCGGAGACGCGCATGCCGGTAGCGTAGAGGACGTGCAGCATGGCGAGATCGCGCTGGCCGCCAGGAGTCTCGACCTCGACCTGATTGAACAGACGGTGAATCTGCTCGGCGTTCAGTACATTCGGCGGGGCTTTCTGCACGCGCGGCATCTCCAGGCCCTCCACAGGCTCAGTTTCCATGACGCCTTGCTCATGGAGAGAGCGAAAGAAGGATTTGAGCGCCGCCAGTTTGCGCGCGATGGTCGTCGGGCGATAGCCGTGATCTTCGCGCATAGTGTACACGTAAGCTTCAATATGTTCGTGAGTCACCTGCAACCAGCTCTCGACGCCCTGCGCTTCCAGATAGGCCCGAAGCTGATTGAGATCGTTTCGATAGGCCAGCACGGTGTTCTGATTATTGCCCCCACGCCCCTGCTCCCGTGTGGAGAGCGAGGTGATAAATGCATCAATGGCATCTTGTAGCATAGAATACTTCCGCCTCTACCTCAATATATGTTCAACCCGATGGATTGCATCACAGGTCAGTAATAACGAGGGTCATTATAAACCATCGAGTAAGACGGGGCAAGCAAATTAGGAGGAAGATTACCTGCCCAGAACGTGCTATAATACAGTGACACTACTGCCTTGCACGCATGACAGATCAATGCACATCAACATGTATCAGAAAGACTGATGAAGTGATGTGACTGATATGATGAGACTAATAAAGGAGACATAGCAGACCGATGAGTAAGTTGTTAGACATGTTTACGCAGGCTCGCCGCGCGCAGACCGGCGGCGGTATAGGCTTCCTGGGCAAAGCAAAACCTGAAAGCAAGCCGCGAGCCGCCGCGATCATAGTTTCCCTGCCCACACTCGATAAGGACAGCGCGGCGGCGGCGATCAAGGCGGGTGCCGATAGCGTGATCTTTAGCTGGGATGGCGAGGACGCGGGCTTGCTGGAAAACCTGCATGAGGGCATAGAGGCCGCGAAAGAGGCGGGTGAAAATATCATTTGCGGGCTGCAAATCAGCGGCGGCTGGGAGCAGCTCGACCACGAGCAGATTGAACACCTGAGAGATCAGGGCGTCAATTACATTATTCTGCCCCTTGACGCACCGGCCCGTCTGCTGGCCCTGCCCACCAGAGACATTGATCTTGTTATCACCGTTCCCATGCGTGAGGGAGAACACTATCCTTCCTTCATTCGCAACCTGACAGCATTCGACAGCATCACGGCGGCGCTCTTCGATTTTGAGATGCCCGGCGAAATCGAGTCGATCAGCATCGAGGATCTGCTGCACTACCGCGCCGTGCGCGAGGCGGCCCGCTTCCCCGGCATGTTGAATGTGAGCGGCAACCTCGACGAGAAAGATGCCCTCGCCCTTGCGGCCCTCGGCATGCAGGCCATCGTCCTGCCTGCCAGCGGCACAAAAGCCAGCATGCAGCAGCGCATCGAAACCCTGCGTACCCTGCTCGCCGAGGTCTACAGCAAGATTAAGGAAGCAACCGGCCCAGGCAAACAGTAAACAGGTATCCGGCGCCGATTGAGCGAGCGCATCGCCAATCTATTGCCCCACGTGGCTTCACAGGCCAACCTGGCCAATCAACTGGCGGGGCGCTCGCTCAATCGGCGCCTACGGATTTTCTTTGCTAGTCGTCAGAGTTGTGTGCCAGTAGAGCTGGCGGCGGGGGATGTGACGGAGAAGGGTGCGCGTCTGCTGCCAGACCTGGTCTGGATTGGCGTTATTGCGCCAGTAGTAGTAGCAGCCAATGTCATCGGGTTCGGCGTGTAATACGCGGGTAAAGGCATCGCCCAGTTGCTCTTCGCTCTCCTCATCCAGATCGAAGTTTTGCAGCCAGAGCTGGCTGCGTTTGCCTGCTACGCGAGTCGTTTCCACCACGCGGCGGCTCCATTCGCTCACCTGCGCGACATCCGTTTTGAAGACCTTCCAGAAGAGGTGGCAGCCAATGGTATCCAGGTGCGGCAGGGCGGCCAGCGCGTCGAGCTGGCTCAGGTTTCCGGGTACAATGGCGACCATCGTTTTCGCGTGGGCATCTACCCGCTTGACATGCGCGCAGAGTTCGCCCAGAAATTCGACCATCGAACGGCGGCGAAAGCCGGGCAGGTCAACAACATCGGGGCAGAGGGCGCGGCAGACGGAGCAGAAACAGGTGATATCGGCGCCGCGCGGCTCATCGATGAAGATGCCGTTGATGGGAAAGGCACGCAGGTAGCTCTCGATCTCATCAAAAAGCCAGAAACGAAACGGCCTGTGATTATAGCAGGAGATATCATGGTAGCGTCCATTGCTGTCCATGACACGCGAGCGGGGGTTGTGAAAGGTGTACCAGCTGGGCATGGGCATGGGGCCGGAAAAGACGTTGCCGTAGCGGCCCAGGCTCAGGTAGACCTTCAGCCCGGCATCCTGCGCCTGCCGCATGCCTCGTTCCAGATCACGCGGCCAGCGCGTTGCCTCTTGCTCGTGGATGGCGTAGACAATGCCGTTCGCACCGGCAGCACGTATCTGGTCAAAATCGCGCTTCACATTCTCCGGGTGAAGCAGGGGGTGAAAATACGCAACAGTAATATCCATTGTATTCCTTGTCCTGGTAGCGAAATACATCTATGTGCTTGCTCACCAGTATAGCATACTTCAGCTTTTTTGTACGATCTACAGGCATTCCGGGCTATTCAGTACCTCTTCCCTACTCCATTAGTCATGTCTAACGACTCAAACTTGACAGACAGGATAGCGCAAGGCACAATGCGAGCATGAATCATGCACAGCGAAGGCTTCTACCGGATAAGCGCGTCGGCTGCTTTATCCGGGCGTATGCCAAAATCAATCTGACGCTCGATGTGCTGGGACGCAGAGCGGACGGCTATCACGAACTGGCGACGGTGATGCAGGAGATCGATCTCTACGATACGCTCTGCCTCACGGCCACCGACGATGGTCGGGTGCAGTTGCTTTGCTCCGTGCCGGAGCTAAACAACACGGAAAATCTGGTCGTGCGCGCCGCCGAACTGGTGCGCCGACAACTGAGACTGGAACAAGGGGTGCGTATCGAACTACTGAAACGCATCCCTGTAGCTGCCGGACTCGGCGGTGGCAGCAGTGATGCCGCCGCCGTGCTGCTCGCGCTACAGCGGCAACTGCCGCTTTCCCAGACCGATCTGCTTGATCTGGCAGCCGCGTTGGGTTCGGATGTGCCATTCTTCCTGACAGGCGGGCTGGCCCTCTGCGAAGGACGCGGCGAGCGCGTCCAGCCACTGGACGCGCAATTGCCGCCCTCAATGCGCTGGCTGCTGCTGCTGAAACCTGCCATCAGCATCTCCACGGCTGCCGTCTTCCGCAACCTGTCGGCCAGCGACTATACCGACGGCTCGCACAGCCGGGCGGTATGCACGGCGCTGGCAGAAGGACGCAGCCCGGAGCCGCAAGACCTGCACAATGCGCTGGAACGCGGCGTGCTGGAACACTACCCGGAGGTTGCCCGGGCCAGAGAGGCCATGTTGCAGGCTGGCGCGCCCCTGGTACGGCTATCGGGCAGTGGGCCAACGCTCTTCGCCCCGTTCGCCGATCTGGCACAGGCTGTCACGGTTCAGCGCCGCCTGCAGGCGCAGGCATACGAGACCTATCTTTCGCGTGCAGTTTCCCCAGACCCAGGGGACGTAGATATTTTCTAACGAACCGAGTACATGTAAGGAGGTAACGACAGTGGCTGATCAATATTACTGCGTCAAGTGCAAGAAAAAGACGGAGATGAAGGACCCCCAGCGCGTGACCATGAAGAACGGGAAACCGGCCCTTAAGGGGACTTGTTCCGTCTGTGGCACCACACAAAACGCGATCCTCGGCTCTGAGAAGAAAGCATAGAGAACGACGGCAAGCAAGAAGAGAGGCTGCATGGTGGCCACCATGCAGCCTCTCTTCTTGCTTGCTATCTCTGTCCAGCGACAAACTACCCCAGCGTGACCTGCAATGCCGGCCTGCCCTCTATATCCCAGGAAGGCTGGTATGATGTAGTAAAATATTTGCCGCTGTGGCGTGGGGCGTCAGTGGAATAAAACACGAGGCGCAGTGGTTGCCCGGACGCATAGGCGTTTGCCACCGCCGCGCTCACATCCCAGGTATAGGCGTTCCCCGGCAGCGGCGCCTGGACGTAGAGATTGACCGTCGTCATGCTGATAACCTCTCCAACCGGCGGAGCATTATTCCAGTCAATGGTAGACACGCTCCACGCTTGATTCACCGTTGCCACTTCAATATTGGAGGGATTGGGTCCAGGCAAGCCGTTTTGACCCATATTCCCCGTCTCATAGAGGGTAATCTTTGCAGAAATGACCCCTTTTCCACGCGGCAGCGAACTCAGGGGGATAGTGATGTAATATTTCGTAAAACATTCCCAGTCGGAGACATCGGACTGATTCGCGACATCCGCTCTGGTGGAACCGGCCCAGTTTTTTGTAGCCCAGTATGTCCAGCGAAAGCTTCCCTGATTCAGGCCATAACAGCCCAGGCCACCGCCGACCATCGCATCGGTCACCACCTGATTGTTGACGCCGTTGCGTATGGTAGAGACTGTGCCGGTAGTTTGCGAGGGTCGGTAGACTGGCAGGCCATAGACCAGTTGCCCCCAGCTCGTTGAGGCTGTCCCCTGCGCCGATTGCGGCCACCACGTGACGACTAGCGGGCTGGCAGAGGCATTATCCTGATTCTGGACCGCCAGCGCCAGTCTCCAACTCCTGCCTTGAGCAGGGGCGGCAGACTGGACGAGCGAAGAAAAGGGGATCTCGTAGGTCATGCTCCAGCCTGCGTCATCTCCGCCGTTGATGCTTGTGCCGCGCCAGCCGCTGCAGGTCGTAAAGGCCGTTGATGATACCGACCATCCACTCCCATTTCCCTGATACGCGCGCTGGTAATTTGCGCGCGGCTGGCCGTTATCCACCTGCGCCAGAAACTTGTAGGCCGTTTTCTGAGGCACGCTGCTGCCACCGGGGTTCGTGTCGAGATAGAGCGTTGCCGTATCTCCTATGCCCAGGTTCGGACTACTGGCATGAGCATCATACCAGACATAGCGGTCAATGATATTCAGGCTGATGAACAGGTAGCTATCGCTGTAAGCCGCGCGCACATCGACGTAATCGCTGCTGGAACTCACGCTGCCGAACCAGAAAATAGCCGTCTGATTAAACGGGGCCGTGACATCGCTGCAAGGAACGTTCAAACTTCCCCCATAGTGGGGAATATTGACCTGGCCGGGCGGGGTAGAGGTTGTGGTTGGAGTCAGAGTAGAAGTTGCGGTCGGAGTCAGGGTAGCGGTCGGGGTTACTGCATGCCCCGATATGGCAGCAGGATGGCCCTCTTCGCTCATGGCTGAAAGCGCGTGCGCTGACGAGGCAAAAGGATGACTTACCTCACTCCTGTTCCATAGTGGCCTCATAAACGAGAACAACAGGGCCGCCAGCAGGACAAGGGGAAGGATGATAAGAAGAAAACGCCCTGTACGGCGAGCGCGTGCCGGACGGGATGACGAGGACGCCTGAGAAGTACGCATTTCTGCCCCCTATCTGTAGCAACAGTGTCATGGATGCCTGCTTGTTTCCCCCACACATTTATATAGCACAATCTGACAGCTACAGGGAAGAGAATAGGCGATATTTCCTATTTTCCGCAACATCTCTGTAAAAGAGAAGCCACACCTCGACGGGACAGGACGCCTCTGATATAATGGGAAGCGGCTAATTCAGAAGTGGCGACGCGACACGGGGATAGCATCAGATATGGGAGGAGAAATAGTATGAATCTCTGGGATTCGGTCCATCGCGGACTGGAAAAAGCCTCACAGGAGGCCGCGCGGTTGGCAAGGACGCAGCGACTGCGCGCGAATATTGACGGGTTGATGCGGCATATCAATACGCAGCATAACATGTTGATCGGCAAGACGATGGAGTTGTATGCGAACGGGCAACTGACGCAAAGCGAGTTGCTGCCGATCTGCCAGGCGCTGACAGAACTCCAGCAGCAAGTACAGCAGGCGCAGAACGAACTGAAGCAGTTGCAGGCCAATCTTCCGCAGCAGCAACCGCCGCTGCCGCCGGGAACTGCTCCGCAAACAGGAGGAACTATGCCCTATACCGCGATCGGCGAGCCTGGAACCGGTCCCTACCCGCCACCGACCGCGCCCGATTACCAGTCCTACGTTGATGTTGGCCCCATCACGGCCCCGCCACCACCGCCGGGAGCGGAACCCTTTGCAGGCGGCGAGATGGAAACGATGATGGCCCCTCCACCACCTCCTCCCATGGGTATGCCTCCCATGCCGCCACCTGTCCCGGCGCCTGCAGCGATGGGGGTGAATGCGCCGCGCTATTGCCCGGTTTGCCAGGCTGAACTCAATCCCAACCATGCCTTCTGCCACAATTGCGGCACGCTGGTGCAGAACAATTTCTCGTCGCATATGCCCACTATGCGCGCGAGCGCAGAGACACCGTCTGGCGCAGATGGGCAGGAGACCATGCGCGCCGACGCCCCTGCCGATCTCAGCGCCCAGGAGACCATGCGCGCCGACGGCAAGGCAACACCTCCGCCGCCAGAAGAGAATAAAGGGGTGTAGACACTGCGCCAGCAATTGATTACCATACTCTGCGCCTGCCTGCGCATTCCCTTTGCGCTGCTCAATCGCATCCAGGCGCTTTTCATGCGACGAGCCGACCCGCGCTCCATTGTCGTCATCAAGCCTTGCTGTCTGGGCGATCTGGTGATGACCACGCCGCTACTGGAAGTGCTGCGCCGGGCCTATCCACAGGCGCGCATTGCCTACGTGGCCGGAGCATGGTCAAAAGTCATCCCGCAGCATCACCCTGCCGTCGATACCGTGATCGATTGCAGCAATGTGGGCATTCCGGGCCGCTACGGCCTGCGCGCGTACCTACAACTTGCTGCGCGACTGCGTAGAGAACGCTTTGACCTGGCCTTCGTGCTTGACCGCTCGCCCATGCTCACACTGCTGCCCTGGCTGGCCGCTATCCCGCGTCGCGTCGGACCCGACAGCCTGGGGCGCGGCTTCTCCCTGACCGACCGCGTGCCGACCTCCAGCACGCCCGATGCGCTGCAGCACCAGGTCGAAATCTACCTCGATCTCGCCCGCGCCATCGGTCTGCCTGTTGATGCTCCTCGTATGCGCTTCGTGCCAACTGCCGAAGAACGCGAGGTGGTGCAGCGGCAGGCAGAGCAGTACGAGCCGCGCACGCTGGTAGCCCTTTTCCCCGGCGGCGGCAGCAATCCGGGCATGGAGTTGACGGCGAAACGCTGGCCGCTCGAACGCTATCGCACCCTGGCGCGCAAACTGATCGATGAACTCAATGCGCAGGTACTCCTCATTGGCGGCGTGAGCGATGATGCGCTCAATGCTCAACTGCTGGCCGCACTCGATATCCCACAGGGAAGAGTTGTCAACCTGGCGGGCAGGACCAGCATCGGCGAACTGGCAGCGTGGCTTGAACGCTGTGATCTCTTTATCGGCAACGACAGCAGCCCGATGCACCTTGCCGCCGCCGTCAATACCCCGGTTATCGCCATCTTCGGCCCGACCAGCCCGCAGGAATATGGCCCCTACCCGCTCGATGACCCCACACATATCGCGCTCTGGCGACACCCGACGGGTATCCCCTGTTTCTTCCTGGGCAAAATGCAACCCTGCGAAAGGTGTACCTGCATGCAGTCAGTGACGGTCGATGATGTGTGGCAGGCAGTCCAGCGCCTTATTCCATCTCCACAGAGCAAAGAGGTCACGCCTTGAAACGTCTGCTTCGCACACTGATTCTGCTGCTGCTACGTATAATCGGCGCGCCAGGAGCTTTTTTCGCGGCTCGCCGGGCGCGAATACCGGTCTCAAGGGCGCCACGCATCCTGCTCGTGCGCCCGGATCACCTGGGCGACATGCTGCTGGCGACGCCGGTGCTGGACGCCCTGAAAGCACAACTGCCGCAGGCGCAGATCACAATGATGGTTGGCCCCTGGTCAAGCGAGATTGTAGCGCGCCATCCCGCCATCGACCGGTTGATTACCTGCCCGTTTCCCGGCTTCCAGCGCGCCCCGCAGAAGGCGCTGGCCCCCTACTTCTTGCTGGTCAAAGCCGCGCGGCAATTGCGTCGCCAGCATTACGACCTCGCCATCAACCTGCGCCCGGATTTCTGGTGGGGCGCGGCCCTGCTCTACCTCGCCTGTATTCCGCGCCGCGTGGGCTATGCCCTTGCCCCCGGCAAGCCATTTCTCACCCACGCCCTGCCATTCCAGTCACCGGAACACGCGACCCGCTCCAATCTGCGCCTCGCCAGCGCCGGGCTGGCATTGCTCGGCGCTCAACCGCTACCAGAACCCTTTACTCCCGCTGCCTATCCCCTGCGCTTCGAACCGAAAGCAGAGGAACGCGCATGGGTCGCGGAACGGCTGCGCAAAGAGGGAATAGACGCCGAAACGCCCGTTGTGATCATCCACCCTGGCAGTGGCGCCCCTGTCAAGCTCTGGCGCGCCGAGGCATGGACATATATTGCTAACACGCTCACGAAGACGTTGACAACCGCCACGCCTGCGCGTATCATCCTCACAGGCAGTAAGAGCGAGCAGTCACTGCTGATGGAGATTGCGCAGAGCATGACAACGCCGCCGGTGACGATTACCGATGCGACGGTGGGCCAGCTGGCGGCATTGCTGGGACGCGCCATGCTGGTGCTGGGCGTCGATAGCGGGCCGCTGCACCTGGCAGTGGCGCAGGGGACGCCAACAGTGGCAATCTTCGGGCCGACCGATGCGCGCATTTTCGGCCCCTGGGGCGAGGCGCGGCAGCACCTCGTCGTCGCCTCGCAGCTACGCTGCCCCGGCTGCCCCTGCATTCCCTGCGGTCGCCTGGATTTCTCTCCTGACGAACTGGCGGCCCACCCCTGCGTGCGCAACATACCGGAGCAGAGCGTCCTGGCAGCGATTAACGCGCCGGGCCTGCTCAGGCAGCAACGGGATAATGTAGAGGCGCAATTACAAACGGCACGGGATATCAACAGTTATGGCAACAATACAGACACGAACAGCAGTACAATTGCATAACAAAACGCTGGATGATTACGGCTATCCCTTGCCGCCGGACACGAAAACGAAGCTGCGCAAGTTCGGCATACGCACCAGCAAGGGCGTGCTGGGCGCATGTATCTCTGCATTCATGACCGCTGTCGGATTTTTGCTCTGGCTGGGCAGGCGGGGCAAACATCTTCCGCCCCTGACGCCGCAAACCTTTCACCCCCGGCGCATTCTGGTCATTCGCCTCGACCTCATCGGCGATCTCGTCCTTTCGCTCACCGTTGTACGCGCCCTGAAACGGGCCTACCCGGAGGCGGAAATCGACCTGCTGGCCGTTCCCGCCAGCGGCGCCATTGCCAGGCCCGACCCCGACCTGCACGAAGTCATCTGCTACGACCCGAATATCTGGCGGCGCCCACAGGCACTTTTGCGCGGGCAGAACTGGCGCGAGGCATACAAGCTGCTCAAACGCCTGCGCGCTCGCCGCTATGATCTGGCCGTCAGCGTCTTCGGTCCGTGGGCGGGGACGCTGGCCGTTTTGAGTGGCGCGCCCCGCCGAGTCGGCTTCGGGCGCGAGAGCTACTTCGGCTTCATGACCGATAACGTTCCTGGACGCCACTGGAAGCCCGGCGACAGCAAGCATGAGGTCGATTACTGCCTTGAACTGGCCCGGAAAGCGGGGGCGATCGTTACCCCTGAAGACCGCGTACCGCGCCTGTATGTTGAACCGCAAGCCCGGCAAGCGGTGGGACGGCTGCTGAGCAAGGCAGGGGTGCAGGAAAGCGAAAACAGACCATTAATTGCCTGCCACGTCAGTTCCAACAACGGGCAATCCAAACGCTGGCCCCTTCCCTACTGGGCCACACTGCTCGACAGGCTCATCCGCGAGCAACATGCTCGCGTCATTCTGACCGGCGCGTCCGTCGATCTCCCGCTGATTGAAGAGGTCACAAAGCGCATGCACGAGCAGCCGATCAACCTGGCGGGCAAGACCAGCCTGCCGCAGCTTGCCGCGCTTTTGCAACGAGCTGATCTGATGATAAGTGGAGACAGCGGCCCCATGCACATCGCCGCCGCCGTTGGCACGCCGCTCATCGCCATCCACGGCCCAACCGACCCGGAGCAGAGCGGTCCCGTCAGCCCGAAAGCAACGATTCTGCGCAGCCCCATCTGGTGCAGCCCGTGCTATCGCGCAAAGGATACGGCAGATTGTCGCTTTTACACAACACAGTGTATGAAAAACATCACGCCCACTCAGGTCTTTGAAGTGGCCAGGGAGAAGTTGCAGGCATGAGTACAGACATTGCACAACCCGGAGAGGCGCAGATCACTCTGCCGCCGGATGCGCGTATCCTGGTCGTCAAAATGGCAGGCATCGGCGATTTGCTGCTGGCTACTCCTGCCCTGCGCGCCCTGCGCGAGACATACCCGCAGGCGCAGATTGACCTGCTGCTGACGCCCGCTTCCGCCGGTATTCTCGACGGCTGGCAGGTCATCAATCACAGTATCGTGCTGGACAAATATCTGTTTGATTACCCGCAGCAAATACTCAAGAATCCGCGCAACCTGCAGCGGCTCACCCCGCTCTGGCGCGACCTGCGCGGCGGCCACTACGACGCCGTGCTGCTCATGCACCACCTGACGCTGCCTTTTGGCCGCCTGAAACACCAGTTGCTGGTGCGGGCAACGGGGGCAAAGTGGCGCGTGGGGCTGGACAATGGACACGGCGGCTTCCTCAATGTGCGCGTTCCCGATAGCGGCTTCGGGGCCATGCACGAGGCCGAATACAACCTGGCCATTGCCCGCGCTGTCGGCGCAACGACCGCCGACACGAGGCTGGCCGTCCCCTTAAGCGAAAAAGAACGGCAGCAGGCACGACAACTGGTCTGCGGAGAGCAGGAGAAGGTAGCTCACCCCATCATCGCCATGCACCCCGGCAGCGGCGGCTATAGCACGGCGCGGCGGTGGGGGCCGGAACGCTTCGCGCAGGTAGCCGACACGCTCTTTCGCGAAGCAGGCGGGCAATTGCTGCTACTGGGCGGCCCGGAAGAGGCGACACTACACGAGCAGATCATGGGCATGCTGAAATCAGGCATCCCCGCGCGCAGCCTGGCAGGCAAAGGCAGTATCAAAGTGACGGCTGCCGCGCTGCAACTGGCCGACCTCTTCATCGGCAACGATTCCGCGCTCATGCACCTCGCCGTCGCGGGTGGCACCCCGACCGTCGCCATCTTTGGCCTGACCAACCACAAAGCCTGGGGACCTTTTACCGGCAATGATCCGCAGCGCAAAGCCATCGTCGTGCGCCTGGACTTACCCTGCATGCCCTGCTTCTATCGCGGCCACAGCCTCGGCACCCCCGAAGGCTGCACCACCCGCGACTGCCTCGCCCAACTGGGCGTCGATCCCGTCGCGGCGGCGGCGCATAGATTATTACGAGAAACACAACCGTCTGAGCAGGTAGAGAAGAGAAGGAGAACAACATGAGTACGCAGCCATACACACCCCCGGTCAGCCAGTTACTCACGTATGGCGGAGAAGAGGTGGCAAATGCAGAAAAATGGCCGGATTACCTGGCCCTCGGCTTCGGGCCGCAAGACATCCCCGAACTGATTCGCATGGCAACAGATCCCGATTTTCAGCGCGAGGAAAGTAGCGAGCTGGAATTTTTCGCCTCCCTACACGCGGCGCGCGCGCTCGCGCAACTCAAAGCAGAAGCGGCCATAGAACCCCTTCTGACCTTCCTTGGTACCGCGCCTGACAATGAGTGGTTTCGCGAAGAAATGGCGAAGATCTATGCCATGATCGGCCCTGCAGCTATTCCCGCGCTCAGCGCCTTTCTAAGCGAAACCAACCACGAAGTCTTTGATCGTGGCTATGCCGCCAGCGCGCTGGCAGAAATCGCCCGTCAGCATCCAGAGGCACGTTCACAGGCGGTCGCCGCCCTGACACAGCAACTGGCACAGTTCGAGCAGAACGACGAAGAGCTGAACGCCTTTCTCATCGAAGAACTGGCCCATCTCAAGGAAGTCGAAGCTCTGCCACTTATCGAGCAAGCTTACGAAGCTGATAAAGTGGAGACCTTCTACATAAATCTGGACTATGCACTGGTTCTTATGGGCCTGAAAGAACAGGAAAAGCGAGACATCGACCCGAATGCACTGTTTGCCAGCCCTGCTGCCCATGCAAGTAGAATGCTGGATCAGACTCGCAGCCAGCTTGCTCCACCTGCTACATCGCCTTTGTCACCATCCACTACCTCTATAAAGAGAGCGTCGCATACTGGTAACGCCGACCGGAAAGAAAAGAACAAACGCAAGATGGCGAAGCAAGCACGCAAGAAGAACAGACGGAAAAAGTGAACGATCTGTCACCCGGTTGCAGGCCACGTGCGCAGCAGGCCAC